>JAOTXX010000043.1 GCA_029862185.1 Myxococcales bacterium
CTGGTGATCAAACGCGCCCGGTGACCTAACGATGTGAAGCTGAATGATAACCAGAGCTGATCAGTTTCTCTCTTCGTTTGTGTTCGGTTGTCGCGCCTCGGTGCCGTGAGGGTGCCGTGGCGATCTTTGATCATGTGAGATCGAGTGACGTGACGTGAACATGGCGACGCGTGTACTCGTGCATGATTACTAGGGAAGTATTGTTTTCGTTGGCGTTTTGCGAGACCGCGAAACGGACCATTGGCGTCCGTGCCGGGTCGCCCCTTTTCTTATGGGGCGTCGGCGATTGGTTTGTGGTTTCGGGTTGTTGCAGCATTCGCGTCGCCTACCGGTTTCCCCTCGTTGACCTGAGGTTGACGTGAGGCGGCGCGGAGGGCTCGAGCGCCTCTACCAGTCGGAGCTGGGCCCGCTGCCCGAGATGGGCGTACTGGTGCGTGCCCTTGGCTGACTTGTGCCCGAGCTGGGCCTGAATCGCCTTGATGGAGTGACCCCCGGTCGCGGCTTGGCTGGCTACCGAATGCCGACCGACCTGATGGTGACCGATCTCCCGGAGGCCCCTTAGCCCATCGGGCTCAGGATGAGCGCCGAATTGCGCGGTACTGAATGTTATGTCGCCTGGGACGTGAATCTGAAAAGGCGTTTATCTCGACTACGCTCCGACGAGCGCGAAATCTACGACGGCCAAATCGTCCCGCAGATCCCAAAGCACGTCGCTCCACACACCACGTACGTCGCCGCGATGTGGGCCGTGCTCACCCGGCTTCAAAAGTCCGACGCCTCGCGTTTCTCGGAAAGCGAGCTCGGCACCATTGCGGCGTCACTGAGCCCCATCGAAAAGGCGACCTCCGCGAGTCGGCGCAACAAGCCCTCCAGGTCCTCATCGGCGTCTACGGCTACGAACGCTCGAGCGCCAAAGCCGCCATCGGTGCCCTAGTCGACGCGCGGTACCACGATTGAGGAGTCGCTACTGACAGGCCGGCGCGTCTGCGAACGGGTAGAGGACGAACGCCATGGCGCGTGGCGGAATGTCTGCCGGGCCGTCCGTGATCTTGGGCTCGAGCGGCGGGAGGACGCCGTTGTCGTCGCGCAGCACCGTGCCGTTGAGCAGGATGTCTTTGGAATCGAGCGCGTCCGAGGTCAGTACGTAGATCTCTTTGCGAAGGCTCGTGATGCCGTCGACTTTGATGCGCACGTTCTCGTCTTGAAGCAGGTTAATGACGAGCACGGCCACAGCGCCGGGAGGACCCTCGGTGCAGTGCGCGTACACGCGCACGTAGTCGTCGACTGCGGTGCGTGTCACGTCGAGCACACGCTCTCCCATCAGCCGTCGCCAGAGCACCGACGCCCAGTAGTCGGGTCGTGGGTCGAGCGTCACATCGTCGATGAGCCCGTAGTTCGAGCCGGAGAGCGTCTGACGAACGGAAATCTGCACGTTGCGGCGCGCAAATGCGCCGAGCTGGTCGAGCCACCAGAACGTGCCTTCAAACGAATCCGAGGCGCTGGGCTGTCCACCAAACTGCGCGTGTCCCGACTCGCCAAGCCAAATTGGCGTCTCCGGTGCGTGCATGTCGCGATGAGTCGCGACCTCGTCTGCCCAAAACAAGCCGACATCGAGGTTCTCGGGGTCGAGAAGGATGCCGCGCTCCCAGGGGTCGGTGCGAAGAATGCCGCCACGCTCAGACTGGGTCGGGTAGTAGTGCCACGTCACGACGTCGATTGAATCGGCGCCACCCATCTCCATGAAGGGGCCGTACATCGGGACGAGCTCGCCAATGCTGGGCCAGTACGCGCTCGATGGTCCCCCGAGCTTGAAGTCGTCGTAGAACTCGTCGAGCAGGGTCCGCGCCTTGGCGAAGTCCGTCACCGCGAGCTCCGGCGTCGCAGGAATGCCGAGGATGATCGAGAAGCGATCCCACTCGTTCCCGAGCTCCCAAAGCGTCACCTCGTACTCTTTGTCCGAGACGTATTCGAGGAGCGATCGCGCCATGTCCGGTGTCCACTCGTCGCTTTCGTTTCTCGCACCGGGGCCAGCGCTCAAGGTGAACATCACATCCAGGCCAAGCGCTTCGGCAAACTCGAAGATGCCGTCGACCTGTCTTGCGGTCAGCACGAACTCGTATTCTTCGCTGAGCTCCTCTTCGCTGACGGGATCCTCGCTCATATCGTAGAAGACACGGTCGGCGTCGCTTCCGCCGATTCGCAAGAAGGCTGGCGCGAGCTGGCTGGCAAGCGCCCGAAGGCGGGGGCGCGAGAAGTCGTAGACGGGCTGCCGTTCTTGCCCGATCAGCTGGGCAACGGGTTCTGCGGACCAGAACAAGCCGCCGACGACCTGGGCCGTATCGACCGCGAACGAGAGGTAGCGTTCATCGACCGTCGCGACAGGAGCCGAAATGTCGATGCTCACCTCGGCGGTCGTGTCCGCCACCGTGATGTCCGTCTCGCTGCTGCACGCTGCAGCGAAGCCCAAAACCAAGCATGCGTAAGACGAGGTCTTCATGGCGCTTTGTGTACCGTGCGAGCGTAGGAAGAACAAACGCCCTGTCCGCGTGGCGTCCCCGGCGACATAACATTCAGTACCGCGAAACTCGGCTCTCGGCCTGAGCCCGATGGGCTAAGAGAGCAAACGTTGCTTGCTCGCCACGATGGCGACCTCGAGAGGATCGAGCTATCGCACATTGAGGCCGACTACACGGCGCCGAAGGACCTCAGGCGACTGCGCCCCGAAACCTACAACAACATCATCATGATGGGAAACGACTGGATTGCGTCTGGGGAGGAGTCGGACGCGCGTACCATCGTGGGTTACTTACTGCTCCAAAACGTTCTCGACGATCATCCACGTCCGCAGATCTTGATCGAGCTCCTCGACCAGGAGAACGTCAGCCTGCTCGGCAACCGACCCAGTGAGGTTCTGATAAGCCCGCTCATCCTCAGTCACATGCTTGCGCAGGTGGGACTTCGTCGGGAGCTCGCGCCGGTATTCGAGGAGCTTTTTGCGGCTGGCGGCACGGAGTTCGCCTTTCGGTCGGCGTCAGACTTCGGTCTCACGGGACGAGTCGTCACCTTTCTTGAGGTGCAATCTGCAGTCCTCGCGCGCGGTGACCTCGCCATCGGATTGCGTATCGGCGAGGTCACGGAGGACGCTTCCGGCTTGGAGTTGAATCCGCCCAAGACGCGACAGTATTCGTTGACCTCGCAAGACATAGTCGTGCTGATTTCCTCAGCCGTGATGAGAGACCCCGTGCGCCCCAACGAAAGCCGCGACATCGCAAGATCGCCAAGCCGTTGAAGTGCTCAGCGGGCGCTGAGGGACTCGCTTGCAGCTGGTGTCGCGAGACCGGCGCGAGACACTCTTTGGCATGATCCCTGGGTGTGGTGACCGAGCCGTGGAAGCCGTGGCCTTGGCCCGTTATCGGGGTGGGCACCCTGGCAGAGTGGCCCGTGGCACAACGAAGCTCACGTTGCCGCCGGTGTCTTCGGCGACACCGTCGTGCCCGTTACCGCTGTCGTCGACCAATGTTCCAGTCTCGAAGCCCCAGTACGCCAGCAGACCCGTCTCGTCTCCCGTCAGTCTGCAGCTCATGTTGGCAGCGACCTGCTCGGCGCTGCGCGCGTGGTCCCAGATGCGCACGTCGTCGATGACTCCGTCGAAGCGTCGGTAGAAGCCCAGAGCGAAGTTACCTGCGCCAATCAACACGTCGTCGTCGCCGTAGTACACGCCGTCCCAAGAGAAATCGGCCGTGCCTACGAGGGAGCCATCGACGTAGAGGACGAGGCTGTTACCATCGAACGTGCCGGCGACATGAACCGTCGAGCCGGCAGGAACTGCGCCATCGGGGGTCCTCACGTTTGCGGCTTGCGAGCTATTCGCCTGGTGGACGACGCTGAAGTAGACCGCTTCGTTGACCGCCGACCAGGTCATTGACCAGGAGCCGAGGTTGACGCCTGTTTGCCCTTCGATGGACTTACCGATGATGATGTTTCGGTAGATATCGGCTCCTCCGAAGCCTGCTCCCTCAGGCGTGATCCATGCCTCAAGTGTGAACACTTGGGGCTCGAGGCCCGGGTCATCGGCGATCCGGACGTATCCGCTTTGCCCGAGGTCGACATTCGTGAGGTCGAGCGCGACCTCTCCAGCGACCAGGGTGTAGTCCCCTTCAAACGTCGTGGTCGCGTCGGCGGTTACCGCCTTCGTCTCACTGCCAGGGCTTGGGCCGTCGTATCCCGATACCGCGCCCCAGGTGATGGTGTAGTCGCCGGGAGCGAGGTCGAGCAGCATCTCGTCACCCATACCCTCGCGGCTATAACCGTCGGGGCCGGTCAACTGCCATGGCGCATCGATGCTGTCGGGTGCCGCATCGACCGCTATCGCTCCAAGTGGGATCGTTTGCTCGGTGTAGGTGCCGCTGAAGGTGATGGTCCCGCCATCGGCTACGGTTTGCGTCTCGCTGCTCGGATCGGGAACGCTCCAGCCTGCCACTGCACCCCAGGTCAGCGTGTATTCGCCAGGGGCGCGGCCGGTCAGAGTCTCATCACCGGTGCCGTCGCGCCTGTAGCCATCAGGGCCCGTCAGTTGCCAGGGACTGTTGATGCTGTCTGGACTACCGTCCACGACGATGGTGGCCTCCGGCGCGTCTTGCGACGGATGTCGCGCACGGCGGCTTCACTCGATTGGTTCTTTGTTCTTGGCATGGGACACTCCTCAGCAGGGCTCTCGCCCTCGGCAAAGTGTCTCTTAACTCAGAGCCCTTTTGTATCCGAGTTCAGCTGACGGGATACAGTCACCGAACACTTCGAAATGGTAGGGTCCGAAGAGCCCCTGACCTACCTCGTAGTGGTCGCTCGGCCCCTGAGCTACCGTAACGTCGACTGGACGCGGCTGGTCACTGCCTCGGTGACTATCGATCCCGGGTTGGTCCACGGGGCAATGGATACGTTCAACGTCGACATGACCGGCGCTCCTACAGTCATCGGTCCGTTCTCGATGATCGAAGGCCAACGGGCCTGGGTCGGGCTTTCCACGGAGGCCGATCTCGCGGCTATCAAAGATGTCCGCACGAAGCACAAGAGTGCAATCCACTACGAAATCACCGTCATGCAGATACGCCCCGAAGGACGGGACCTAGTCAGGAACCTCTCTGATTTGTTCAGTAGCAAGGCGCTGCTCGGCGGCACCAGTTACATCCTTCGGATCCCCTAGGTGCGGCAGCTGGCGGTTGAACTGCACGGACTTGCGAATGAACAATACCCGGAGACTTATGACGAACCGGTTTGGATCAGGAAGCGTCATCTCTATCGAGAACTCGCGGTCGCGTGCCATCGAGTACACTCGGCCGTGCCAGCAGCGACGTTCGGGGTCGAACCGCAGCGACTTGAAGATCTCGGTTCCAATCGTCTCTGGGCGGCGCTCGCTCGCCACGATGACGCCGTGGTAGTGGTCCGCTCGCCTCCGGATCTCGACGACGGCCTCGCCTTCACCACGTTGCCAGTAGCCGACAATCGCGTCCGGATGAGCCCCTGTCGCGCGCGCCAGTGGCGTGCAGGTTTGTAGCGTGATGGCCGTTGCGAACACAGCTGCAGCGATGGGCGAAATCTTGAGCGAGGGCCTTCCCCTTCTGCCGCGGCGCGCGGCGTGACTATTCAGCGGCATGACTCGACACGTTTCGGATGGGTGCTGGGATGATCGTCGGTCGCTCCCGCAGGTGAGTGGCGACGCTGCGGGTGGCGGCGATCAGGTCTTCGAGGATGAGGTAACAAGAGGGCACGATCAGCAGCATGATGAACGTCGCTGCAAGGATGCCGAAGCCTAATGAAACTGCCATGGGTACTAAGAAGCTCGCTTGCGCGGACTTCTCGAGGATGATCGGTGCGAGCCCGAAGAAGGTCGTCAACGAGGTCAGGACGATTGGGCGAAAGCGACGGGTACATCCTCGAATGACCGCGTCGATTGGGGCCATTCCTGCTTCGCGATTCTGATTGACGGCATCGATCAAGATGAGCGAATCGTTGCAAACGACTCCCGAAAGCGCGACGAGACCCATCAGACTCACCAGGCTAATCTCGACGCCCATCAAGGCGTGCCCCCACACTGCGCCGATCATGCCAAACGGAATGGCTGACATGACTAGCAGGGGCTGCAGGTAGCTTCGGAAAGCGACGGCCAGAATCGAGAACATGACGATGTGTGCCATCACGAACCCGATAAACAGCGACCCCATCGCGTCCGCCTGACGCTCGAGCTCGCCACCTGGACGGTATTCGAGCCCAGGGACCGCCGCGAGGAGCTTTGCCAGCTCGTTCTCGAGGATGCTGCCGGTGATCGAACCTGCGTTCGCTCTTTCGTGGGCCAGTCCGGCCGTGACGGCAATGGTCCTCCGACCGTTCGAGCGGTGGATGACCGTGTGCGCCCGACCTCGCGTGACGTCGGCCGCACGTGCAACCGGCATCTCGCCCCCCGCGGGTGTGCGGACCATGAGCCGCTGCACATTGTAGAGGGATCGTCTCTCCTCGAGTGGCAGACGGACGTAGGTACGCACCTCGTCTCGCCCGCGCTGCTGTCGCACGGCCTCCGCGCCGAAGAAGGCGCCGCGCACCTGTCGGGCCAGGTCCAGCTCGGTCAGTCCCTGGGACCGCCCAAGGTCGGTTAGTCGAAAGTCGAGTTGCTCTTTGCCTCGGGCCACTCCGCTTTCGATGTCGCCAAGCCCCCGGTAGACGCTGATGTCTCGGGCGAGGCGAATTGCGGCCGTCTCGAGCGTGTCGACATCGTCGTGCATGAGGTCGATGTGAATGGGTCGCCCCGCCCGGATTCCTTCGCCATGCGAGAACACCATCGATTCCACGCCCGCGATCTCGCCGGCCACCGTTCGCCACCTTCGAACGAACTCGTCCGTCGCGATGTCGCGGTCATCGGCGTCGACCAAGTACACCATGACGGTGGCCAGGTGACTGCCCTCCTTGCCAGCTGGACCGTTCGAGTCGGGCCCGACCGAGACCCTGGCTCCGACTTGGGTGAACAGTCCGCGGGACACGCCCAACAGGTCCTTGCTGTTCGCCCGCTCGACTTCCATGATCAAGCGTGCCGAACTCGCCACACGGTTGGCGGCCCGTTCGGTGTCCCAAGCGGGGGTGCCCGGCGGCATCCGCAGCTGCACCGTGATCAGATCCCCTTCGAGGTTGGGGATGAATCGGAGCGGTACGCGACCGATCGCGAAGCCGGCCGTCAGAATGAAGAGGGCGACTCCAGCTGAAACCGTGAAGTACCTCCAGTCGAGCACCTTTGCGAGCAGGGGCGCATAGACACGCTGGACATGTCGCTCCAGCCGACGCGGCATGTCGAGCTTCGCAAGGAGCTGCATCAAACAGAGGTACGGGGCGAGGACTACTCGCAAGAGCCAGGGCATCGGGTGCGAAAGGTGGGCGGGCAACACGAACAGTGACTCCGCCAGTGACATCAGGAGAACGGAAATGACCACGAGGGGCACGACTCGAAAGAACTTCCCCGCAACGCCGGGGACGAAAAGCATTGGCATGAAGGCGACGCAGGTCGTGAGCACGGAGAAGACGACCGGCTTGGCGACTTCTCTAGCCCCATCAATCGCCGCCTGGAGCCGAGGCTTTCCATCGGCCCGGTGTTTGTAAATCGCCTCGCCGACGACAATCGCGTCATCGACCACCATGCCGAGCGCCAAGATGAAGCCGAAGAGCGACAACATGTTGATCGATACGTCGGCGATCGGAAAAAGCAGGAGCGACCCCGCAAATGACACCGGGATACCGAGCGTGACCCAGAACGCCAGACGCGCCTGAAGGAAGAGCCCGAGTATCAGCAGGACGAGCAACAGGCCTATCAATGCGTTGTCGAGCAGGAGCTCGATGCGTCCCTCGTACATCTCGGAGCGATCCACCCAGGTCGCGACGCCGAGGCCTTTTGGCAAGCGTCGTTTCAGCTCGCTCACGTGCTCTTTGACCGCTGCGGCGATCTCGAGCGGAGTCTGGTCGCCGACTCTGAATACGTTGATCATTGCGGCCGGCTTGCCGTTGAACGTGGCGTTTTGATGGTTGTCGCGGAAGCCGTCTTTCACCTGAGCGATGTCCCGCACGCGTACCCGTGAGCCGTCGGGACGACTGAGAACCACGATGTCGGCGAACTCTGGACCTTGGTCGCGTCTCTCGGCGGTTCGGAGGAGTAGCTCGCCGGACTCTGTTTGTAGCGCGCCGCCCGGAAGCTCGACCGAGGCCTCACGAATTCGTCGTGCGATTCCCGTCAGGGTCAAGCCGTGTTTGCGCAGACTGGCTTGAGGAACCTCGACGCTGATCTCGAGGGGGCGAACGCCGGAGAGCTCCACGCTCGTGATCCGCTCGTCACGGAGTAGTGCATCTCGTGTGCGATTCGCGGCGGAACGAAGGGTCGTCTCGGCGACATCGCCGTAGAGCACGAGCGAGATCACCTGCCGCCGGGTGGAGACCAGTCGGACGTTTGGGCGTTCGGCGTCGGCAGGGAACGACGAGATCCGGCCCACGACGCTCTTGACGTCGCTGAACGCCTGCCGCGTGTCGCTACCGAGGAGAAGCTGAAGGATGACCGTCGCCGAACCCTCGGCTGCGACCGAGCGCACGTCCTTGACACCATCGACGCCCTGGACGGCTTCCTCCACGACCAGCACGATTGCCTGCTCGACTTCCGCGGGGCTGGCGCCTGGATAGGGCACGGTCACGACAATCTGCTCGAGCTCGACCTCTGGGAACACTTCCTGCTTGATCCCAGTGCCGAGCGTGACGACGCCACCGACGACCAAGATCAGCATGAGCACGTTCGACGCGATTCGGTTCTTTGCCATCCAGGCCAGCGGCCCGTTTTCCTCGTTGCCCGTCATGCGATCTCCTCGGTTCGCAGCGAAGAGGAAGCAGAGTCCGTGCCAATGAGGAAGCCGTGGAGTTCCGCGGGTTCGGTCTGTCGCGCGTATGAATTCGGCGACGAGCGTCGTCATTCTTCGACGGGAGTCGTCCCGGCGGTCGAGCAGCGACCCATGCGGTGCGCCGGGCTCTACAACCGGGCTGACTGCGAAGTCACTCTGACGCAAATCCGTTCGCGAGATGCACGGTTCGCGTCCGTGCAAATAGAACTGGCCGCTTGCCATCGATTCCCAAAGCGCAGATAGTCGGCGCAATGCGATTGGTGGCGACCGTAGCGGCCCTGTGGCTGTGCGCCTTGCCGAGTGCGCAGGCGCAGTCCGAGGACTGGCTGATCCTGCCGACGACGGTAGAAGATGAGGCGCCCTGGATGCAGGCGACTGCGACGAAACTCAATCGTGGGCTTCGAAGGCAGGGGGTCGGGGTCTGGTCGGCGGACCGAGCTGCATCTGCTTTCCGGGCGCGGGGCTCGGCTTCGCCCCCGCTTGTCTCCGACAGCAGAGTGGAAGTCTGGGCAGCACGCTCGCAGCAAGCCCTCCGCGAGCTCGCTCTCGGCAATTACGCGACTGCACTCGGGGGGCTCGAGGCAGCACAGGAGTTCGCTCGGACCAACTTGGTGACCTTGAATCGCGATCCGACCCGCGCGCAGACTGTGCTCGATACGTGTCTCTACCTGCTGCGCGCGCTGGTCGAAGCCGGTGATCAGGAGGTGGCGGCTCGCCAGGCCCAAGAGTGCGTGCGAATGGTCCCCTCCGGAACGCCGACTCGCCAGATGCATCCACCCGCCGTCGTCGAGCTCTACGACGAGGCTCAAACACACGGTCCTGCGCGCGCGAGCACCTTGCTCGTCGAAAGCGAACCGTCGAAGTGCCCGCTTCGAGTCAACGGGGTTCTGGCTGGAAAGACGCCGTTCCAACTGACGGACCTCTATCCCGGTCGATACGCTGTACAGGTCGAGTGCGAGCCCAATACGCCGAGTCCAGTGCACGCGGTGGAGGTGCCGCGAGGGTCCACGAGTCTCTTCGTCTTCAGTCGATTCGACCGTTCCGTGAAGACAACCCCGCTGTTGCACCTTCGCTACGAAGACCCTCCGGAACCCTTGCGGCTCGCGCGAGACGCTCGCGAGGTCGCCCGGGCGCTCCCGGCCTCGGCAGTCGTCGTCGCGTCGGCGACCACCCTCGATGTATTGGAGCTGCGGGTCGTCACCGGAATGCAGGCCGAGTCAGCCGTGGTGCGCATCGCCATGTCCGCGACGGGGCCTAGCGACGATGCCGTGATGGAGGCCATTGTGGCGCTGCTTGCGGGCGAATGCTGGGACTTCACCGATGACGATCCTGTCCAGCTCGACTGCCGTACGGGGCAGCCGATCGTTGCCGGTGCCCGAAGGGCCGACGAGAAACCAGCGCGCGCGCGCCCACCTCGTGGCCAGTTCATCGCGGGCCTGACGCTCGCTTCGGCTGGCACTGCTTCCCTTCTGTCGGGCTACGGCGTGCTCATTGCGAGACGCGCGGCGGGCGACGATTGGCTCGCCGACCCCGGGAGTCTCGATGCGCACAACAAATGGTTGAATCTGGGGGTGGGCCTAGTCATCACGGGCAGTGCGGGCTCGGCCATGCTCGTGACCGCAATGCCACTGGTGCTCCCGTACAAGGAGAAGACCCCCTGGTGGGGATGGCTGAGCGGCGGGCTGGGGCTTGGGCTTGCCGCGGCTTCGATTGCCACCGCAGTCACGGCGGACCCCAGGCCTACTCAGTCATGCGTCGTCAACAATCTGAACCCCGAGCCGTGCACCCAGCGTGCGAAACGGACCGATCTCGCCATCATGCTGGGGGTCACGGCGGCCCCACTGCTCACCCTCCCTTTGGTCTACTTGTTCAGGAAGGGCGAAAAGAAGGTCTCAGCTGAGCTCTCGCCGAGCATCTCTGTCAACCGCTCTGGCGCAGCGATGGGCGTGCGGGGCGTGTTCTGATCGATCTCGACGGCTATCGGTGCCGAAGGACCCCACTGGACTTGCGTCAGCAGGAATGGAATCGAGACCAGAATAAGGGCGGCCACTGGGTGCTTGCGGATTGACGTTCCGATGAACTCTGCACGCTGTTGCTTTGCCTGTTCGATGATTCGGTGGATGTTTGCCTGGTCGGTCATGGTGCGGCTCCTCGTGGATGGTTCCGTTGAAATCTGGCGAACGTGGCCGCAAGAGCAGCACGTACTGTCCCAAGCCGAATAGGCCGTGATCTCCTTGCACCGGTCCGCCTAAATCCGAGAGATCGACGATGAACGTCATCTTCTGACGGCGCTCGTCAGTATTTCGAGGCGATGGGGGATCGGCGAGGCCGGTGAATTCGCGAGTTTCGTCGTTGGTACGAACTCTGCATTGCTTCCCCTGCATCGGCTGCCGTCCTCCACAAACCCGGCCAGTCCGCTGAAAAGGAGCCCGCCATGAAGAAAAACGCACACGCAATACTACGAGCCTGTTCGTCCCTTGTTTTCGTATGTGCACTCGGCCTCTCGGGCGGTTGCCTCTACATGGGCGACCCCGGCCACGTCGAAGCGGACCCAAGCGCGATCGTGGGCATGGAAGGTGCGCGACTCGAGCTCATTCGTCACTCGACGGGCTGCGGCTCCGGCGAATCGGAGGGGCTCATCGCGGAGGTTGGACCGTGGGTCGAGTACAGCGCCGACGCGGTGAGCGCGCTCAAGGCCAATTGCGAACGTGCACCGCACCCCGGCGTCGAGGTGCACGTTGACGGCAACGCTGTCGTTTTCGACTTCTCGAACGTCGCAGCGCCGGGACGCTTTCCCGCCAACGAGTTTGAAGGCTACATCCTCGACATGGTTCGCACCGCCGACGCTCCGGTTCTGATTGCAGCGCTGGTCGATTTGAAACTGACTACGCTGGATCTCGTTCAAGACGACCTGACGTACGACCGGGACCGACTGGCCGTGAACCTGGCGGGTCTACGCTTCGATTCGAACAGCTTCATCCGATTGGAGCTGTATTTGGACGAGGTCTCCGAACCGACAGACGAGGACTCATCCGAGTCCATGTGAGATACGACAGATGCCGACTTGCCTGTTCGCTACCCAAGCGATGAATTTCGCCGTAGAATGCTGCGCATGGTCCGCCCGAATGGTGGAGCGCGGGCCGCGATTGCGAAATCATGGCGACGGCTGGCGCGGACAGACCTCTCATTCGCCCCATCGGGCGAGACTTCGGTCCCTACAAGATCGTCCGACGTCTTGGCGTGGGCGGGATGGCCGAGACCTTCGAGGCCGTCCGCACCGGGCCCAGCGGGTTCTCCCAGCGTGTCTGTCTCAAGGTCGTGCTGCCGTTCTTCCGGGACCGGCAGGATTTCCGGGACCTCTTCGAACGCGAAGCGCGCCTCGCCGCCAAGCTTCGTCACAGCAACGTCGTGGGCGTCATCGATTTCGGCCAGATTGACGGCGTCACGTACATGGCCCTCGAGCTCGTCGACGGAGTCGATCTTGCTTCGCTCTTGGACGCGCAGCCGAACGGGCGGCTTTCGCACGAGTACGTCGCACTTGTCGGGCACGAGCTTGCAGCCGCGCTCCAGCACGCCCACGATCCCCGCCGAGAGGGCTCGTCCGGTGGCCCAGAAAACAACGCGATCATTCATCGCGACCTCTCCCCATCGAATGTGCTCGTGAGCCAGCGCGGCGAAATCCTTCTGACCGATTTCGGCGTGGCCAAAGCCATCACAGGAACGGCACGACAGCAGAGCGCGGTCAAAGGGAAGGTCCCTTACATGTCGCCCGAGCAGCTTCGCGCCGACAAGCTGGATGGCCGCGCTGATCTGTTTGCGCTCGGCGTCTTGCTCTTCGAGGCGCTTTCCGGTCAGCGTCCGTTTCAGGGCGAGCACGATCCGGCGATCATCATGCAAATCCTCGACGGTCGGCATGCCTCGCTCCACGGTCTCGTTCCCGGCGCGCCGCAGGGGCTCTGCGATGCAATCGAGTCGCTTCTGAAAACCGACCGCGGCGAACGGCCCCAGGACGCCGGGGCTGTGCTCGAGCTCCTCGATCCCTTCGTGCCCTCTCCGCGCATGCGCCGAGAGCTTGGGAACATGGCCGCGGAGCTCCACGCGCTTCAGCTTTCCCGTTCTTCGGAGCCCCCGATAAGCGGCACTGAGGCGACTGATTTCCCGCCGAGCCATCCGGGCGAGGGAAGCGGGGTCAGTTGGACCAGCGGCTCGTTCGCCTCCGATGCGGAGACAGCACTGGGGCGGCCGGCGCCGGACGTCGCTGGTCGGCCGCGATCTCGCAAGGGGATCTTATGGGCGCTCCTGGCGCTTGTCGCGGCCCTCGCAGCCATCACGCTCTGGCCTAAACTGCCTGGCGATCCGCAGCATGAGGCCGCCACAAGTCCAGTCGAGACGGCCGCTGCGGTTCCAAAGGAAACAAGCGAACTGGCCGAAGAAGGTCGGCCGACAACACCATCACCTACGGACCGAGAACGCAACGACGTCGCCGTTGACGCCGCCTCCGAGACGGCGTCGGCAGAGCAGCCGCCACCCGCAATCCCTTCGGTCCGGCCCGCATCATTGAGCGTCGTGGTATTTCCTTGGGGCGACGTCTGGATCAACGGCAGGCGTCGCGGAACGGCCCCGCTCAAGAACATCTCGCTCAAGCCAGGCCGCTACAAGATCAGCGCTGGCCGAGGAAAGCCTTCGAAGACAAAAGCCGTCCGTCTGCGTGAAGCTCAGCGCAAGACCGTTGAGTTCGACCTGACGAAATGATTTTAGCCGGACCCTCCCCGAGTCTTGAAGCGCTCGGGGTCGATGGCGAGAGTCGCCATCCGGCTGATGAGCCCGGTGCGCGGGACGGAGAGCATGCGGGCGGTTCGCGCCACGATGCCGTGGCATGCCGTGAGTGCGTCTTCGATGATCGCTTTTTCGAGGGCGTCGACATCTGCCTTCTGGTCACCGAGCTGCTGCCAGCGTTCCTGGATTCCACCTTGGGTGCGTGGGTCGGGAGACATCGACGCGGCGCGCGACGATTTCGCGTCGACCGATCCTGCGCCGCCAAGGCCCAGGTGCTGCGCCTCGATGACCGAGTCTTCCGGACCGTTTGCGCGGGCGCGGTTTCTGGCGCGCTCTAACACGGCCTCGAGCTCGCGGATGTTGCCGTCCCAGGCGAGATGTGGCGCGGTGAGCAGCTCCACGGCACTGCCGTCGAGCTCCCAGTCGGTTTGTCCGTCGGTCCGCCGCAAGTAGCGGACCGCAATGGCGGGAATCTCGTAGCGCCGCTCGCGCAGCGGCGGTAACACGATTGGCACGGTCGCGAGGCGATAGTAGAGGTCCTGCCGGAAGCGCCCCTCCGCAACCGCCTTGTCCATGTCACCGTTGGTCACCGAGATGAGCCGAAGATTCGCCGTCTTTGGCTCACGACCTTGGTAGCCGAGAGGCCGGTACGTGCCGAACTGGGTGAAGTCGAGCAAGAGCTGCTGCGCATTCGGGGGCAGGTTCAACACCTCGTCGAGGATCAGGGTTCCGCCGTCGGCGTATTCCACGAGCCCGTTGCGTTTGGACACGGCGCCAGAGAACGAGCCCCGCTCGTGCCCGAAGAGCTCCGAGGTAATGGTGTTGAGATCGTCCGCCATGCCGAGCGTGGCGCGAACGATGGGCTCTTGGTTGCTCGCGCGCGCAAACGCGGTGGCGAGTTGAGTCTTCCCCGTGCCCGACTCGCCCAAGATCATGATCGACGCCTGGCCGGCAGCCGCTCCCCGAAGCTCCTCCCGGATGCCGCTCATGCTATCGGAGCTCAATAAGTCGTCGAGGCTGAGGTAGTGCTCGTTTCGATCTTTGGCACGCTCGACACGAAGGTCTTCCTTTGTCGCCTCCATGAGCGACTGCTGTGCGATGACCCCGCCAAGGAGCGACCCTACGCACTCGATGAACTCCAGGACGTCTTTTCTCGTCCCTTGGTCGCCCGGAAACTCGAGATACATGGCACCCACCAAGCTGCGGCCGCGCCCGGAGGCGCTGGGATGCGACCAGAGCGGGAGGGCGGTGAACGAACCCTCGGATGCGTACGGAACCGGGCCTGCGATCGTCTTGAGCTCGGTTTGAGCCAAGCTTAGCAACTCGGTCACGTGCTGGGCGAGCACGGCCGGCGGTACTCCGCTGAAGCTTGCCGTGCGAGAGCGGTGCATCGGGCCCCCGCCCTTGGTCTCGAGGGTGCTCCAGGCCGAGGACGCGCCAACCTGCACACAGAGCGCTTCGAGGGTCTCCTCGATGAAGCGACCCACGTGAAGCCCCGCGACGACCGCGGATACGATTTCGCGCATGCGCGGCCAAGGATTCGTGATCTCGGTGCGGCCCATCTCGCGGGCCTAGCCTACAGCGTTGAGGCGCTTTCGACCAGCAGCGTTCTCATCTTGATCACGAGTTGCCCCGTGGTCTGAACGCCGAGCTTTCGCATCGCCTGACGAAGTAGCTCCGAGACCCGCGATCGGCTGACGCCGAGACGGTAGGCGACCAGCTTGCTGCTCTCCCCGGCGCCCACGTGGGTGGCCACCTGAAGCTCGCGTTCGGTGAGGCCACGCGGGTCGCGAAGGTGGGGTGCGTTGGGCAAGGCCAGGATGAAGCGCCGGCCGTCGGTATCAAACCAGTCGACGATCGAACATCGGCCCCTGAGCACACCTTCCCAAAGCCGCAGCGCTTCGCACGTCTCGCCGCTTCGGAGTTGGGCTCGGGCCAGATCTACGCCAATTGCGACCCTTCGAATCTCATCGAGCGCGCGATCGCTCTTCGCCTCGCCTGCCGCCTCGGCGACCGAGCAGTGCTTCGGGTCGAGCAGCGCCACCGCGTCGAGCGGGATCTGGGTCACCGGCGTGCCTCTCGGAGTCTGACCCAACCTTCGCCGCAAGCGATGACCCGTCGCGATGTGAACCGAGAGCATGTGCCAGCGCTCGCGTGCTTTTCGGCTTGGCTCAATCTCCGTTGCGCAGGGGATGTGAATCCCTACCCCGTGCTGGTCCGGTTCCATGGCCCACAGTGAGAGGATGTCCTTACAGCCAAGATGCTTGGTCAGCGCATCGTGCGCTTCTGGGTGGCGACCCCTGGCTTGAGCCAAGGTTTGGACGCGAGGCTCGCCTGGCACTGGGGCGGCTCTTGCAAAGTCGGGGTCGAGCTCTTGTGCGGCGCGCGCGAACCGCATCGCGAGGTCCGGCGGCCCGCTCTCCGCGTGGAGCTGAGAAACGAGCGGCTCGCCATCGCTGGAGGTTCCGGCCCAGAGGGTCGCGGCGCAGCCCTGCCCAAGGTCTAAGATGCCTGCGCCTGCCCGCAGCAGGTTCGGCAGCCATTCCGCGGGACCGAGCTCGAGATTGTAGGCTGCTTCTACCAGAGCGATAGAGCTGATCGAGGCTCGTTTCATCGTCACACCGCCTCGACGATCAGCTCGACCTTACCGGAGACCGAGCCGAGCGGTTTGAACTCGTGCCGCGCTGGATACGGTCGGGCGAGCTTGAAACGCGCCTTGCCGAGCAGGGTGTGCCAGAAGGCTTTGGCTTCGAGGGCCGACAGCTGCGCACCCACGCACGCGTGTGCACCTGCGCCAAAGGGCATGTACGCGCCGTGGCTCTTCTTGCCTTCGCTACGTTCGGCACCGAAGCGCTCCGGGTCAAAACGGTCTGGCTCGGTCCAACACGACGGGTCGCGCAGCGCTGCACTGAGCACGACGCCGACGACGGTGCCCGCGGGAATGTGATAGCCGCCGAGGGTGACGTCGCGCAAGGCTTGCCGCGGGATGGATGGCGCCACGGGGTAGTAGCGAAGCGTCTCTTTCCACACCAGGTCGTGGAGCTCGAGCTTCTTGATCTCGTCGTAGCGGATCGGCTCGGTGGTCACATGGCGGGCTTCGGTTCGAAGCCGCGCCTGCCATTCCGGGTGCGCTGCCAGGAGGTACGCCATGCTCGTGACGCCGGCCGACGTCGTATCGAACGCGGCGCTCATGACCGCCAAGAACATGCGCACGAGCGCGTCGTCATCGAGCCAATCGACACTGTTGTTCGTTCGGCACAGGCGGCTGAACAGGTCGGGAGAGTCGCTGGCCCGACGCTCGTCTACCTGCCCACGAAAGTGTTCGAACAGGTGTCGATACGCGCGACGCGCACGGCGCCAGGTTGGGCTGAGCCACTCCCTCTTCGACAGCGCCAGACCCCCAGCCCAGTAGTCCGACATCGCCCTGTCGAGCCGAGCTCCCTCCACCGGGTCATCGACACCCATGAAGACCTTGGCCGAGACTCGGGCGAAGAGATCGCGGACGTGTGCTTTGAAGGCTACTTCGCCCTGCTCGAGCCACTGCGCGACGGCCGACTCGAAGAGTGGGACCGCGGCATTGACATAGCTCTCGAGCGCTTCCGCCTTGAACGCCGGTTGGAGGAGCTTTCGCACGTCTCGGTGGGGCCCGAAATCGAGCGTGACGGGCGAGTCCATCGGCCCGTCGGTGATTCCGCCGAACTGAACCAACCATCCAAGCGCAGTCGACCACGCCTTGTCACCGTTGCGGAGCACTTCGCCCGCGAGCTTCGGGTCCGAGACGAAGACGAACCTGTCGGTGCCAACCTGCCCACGGTAGATCGGCCCGTGTTCTTTGGCCTGCGTCTGAAGGTGCGCGTGGCCACGCTTCATCCAACCCCGAAGGCTCGCGAGCCCGGTGAGTAACCCGTCGTTTCCCGGAATGTGCCGAGTGTCGGTCGGTATCTCGTAGGCGCGTTCGGGCCGGCCCACGTCGCCCACCACATGTAGAATCGCTGGGTCCACCGCAGTACTGCTCATCGCCACACCTCCGTCGTTCACGCCTGCCCGTCTCGCGGACTTGGTTGCCGAGCGGTGCACGCTGTGTGCCACCGGGAAAAGCGATGAGATTTCGCGTCGCAGGCTGGGGGGCCGGGTACTCAAAGATGACGGCCGTCGTCGTTCAGCGACGACGCTCGTCATCAATTCAGGTGGAGCGATCGACTAGCTACCCCGGAACTCGTGCGTTTTCGCGTTGGCACGTCCGCTGCACCAGGCGGTGCGGACACGCGGTCGAGCAATCGGCCCCGCATTGCGAACGGAAAAGCAGATGGTGTTTCAAGGCTTCAGCAGAGTTCGTACCGCAGCGACGGCGCAGATGCTTCTAACGCTCGGCGCTGGATGTGGCTCCGAGCTCCCGGAGTACTCTGGGCCTCTGTGTGAGAAGGCCGCAAGCGGTGATTGGTCGCCCGCTGGGATGCGCGCCGAGCTCGATCACGTCGACTACGCAAAGTGGATTGACGATCCCGAGCTCGAAGCTCAACTGCTCACCTACGGGATGGATGACCAGTGGGAGCATCTGTCTGGAAACGACGTCAACGAGGATGGGATCGTGGTCAGCCCATACGGAAAGACCTTGAACGCGTACCAGCTGATCGTCACGACGCCCGACCTAGAGGGATGGGGAGACTACATTCGTCAGCATACCTATCCCGTGCACGGCTCCTGTGGGCAAATGAAGCCTGGCGTGGTGGCGCACACGTACTCTGGGAGGAGCGGACACCGGACCGATGTCTTCGAGTTGTTCTATGACCGAAACGTCGTCTCCCGGGCGGGCTTCCTGATTCACGAAGTTGGTCATGCCGCCGGCCTACCGTGCCACGTCGGAGAGCAAGATCGAAGTTGGGACGAAGGCGGTGCGTATCGGCTGCAGCTCGAGTTTCTCGCCGCCGTCTACTACGCCGAGGGGTTGTCGGAGGCGCATCGAGAGGCGGCCAGAACCGAGTTTACCCGGATCATGCGGAACAAGTTTGTCGAGGCCAGCGAGCTGACCTTGCAGGATTTCGAGTGACCTCAGCGCAGCGCGCCAAACCCTAACGGCCGGGAGCAACGACGTCGGGTCGTTTGGGCACAACGGGGGCGCTTATCGGTCTTGATCATCGGCCGTTGCGTAACATTTCAACTTTCTGCTCAACCTGGGTCAGATCTTTTTTCAGATCTTTGTGCATCTGGGCTGGCGCATCCATAGAATGTCAGGGGAGTAGGATGAGGGCGTCGTGGAGAGAACTGTCGGGAGCCACCGGCATTGAGCCGATTCCAATGGATTCTCGGGCTCCCAAAGAGATGGGCCTGACGCAGGTCGGCCGGTATCGACTCTGCTTTGAGCTCGCGTCTGGCGGCATGGCGACCGTGTATCTCGCACGGATGGAGGGGCCCCACGGCTTCGAAAAGCTCGTCGCTCTCAAGCGTGTCCATCCACATCTGGTCAGCGAGCGTCGCTACGTTGAGATGTTTATGGATGAGGCGCGGATCGCCTCCGGGATCACCCACCCCAATGTTTGTAGTGTGTTCGACTTCGGTGAGTCCGACGGCGAGTACTACCTGGCGATGGAGTATCTCGTTGGAGAACCCTTGGCCCGGCTATACCGGCGCGCCGCCGCCAACCCCGAGCAGCGCGAGTCTACGTTGCTCGCGGTGAAAATGGCCCGGATCATCGAAGAAGCGTGCGAGGGCTTGCACGCGGCACACGAGTCGAGAGAGGCCAACGGACAACTGCTCAACGTCGTGCATCGCGATGTATCCCCGAGAAACCTCTTCATGACGTACAGCGGTGTCGTCAAGGTCGTCGACTTTGGAATTGCGAGCGCACGGCAGCGTGTGCATCGCACAGCGACCGGGAACCTCAAAGGCACGATGCCCTACATGGCGCCCGAACAGGTCACGGGCGGGGAAGTGGATCGGCGGCTCGACATTTGGGGTCTGGGGGTCGTGCTCTGGGAGTTGCTGACGCTCGAGCGGCTGTTCCGTCGTGAAACCGAAGTCGAGACCATGTACGCCGTGCTGGTGGGCGATATTCCAGCGCCGTCGGACCGGAGACAGGGCATTCCGCCTGAGCTCGATGCAATCGTCATGAAAGCGCTCCAACGCGACCCGGAGAAGCGCTGGCAGACCGCGAGAGAGATGGGCCAGGCCTTGAGCGCGTTCGCGTCG
This sequence comes from Myxococcales bacterium, assembly GCA_029862185.1. Lineage (GTDB taxonomy): Bacteria > Myxococcota_A > Polyangia > Polyangiales > Houyiibacteriaceae > SG8-38. The sequence goes on from JAOTXX010000043.1 coordinate 19,878, forward strand.
GAACAGTCGGCGCGCGTCGGCGCAGCGGATCTGTCCAACTGGATGGAAGAGCTCTTTCCCGACGGTGAAGTCGAAAAGCGTGAGCTGATGGAGCTTGCTCTGAGCCGGGGGGTTCAAGCGCCGCCATCCCCACAGGACTTGGACGGGGAGCTCACTGGAGCCCGGACCGTCACCGCAGAGGTCCGGCCGGAGACCGCGTCCAAATCGAGGCTGATCTGGAAGCGGGTCGGCCTAGCGATTGGGCTTGGAGTGCTACTCGCTTCGATCGCTGCCGTTTGGAGTTTTCAGCAGCATGCACTCGAAGAGCCGCCATCGGCTGAGTCCCCTCCATCGATGATCGAGCCTGCAGTCGCGCCAAGCGAGGTTGAGCCGGCGGAACCTCCTTCGGAGCTTACCGCCGGGCAGGAGATGGCAGTGAACCCAGGCTCGGACGAGCCGGCGTCCAAGACACCTGAGCCGGGGTCGATCGACGCCAAGCCCGAGCCGCCCAAAGCCGACCAGCCCGGAGCCGAAGAGCCCAAGTCCCAGAAGCGAAGAACCGCGGCGAAAAATGTACGCCTACGAGAGAGGCCAATCACGCAGGCCCAGCCGCAACCGGCTGCCGCGGGGCTACCAGGGCAGGTCAAGATCATCACCAAAGGCCACTCGATCGAGATCTACGAGGGCAGCAAGCTGCTCGGCAAGGCGCCCGCGCTGCTCACGCTACCCGCAGGTCGGCACAAATTGAGGCTGAAGTCTACGGAAAGCGGGGAGTCGATGACGCTGCCGGTCAACATCGTCGCCAACGCGACGAAGACCATTTCGCTCGACGTGGATTGACCGATCCGATCCGAGCTCGCGGCGTCGGGTACGCGGTTGAGCCTTCTTTGGACGGTGGTTGTGCCGAACGTTCAGTAGACTTTGTGTCGCGTGGGGTCGTCGACCTGTTCGACCTGCCCCGTCGCGCGCGCGAAGATCTTGAACTGCACGCGGCGATTGGCCTCGTGTTCCTGGTCGGTGACGGCGTCAGGGCGTTCCGGCGCAGTTTCTCCGCGCTCCTTGGCGAGCAGTCGATCTTCGGCGACTCCCCTGCGAACGAGATAGGCCACCACCGCGACCGCGCGCCGGTGTGAGAGCTTGAGATTGAACTCTTCGCTTCCACGCGGGTCCGCATGGCCCTCCACCTTGACGAGTAGGATCTCGGGATGGGCTTGCAGAACTGCCGCGATGTTGTCGAGCAAAGCGAAGGAGCGCTTCTGAATGCGGCTCTTGCCGGTTCCGAAGTAGACCTTCTTGCTGATCCCGAGACGATCGTAGTGGATCTCCACCAGCTGTGGCTTGAGGCAACCCATGTTCACGCGAAGACCGGCTTCATTCGGACAATTGTCGATGCGGTCGGGCACGCCGTCTTCATCGGTGTCCGGATCCGGACAGCCCTTGGTTACAGCAACACCGGGCACGTTGGAACAGCGATCGTCCGCGTCGAGGATTCCATCCCCGTCGTTGTCATAGTCCGGTACGCCGTCTTCATCTTCAAAGCCGTCCAGGTCCTCCGCTTCGTTCGGAGCGCGGTCATCGGCATCGAGGATGCCGTCTTGATCGTTGTCGGGATCAGGACAGCCATCGTCATCCTCGAAGCCATCAAAATCCTCGGGCTCCTTGGGGCAGCGGTCGTCTCCGTCCGGCAAGCCGTCCTCGTCGCGGTCTTTGACGCGGGGTGGCCTGACCTTCTCGGGCATCGTGTAGCCAAGCATGCCGAGGAGGCGGTAGTCCGGCGCCCCGATTCCGCCGTACACGCCAGCGCCACCACCCAAGCCTGCGGTGAAGCCGACCTTGTGGTGATACTTAGCGCCGGCAAGCACCTCTAGCGGGGTTTCCTGCCGGCTCCCGAACCCGGTGCTGCCAGAGAATTCAGCGATCAGTGCAAGCCGGTCGTCCAGTAACTCCCAGATCGCACCAAGACCAAAGGTGAACGCATCACCGACCTTTGCATCGGGCGGCAGGACGACGTCCTTTCTGAACAGGTAGCCGAGGTTGGTCGAAAGATGCACTTCGTCAGTGAGATTGAAGGTCGCGAGGAGCTCGATATCTCCACCGAGACGCGGACTGCCCGTCGGTCCGCCACGGTAGTTCTGATCACCGTCGGCCATCGACGCGGCGTGAACATAGAGCGCGCCCTGCGCGGCGATTTGAACGAGGTCTTTCTCTTCGCCCCAGGCTCGAACCCGCGCACCGATCCGTAGATCCCCCAAACCAGCGCCGGTCGGAACGAGCGCCTGCAATGGTCCGAGTGGTAGTCCGCTCGCATCACCTCGAAGCATCAAGTGATAGCGAAGCCCGGCGAATACAACCAACCGATCCCAAAGCCCCAAAGACGCGATTAGCTCGCCCGTAAGATGCTGATGAACGACGTTTGAGCCGGCGAAAAGAAGAGGATTGTCAGAATAGTCCAGGTACACTTGCGCACCAAAGCGCAGATGGCCCTGGTCCGCCGCCGTGCTGACAGCGAAGCCATCCTGAGTCGTTTCGGAAGCGCGGAACTGGTTGAGGTCGAACTGTTGAGCGTGCCCATGGCTGCTCGGCCCCAGGACACTGACCAGGCTGACGAGGAGCAGCAGCAACTTCATGCAGCTCCGCCCGACTCGGCGGGCCGAGTGCCCAGCCTGTGGCAATGCGGAAATCGAGCCCCAACAAAAAAGCATGTCTAGGTTACAGTATTGTAAAATTACCGTAGTGACGCATCTAATATCCGTGTAACATAAGAATGCACATATAACGGATTTTTGTACTGGTGGTTTCTAGAGACGAACGAGGGACGGCGACGCGGACGATTCGATCGATCCCCGTCCTCAACGCCGATGAGGTTTGTGACGACGGCAACCTGACCAGCGGCGATGGCCGCAGCCGGTTGTGCACCCTCAAGAACGAGCGGCGCTGCAGAGCTGGCTGCGCAGCGAGTCGAGACTCGGAGAGCGGCGGACCGCTGCCCCCGATGCTGGCGTTGTTGTTGCTGCTCGCCAGGCGCCGGTGCTTGCGTCAACCCCGGCCGCATGCTTGCGGTTTGCTGTTTCTGGCCACGGTCGGTGTTTGTCTATCGGCGGGCGTCGCACATGCGCAGGTGGATTGTTCGGCGACAGGCACGACAGGGGTTCCGCAGATCGAGTGCGAAGCGTTGATGGTGCTCTACGTCAGCACCAATGGAGCGAGCTGGATCGACAAGAGCAACTGGGACACGGCGAGTGCAGTCGGCACTTGGTTCGGCGTGGCCGTAACCGGTGGGCAGGTCACAGGGCTTTCGCTCGGCACTAACCGGCTCAGGGGGACGATGCCGCCTGAGCTCGGCAACCTCTCCAACCTGACTACGCTGCACGTATCGAATAACCAGCTCACGGGCCCATTTCCTCCTGCGCTCCCGACTTGCCCAACAACGTTCAAGGCGGTCGACACCGCGGGAGGCTATTTCGCGAGCGGAACCTCGTTTGCCGTGCCGGTGCCCGCCGGAGTCATTACCGGTGACCTCCTCATCGCACAGATCGGATACAACGCTGCCGGCACCATCACTCCGCCCGCCGGTTGGAATCTCATCGACGTCACCACCAACCCTTCGAAGCCCATCATGCAGGGTCTGTACTGGCGGGCTGCGTCGGCGAGCGAGCCGACGCACTACAACTTCGGCCTCTCGAGCGGAAAAGACGACACGGCCGTCGGTGCCATCGCCGCGTACCGCGGGATCGATCTGACCGATCCGATCGATGCGGTCGGCGCTCAGACCGATATCGGCTCGACCGACGTCGTTGCCCCTTCGATCACCACAACCACGGCGAATACCCCCCTGATCTCATTTTTCAGCGTTCGTGACGACGGCACCGTCACGCCGCCGCCCGGCACGACCGAACGATGGGACGTCAACAGCGCCGCGGGCGTCGGAGCCATCGGCGAGACGTTGCTCGCCGCCGCCGACGAGGTCTTTACCACGATCGGGGATACCGGCACCCGGGTTGCGAGGGCGCAGAACAGCGACGGCAGCGTCGGTCATCTCGTGGCTCTGCGGCCCGCACAAGACCCATTCGTCGACCCGATCGCCAACCAACTCACGGGCCCGATTCCGCCCGAGATCGGCAACCTCTCCAACCTGACGGCACTGTACCTGTCGGGCAACCAGCTCACGGGCCCAATTCCGCCTGAGCTCGGCAACCTCTCCAACCTGACTACGGCGTGCTTGCACTCCAACCAACTCACGGGCCCGATTCCGCCCGAGATCGGCAACCTTTCCAGCCTGGATACGCTGTACCTGTACAGCAACCAGCTCACGGGCCGAATTCCGCCTGAGCTCGGCGACGTTTCCAACCTGACTTCGCTCGAGCTGTCCAGCAACCAGCTCACGGGCCCGCTTCCGCCTGAGCTCGGTAACCTCTTCAACCTGGATTCGCTGCACCTCTATGGGAACCGGCTCTCCGGCGACATCCCGGACTTGACTTCGTTGCCACTGTCCTCGCTTCGCTTCGGCAGCAACGCGTTCGTATTCGCGGATTTTGAACCCGAGTTCGTCGCCTACAACGACGGCGCACCCGCAACCTTTCAATACAGTCCCCAGGCGATGGTCGACACCGCGCGCACCGTGAGCTTTCCGAGCGGCGCTCCTGCTGTGCTCCCTGCCGCCGTCGCGATCAACCCTTCGGGCAACGATCAATACCAGTGGTATAAAGACGGCGCGCCAATCGCAGGCCCGTACGGCACCAGCCGTGATTTGGACGTCACGCTTGGGGGCGGTAGCGTGGCGCCAGCAGACGCGGGCAACTACCAGTACACGATCAGCAACGCCGTCGTGACAGGCCTCGCCTTGGCCTCGCGGGTGATGACGTTGGCTGTCTCTGCAACTTGCGGCGACGGCTTCGTAAACGATCCAAGCGAAGTCTGCGACGACGGAAACCTGAACACGGGCGACGGATGCGACGCCGCATGCCTGCTCGAAGTGGGCGAGCCCTGCACCGGCGACACAGACTGCGCCACCAATCGCTGCAACCTAGCCACCGTGCCACCGGTTTGTGCGCCCCCCGTGGGCTGCGGCAACGGCTTGCTCGAAGCGGGCGAGGCGTGCGACGACGGCAACAACATGAACGGAGACGGGTGCACAGCTGCGTGTGAAATCGAGGACGGAAACCCGTGCACCGCCCATGCCGAATGCTCGAGCGGCGTCTGCGACATGAACGAGGCGCCTCCGCTCTGTGAGCCCGCTGGTTCTTGCGGCAACGGAGTACTCGACGTCCCAGAGAGCTGCGACGACGGCAACGTGATGACCGGGGACGGCTGCAGCAACATCTGTCTCTTCGAGGACGGAGAGCCCTGCGCTGACAACGCACAATGCGAAAGCACGATCTGTGACGCCTTGGACAGCAACACCTGCGAGCCGGTAAACACCTGCGGCAACGGTGCGGTTGAAGCGGGCGAGGCCTGCGACGACGGCAACGCCGTGGCAGGCGACGGCTGCGGCCCGGAGTGCCTCTTCGAGCTGGGCGCCGGGCCCTGCACCGACGGAAACCAGTGTGGCAGTGGGGTCTGCAACGAGCTAGCGGCAATCCCGGTGTGCGCGGTGCCCGTCGGCTGTGGAAACGGCGTTCTCAACGACGATGAAGCCTGTGACGACGGCAACCTGCTCAGGGGCGATGGCTGCGGCGAGTCCTGCACCCTCGAAAACGGTTGGCGCGGCGGGGGCGGCTGCGCCGTCAGCTCCGGCACCGAGAACGGTGGCGGCCGATGGCTCCTCGGGCTGCTCATCGCGGGGCTTGCCCGTTGGCGCGGGCTGCGACCTATGAGGAAGGGGTAAGGAGAATGTCACGGTTTAGACTTCGATATCAGTCGACCCATCTCGAGCTGCCACTGGGCGAGTTTTCGATTGGCCGTAGCTCGAAGTGCAGCCTCTCCATTGCGGACGAGTTGGCGTCTCGGCGACATGCCGTGGTTCACGTGGGGCCGACGGCCGTCTTCGTCGAAGATCTAAATAGCCGCAACGGCGTCGTGGTGAACGGTGCAGTCGTCGAGAACCGATGCCGCTTGACCCACATGGACCGCATCTACATCGGCTCGCAAGAGCTTGTTCTCATCGATGCGGCCAAGATGACCGATCAGCAGGAGACCGCTCCGCATGTTCTTTGCGCCGCCTGTGGGGCAGTGAATGGAACGGCCAAGCGTCACTGCGGGGAGTGTGGAAAGCGGCTCAAATCCGCCGCTGGGGCGACGTTCAAGGAGCCGTCGCCCAGCGGCGCGACTTCACGACCCACCTGGGACGACCCTGAGGACACCTGCACGGCGCAGACTCGCGACGTCATCGGGGGCATCGCGGACAAAGCAATCAACATGGGCCGATATGAGGAGGCCGAGCGCATATTGCTGCCGCATTTGCATGGGCTCCTCGAGCGCGCGTTGCGCCAACAGCCTCTGAACAGCTCCAAAGATGACGACCCTGACAGTGTCTTCGCCATCGCAATTGGCCATGCACTCGGGCTAGCGAAGGGTCTTCGCGAGCCGCAATGGATCGACTGGGTGTTTCGGATGCACATGGCCACCGCTCGCCTGATGAGCGCAGAGACCATCGAGACGCTGCACGACCTCGTGCGCAGCCAAGAGTACAAACGGCGAAGGTTTGTGGGCCCATACCTGCAAGCAATCCAGAACCAAGCGCAAGCCTATGGCCCGGCGGAGCGTTTTCTGGCCCAGCGTCTGGAGGGCCTCGCGCAGGTCATCTCGGCCCGACACTGACAAAAAACCTATTCACTAATCTTCAACCAGCGCCGCGCAACCAAGAGCCATGAACCGCGTGACCCCGTATGGTTCTCGTGTTTCTTCGCGTGGGCGCTTCGTCAGAAAGTCCCGTTCCACGGAGACGGACATCCTGTCCCCTCAGCTGCCGCGGGAGGTTCCTTTTCATGCGGCGGCTCCCGCGCTCGAAGCCATCGGCGGCCGGTCGCTCCCGCTCCTTCATCAGCTCGGCTGAACCTTCGAACATCGCGCACTCCGCGATCTCAGCCCTCGTCCACCCGTGGCGGCGAGCGCTTACGCATTTAGCCGCTCGGGGTCCGGTGAGCGCGTACACGCACCTAAGACCAGCAAGCACGTTGCCGCTGCCAGCGCTAATTTCATCTGCCATTCGCCCAATGAGTCCGACACGTCGCGCATGGGCGATCAAGCCCGCCCAGTGACCTCACGACGTGAAGCCGAACGATAACCAGAGCTGATCAGTTTCTCTCTTCGTTTGTCTTCCGTTGTCACGCCTCGGTGCCGTGAGGGTGCCGTGGCGATCTTTGATCATGTGAGATCGAGTGACGTGACGTGAACATGGCGAAGCGTGTACTCGTGCATGATGAGTAGGGAAGTATTGTTTTTGTTGACGTTTTACGAGAGCGCGAAACGGACCATTGGCGTCCGTGCCGGGTCGCCCCTTTTCTTATGGGGCGCCGGCGATTGGGGTTTGGTTCTCAGTACTTGCAGCCTTTGCGGCGGCTACCGCTTTCCGCTCGTTGACCTGACGTTGATGTGAGGCGGCGCGGAGGGCTCGAGCGCCTCTACCAGTCGGAGTTGGGCCCGCTGCCCGAGATGGGCTTACTGGTGCGTGCTCTTGGCTGACTTGTGCCCGAGCTGGGCCTGAATCGCCTTGATGGAGTGACCCCCGGTCGCGGCTTGGCTTGCTACCGAATGCCGACCGACCTGATGGTGACCGATCTCCCGGAGGCCCAGGGCTCGTTGCACGATCCGCAAGGGCCGAAGACCGCTTGTCCTTTGCGCCGGATGGCAGTGTGCTCCTCCGCCTCAAAACGCCATGGCGCGATGGGACGAGCCACATCGCCCTTCAGCCCGTGGAGCTACTCGCAAAGCTCGCAGTGCTGATTCCGCGCCCCTACGTTAACCTCATCGTCTATCACGCTGTTTCCGGCCCTTCGGGAGCCGAACATGGTGCTCGGAACGCGTTTGTTTGCCGGTCTCTTAGCCCATCGGGCTCATGTTGAGAGCACAATTGCGCGGTGCTAGATGTTATGTCGCGTGACTCACAGCGCTGACAGGGCCTTTGAATTCGCTATGCTCCAGCGTCGGGCCTTATGGAAAACCGGACACCAAACTGTGGCGCTTCCGGTGAGCGCCTGACGCGATTCGTTGTGATTGCAGTATTCGGGATGCTCGGTGCTCAGGCAGCAACCGCGGACCCGGCCGAAGTCGAAGAGGCTGCCGCGGCCGTTGCCGAGGAGGAGGCCGCGACCGAGGCGGCCGCAGCGAAAAAGGAAAAGAAGTGGAGCTTCACGATCGCTCCTTACGTCATGCTTCCTTTCATGACGGGCTCGCTGACGCTTGCGAACCAGCAGGTCGACGTCAATCGGAACACCGACGAAGCGAACGCTGTTGTTCTCAACACGCTCGACGCCAGGAACTGGGGTCTGATGTTGTACTTCGAAGCGAGGCACCCCAAGTTCTCCGTTATTGCGGACCTGGTCTACATGAACCTCGGCCGTGGAGGAGTGCTTCCGCTGAGCGGCCGCAGTGCCGGGCTCACGATGCAGCAGCTGATGGCCGAGGCCGTGTTTCTTGGTCGGATCACTAGCTGGCTTGAGCTTGGCGGTGGGGGTCGAGTCAACTTCGTCCAAGCCGACCTCAGGGCGCCGGCAGGTATGCTCTTACAGCCAATTGATCTCGATGCTCGAACGACGTGGTTTGATCCGCTGATTGTACTGCGGTTCTCGGTCCCCTTCAAGAACGACGATTGGCGACTCGGGCTGCGCGGTGACGTCGGCGGATTCACCGTCGGCTCGACCTACGCTTGGCAGCTGTATCTGTACGGAGGGTACAACTTCGACGGGATCAAGGACCGCCGCGTCGTCGAGCTTGCTCTAGCCTTCCGCGCCATTGGGATGAAGTACGAGACCGGAAGCGGCCTCAATCGCTTCGTCTACGACTTGATCATTTACGGTCCGGAGCTCGGCCTCCTGTTTCACTTCTGACCCGGTTGTCCGATCAACGAATCCCTGGGCTCTCAGAATGGTCCCAATGGCCCAAGAGAGCCTTCGGCGGCGCTTGGGGTCTACTCGAGGTCTCGCATGATGTGGCGAACGGCTTCTTTCACGCCCCGTATGCGTGCGGGCTGGTCGGTTCCGACATCTGCGATCGAGCGGGTGTTTCCTGCACCCGATCCGAACAAGAGAAGTTCGCTACTAGCCGGGTCGACAATGTCGATGAGCCGCGGGTCTTCGGTCTCGTATCGCCCCTGCTGACAAGACACGAAGCGGCGGGGTATTGTCGCGTGGGGCTACGCACGTTTGATCGTCGCGTGGCGCCGCATGTGCGAGCGCTTTGCATTGGCGCTCGCGGGCGCTAGAGATGTTGCAGGATGCCGCTCGCTTGATCTAATTTGACACCCTTGGCGGCCCGCTCCCTGGAGGTCGCCAATGGCTCGCCCGGTCAAAATCGCCCTATACGTGGTGGGCGCCGTCGTCGCGCTGATCATCATCGCTGCGGCCAGCTTCGCGCTACTCTTCGATGCCAATGACTTTCGCGACCGGATCGCCGAGCAGACGAAAGAGAGGACGGGCCGCGACCTCGTCATAGAAGGCGATCTCGAGGTCAGCTTTTTCCCCTGGCCCGCGATCAGTGTCGGCAACACCAGTCTCGGCAACGCGCCGGGCTTCGGCGAGGAACCGTTCGCGAGCTTCGAGCAGGCGCAGCTCAGCGTGCGCCTGCTGCCGCTGTTGTTGCGGCGCGAGGTCTTGATCGGCACGGTCGAGCTCGATTCTCTGCAACTGAACCTGGCGGTCGCGCGCACCGGCCGCAACAACTGGCAGGACCTGTTGCGGGGCGAGGAGGAGGAAACGGAGAGCGCGGGCGCGACATTCAACATCGCGAGCATCGACGTCAGCAACACGTCGCTGAGCTACAGTAACGCGCAGAGCGGCGACACATACCGCCTGACCGACGTCAACATGAAGTCGGGTCGCATAGCGGTGGGCGAGGGGGTGCCGGTCGAAGGCGGGCTGAAGTTCGACCTGCAGCCGGCAGGTGTCTCGGGCAACATCGAGCTAGAGACCGTCGCCACGTTCGATCCCGACGCCGGAACGGTCACGCTAAACGACCTCGAGATCGACGGCGTCGTCGAAGGCTTCGCCGACGTGCCGACGACGCTACGGTTTGCGGCGCCGCGGCTCGAGGCGAACACCGCAGAGAAGGTCGTGACGCTCGGCGATGTTGAGATCTCGTTGCTGGGCATCGACATCGATGCGAGCGTCGAGCCGTTCTCCTACGCCGGGGACCTGACGCCGGCAGCGACGATCAGCGTCGCGGCGTTCTCGCCGCGCAAGCTGATGCAGCGGCTGAACATCCAGGCACCGGCGACCGCGGACCCGAACGCGCTCGGCAAGGCAAGGCTCGATGCGAAGGCAAAGTTCACCCCAAACGCGCTAGCGCTGAGCAGCGTCAGGCTGACCTTCGACGAAACCAATCTGAGCGGCAACCTGTCGATCCCGCGCCGTGCGGGCGGCAGGTATCGCTTCGATCTGCAGGCCGACCGGATCGACCTCAGCCGGTACATGGCGCCGGCGGACCCCGACGCGGCCAAGGCCGATCCGGACGTAGCGTCGGTCGAGATCCCGGCCAAGCTGATTCGCCTGCTCAAGGCGCACGGCAGGCTGAAGGTTGGCGAGGCGCTGCTCGGCAGCATGCGCTTCAAGAACGTCAAGGTTGGCGTCAACAACGCGAACGGCAGGCTGCGCATCCATCCGGCCTCCGCGACGCTGTACGAGGGCACGTACAGCGGCGACGTGCGCATCGATGCGTCGGGCGCGACGCCCGTGCTGTCGGTCAAGGAGAACATCAGCGGCGTGGAGCTTCGCGCGCTCGCCAAAGCGATGTTCGACGAAGAGCGGGTCACGGGCACGATCAACGGCTCGTTCCGGCTCACGGGCCGCGGCGACGACTTCGGTGCGGTACAGCGGAGCCTCGCGGGCAACATGTCGTTCGAGCTTATCGAGGGCGCGTTCGAAGGCGTCGATATCTGGTACCAGCTGCGCCGCGCCTACGCCCTGGTGAGACAGCGCCCGGTGCCCGAGCCCGTGCTGCCTGCGCGGACCCGATTCAGCAGGGTCACCGCGTCGGGGCCCGTAACCGACGGCGTGTTTCGGAACGACAACCTGCTCGCCGAGCTGCCGTTCATGAGCATCACGGGCAAGGGCAAGGTCGACCTCGTGGCGGCGACGCTGGATTACGGGATGAGCGTGCGTGTGCTCAACAAGCCCGAGCTGGCGACGGGCGTCAGCGCGGATGGGCTCAATGAGCTGACGCGTGCGGCCATCCCCCTCAGGATGACGGGCCCGCTGGCCAAGCCTTCGATCAAGCCCGATGTCGAAGGCATGCTCAAGGAGCGAGTCAAGGAGGAGCTCGAGACGCGCGTGTTCGACGAGCTGCTCGGCGGCAGCGACAAGCAAGAAGCGCCGGAAGCAGCAGAACAACCCGCTGCGGGGGAAGAGCCGGCGGCGGAAGAAGAGCCGAAAGAAGAAATAGAAGACGTCGAGGACAAGCTCGAGGACGCCCTGAAGGACATCTTCAAGTGGTAAGCGGATGCGCACGGTGCTCCTGAGCCTGCTGCTCCTGCCATTCGCGGCCGGAGCCCCCGAGATGCGCAGCTCTCGGGGGCGATCGAGGAGGCGCGCAACATCGAACCGGAGAGTGCGCGCGCACATTAGACTCGGCTCAGGATGCGAGACGGCGACGTGCTTTCAATAGCCTAGCGCGCATGTCGACCCCGATGCTGACTCCGGACAACGAAACCTTGCTCTGGTCCCGGCGCTTCCGGATGGCGGAGCCGTATCGCGCCCACCAGGAACGTGCGTCGGCCTCGGTCCACTCGCCGACACCCGCGCAAGAGGCCAGGGCCACGCGCATCTCGTCCGCACTCTGAGGTCGATCGTCGGGGTTTTTGGCTAGGCACGACATGATCAGGGCTTCGAGCTGCCGGGGGATCGCGCGCCCGACTCGTTCGGAAGGTGGCACCGGTTCCGTGTGCAGATGGTTCGAGCACACCTCGATTACGGTGGCGCCATCGAAGACGTGCGATCCTGTCAGCAGGAAGTACCCCACGGCCCCAAGCGCATAGATGTCTGCGCGTGCGTCCACGCTGCCCGCAGCGGTGATCGATTCGGGCGGGAGGTATTGCGGGGTCCCGGCGATCGCGCCGGCTTCCGTGGGAGAATAGCCATCGGCGTGCTCTAGCTCTTTCACGAGACCAAAATCGAGCACCTTGACCATGTCCGCGTGGCTGTCTTCCTTCAGCAACATGATGTTCGTGGGCTTGATGTCTCGATGAACGAGGTTGAGCGCGTGGGCCTCCGACAATGCGGCGGCTGCTTGTCTCAGAATCCACACGACGCGCGCAGGAGGTTGCGGCCCGTCTACGTCCACGACGTCGGCTAACGTGGCTCCGTCGAGGTGCTCCATCGCGTAGTAAAACATACCTTCAGGGGTGCGCCCGAAATCGAAGATGGTCACCGTGTTCGGATGGGTGAGCATCGCAGTCACTTGCACCTCCGTCTCGAAGCGCGCGATGGCACTCGTGCCGGCCTTTGCAGCAGGCAAAACCTTCAGCGCGGTCGGCCTTCGCAGCATGGCGTGCTCCGCGCGGTAGACGATGCCCATTCCACCTTCGCCGAGCTTCTCGATCAACGTGTATTGGCCGAGCTCCCTGGCGTCGTGCACTTCCCGGCGAAGGCCGTAGATGACGCGGGAGGCGCTTGTGCACACGACGACGGTGCACGTCCACCAAACCGCAGTCCAGAAAACGGCGTGCCTCACGATAGCTCGGTTACTTTCGCCCGCAATTGCCGGAAATACTTCCTCCCACGGCGCGAGATCCATGGTGAAGTAGATGTGGTAAGTGACGATCAGCAAAGGGATGCCGCAGACTGCGGTGAGGATCCCGGTGCGCCCCGACGAGCTCGGGACGTAGATTGCGCGCGCGGTGAGGCCAAAGCTCAACACGAGGAGGATGACGAGATTTGGCTGGATCCCTGCAGGCAGGGAATGGCCCATGATGGCGTAGAACATGCAAGCCAGAAAGGTCCCCAGGACGTCCGTGGTCCTGATGAATGCCATTGAACGCGTGCGCCGACGGCAGACCAGCCAGATCAAGAGCAGAGCGGACGCGCCGAGCACGTGGAACACCATCGAGGGATGCGTGGGCGACCGGCCTGGGTCGGGACTCGCGATCCAGTCGACCACGCGAGCCGCGACGAAGAAGAACCCGAGGCTCGCTCCGAAAAAGCCGTACGACGCTACGCGTCTTTGTAGGAACTTGCGGCCCGCCTCAGACCGATCTACCCATGCGCTCGAGAGGACCATCTAGCGGCCTATAGCACCCGCGCGGCGGGACAGCCCGACAAACATCGGCTACACTCGCGCCATGAAGCGAGCGCGTGAGCGTGCCGCCTCGATCGCCATCCTGACGACGATTCCGATGATGGCGCAAGCCGTGGCCGGGCGAGCGGTTCGTGACACTCTTTTCTTGTCGGCGAACGACGCCTCGCGCTTGCCTGAGGCGATGCTGGGCGCGGCTGGGCTGTCCCTGGCGACCGCCTTTTCGATCTCCCGCGTCATGCCGCGCTGGGGGCCGCGAGCGACCGCCGTCATAGTCTCCGGCATAAACGGCACGCTATTCGTCGTCGAAGGGGCGTTGGTGGACGTAGCGCCGAGGGCGATAGGCGCGCTGGCCTACATGCATGTCGGCGTGGTCGGGGCTCTCGTATCGACCGCGTTCTCGTGCGTGGTGAACGAGCGATTCGATCCCTACTACGCGAAAGCCGTCGTCTCACGCGTCCACACGGGGGCTGCGCTGGGTGGGGTGCTTGGAGGGATCGCCGCGCTCATTCTGAACGAAGTTTTCGAGCTCGCCACTCTGTTCTATTGCCTCGCATCCCTCAGTGCGATCGTCGCCGTTGGGGCTTGGAACGTGGGCGGGTCGACGCAACCTCCGCGTACCACCGACATCGACACGCGGACGGGGCTCCGAACCATTCGTGCGGACGGCTATTTGAGTCAAGTCGCAGTCACCGTGACGCTGCTTGGCGGTGTTGGCGTCTTCGTCAGCTATGCGATGAAAACTGAGGCGAGCCTTCGCTTCGGTGACGCGTCAAGCCTGCTGTCGTTCTTCACGGCGTACTACACGGCGACCGCCGTGTTGACGTTCCTGACGCAAGCGGGCGTCACGAAACCGCTGCTCGAGAAGGTCGGCCTCGGCCGCACCATGGCGCTCTTGCCACTGGCCGTTGGGCTGAGCGCTGCCTTCGGCGCGGCATGGACGCGGCTATGGACGGCCACGTTGGCGCGCTGCTCACAGGAAGTCCTTTCGAGCTCAGTCTTTCGTTCGGGCTACGAGCTCCTCTACCTGCCGCTTCCCCTGCGCAAGAAACGGGCGACGAAGGCGCTCATCGACATCGCGTGCAATCGAATCGGTTACGTTGCCGGGAGTCTGATCGTGATGGGGATCGTCGGAATGACGGCGACGTTGGAGGTCGCAACATCGTGGATACTCGGGATCGCGGGCGTCATGGCGTTCGTTGCCGTTTGGTTGATAAATCGATTGCACGATGGCTACGTCCGTGAGCTTGCGAGGAGTCTGCGTGTTGGCACCGTCGTGCCCGAGTCCGACGAGATCGTCGATGCCACCACGCTACACACGCTTGCGCAGAGCGCTACCGTATTGGATCGCGAGGAGCTCCTCGAAGGCATCGAAGCGTTCGAAAAGACGCGTGACGCCAAGGAAACCAGGAGTCGCAGGGCCTTGGCCGCTCAGCTTGCCGACCTGCTCTCCGACGACCCACAACGAGTGCTGAACGTCTTGTTGTATGAGTCTTTGAGCTGGCGCCTCGCCCCGCATCTCATCGATCGGCTGGGAACAGACGCCTACGCCGGCCCGGCGCATCGTGCGCTCGAGCGAATGTGCACCCGAATCACGGGCCAACTGGTTGATG
>JAOTXX010000126.1 GCA_029862185.1 Myxococcales bacterium
GTTGGGTGCTTCGATCTGGAAGGCGCCGATGATCGCAATGCCGATCAGCACAGCCAACTCGATCAGGTTCATGACCGTGATGATCATCAGCGCCTCGGACATGCCCCTCAAATTGACCGCAGCAAAAACTCCCGTAGCCACCAGTGCGATTAGTGCGACGTTCGCTTCCGGCCAAAAGTAGGCGCGGATGGTGAGCGCAAAGATGACCACATACATCGCGCACGCTGCGACATTGCCGATCCAAAAGAACCACCCGGTCAGGAAGGCAATCGGCTTGGGAAGCGTGCGGCTCACGAACGAGTAACCGCCGCCTGCGATCGGGAGAGCGGCTCCGAGCTCGGCGTAGTTGAGGGCGGTGAAGATGACCACCGCGCCCATCGCCAGATACACGACGACGCCGAGCGGGCCCACCATCTTGGCGAGCTCACCCGGAAGCGCGAAGATCCCTGGCCCCATCATTGCGCCAATGCCGATCATCACAGCCATGAACAGGCCGATCTCGCGCTTGAACTCGACTCGATCCGACATCCAGTGCGCGCACTATAAAGGCGCTTGAGGGGAGCACAAAGCTCCTTCTAGTCACGCGCCCGCCCGTGCACGTGCGTGTTGAATTGCGCACCTAAGTGCCCGACTTCATTGGCTGCGGGGGCCCGTTACGCACAGCGTTGTCCGGTGGAGCTTGGGGTGGCGATGGAGGTGGTGATTGCTGCGTAGCGGGTCGAAGAGCCCAATGGAATTCTCGCACCCGCTGCCAAACTCATCGCCATCCAGCGCTGAACCTCGTCACAAGTGGACTCCCCCACTTCGACGAAGTGCCTTGAGCGTAGGGCTGCCGCCTGGCCACAGGGCGCCTGGAATCGAACAGCTTGCGACTAACCTGATTCCGACGATTCTCGAACGGTTCGCGGACAGGTACCGGTGGGCGTGCGCCCTGACGTGATAGGCTAGGTCCGTGCCAGGTGGAGCCCTCACCGACATCTTTCGAGCTTTCGACGATGCCGAGGTTCGGTACTTGGTCGTGGGCGGCGTTGCGGTGGTCCTTCACGGATACCCGCGCTTCACGGCAGACCTCGATTTGGTTGTCGAGCTCACCGCCTCGAACGCCTCGGCGGCTATCGCTGCGTTGCAAACGCTGGGCTATCGTCCTCGCGCGCCGGTACGAGCAGAGGACTTCGCGGATGAGGACATTCGCGCAAGCTGGCGGGAAGACAAGGGGCTCACCGTGTTTTCGCTGTGGAGTCCGAGCTATCCCGGCACGGAAGTGGACCTTTTCGTCGAGGAGCCTTTCGACTTCGGGGCGGCTTGGTCTCGCCGGCTGGATGCATTGCTAGACGACGGCACCACCGTGCACGTCGTTGGAATCGACGATTTGCGTGCCTTGAAGGCGAACGTAGGCCGACCGAAGGATGTGGATGACATCGCGCAGCTCGACGCGATAGCCCGTGCTACCGTGAAGGACGATGAAGATGGCGCGTGAGAACGGCTGGAAGGCGCATGTGGAAGAGCAGCGAAGAGCGTGGCTCCGACTTACGCCCGCGCAGCGACTGGCTTGGCTCGAGGAGGCGAAGCGATTCGCCGAAGCCGCAAAGCGTGCACGGAAGACGAGCGCCGCATCGCCTACTCCGAAAGAGCCCTGACGCGGACAGACGGCGTCGCCGCGGCTACGTCGGCGGCTCGGCACGATCGTGAAGGTCAGGTCAGATTGGGACTGGGAGGCAGCACGCGATGGATCCAACAGTTATCACATGGGTACTCGTCATCTGGGGTGTGATCACCTTGGGGCCGTTGACAGCTGTGCAAATGGCCCTTCTGTTGAGCCCGCACAGCGCTCGGTCGAAGGAGTGGGTGATCGGCAAGGACGAAGACTGGCGGGACAAGACGCATGTCCGGTTCGCGCTGGGCGCCGCTTGGGCTGACTGGCTGGTTGCTGTCCCGCTCTTCGTGGCCGGCGTTGTGGGAGTGTGTCTCAGTGAGGCCTGGGGGTACGTGCTCTTTGGGGCCGCGGGGACGATCTCGCTCTACATCAACATCATCCTGTGGTTCACAGAGAAGGAATACGTCTATCCCTCCCGCGGACCACTCAAATACTTCACGTACTACTGGGGTTTCTTCGTCTACTGGGGTGCAGCCACCCTGGTGTACTCCGCCTTACGCGTCGGTGGGGCCGACTTCTGAGATACTCCAAGGAAAGAAAAGCCCGCCGAAACCGGCGGGCTGGTTTTGCGGTTGGGGGGGGCCGTTACGCACAGCGTTGTCCCGTGGACTTTGGGGTGCCGATGGAGACGGTGGTCGCTGCGTAGCTGGTCGAAGAACACAATGGAATCGTCGCACTCGCTGGCAAACTCGTCGCCCTGCATCGCGAAACCTCGCCGCAGGTGGACTCCACCACTTCGGCGATGTGCCCTCACCGTTAGTCGAGGCCGCCTGACGCGAAGAAATCGCCCGGCGCATCAAGAGCCTCGAAGACGGCACAGCGGTGCGCTCAGCCGCCAGCCATCGCGCCTCGCAGCAAGTTCCTCACCATGGCCACGAACTGTTCTCGCGCGCGCTCCGGGCTCCAAGGCCGTCGCTGCACGTTGCTCCGCAGCCCCGGCGCGCCGTGATAGCTGAGCATGTAGCTCGCCACCCAGAGAGAAAACGCCTCGACGTCGAAGGCGGGCAGCTCGCTTCGCGCCTGCGCCGCCACCACGTAACCGATGCAGGCCGCAACGACCTCGCGCGCGGGTCCGCCCTCGCCCACCAGCGTGGAGTTGTCGGCGTCGAAGGTCTCGCGCAGCAACAAGGTCGCGTAGTCGGGGTGCTCCTGGCAGAAGTCCCAGAAGGCGGCGCACATCTGAACGATCACGTCCTCAGCCGACAGTCCCGTGTTCTGTCCGTAGCGATGGGCGATCCGCTCGGTGAGCGTGGACGACACCGTCGCCAGGATTTCCTCGTAAAGCTGGGCCTTGCCCTCCGGGAAGTGGCTATAAACCGTGGCCGCGCGGATCCCGACACGCTCGGCGATCTTGCGCAACGACGCGGCATCGTAGCCAAAGCGAGCGAACTGATGAGCGGCCTCACGCAGTAGGCGCTGCCGGGTGGCGGCGTCTGTCGTCGTCCTCGCGAGACCCACTTCAGCCGCTGAACCCTTCGAAATCATTGCGTTGCAGACTACCGTAACACACGTTAGGTTCAACCTAACAACTGTTAGTGCCAATGGAGGCGCCCCTTTTGACCGCCACGACTGCAAACGAGCCAACTCCAACCGAGACACGCCGTCCCATCGAGAAGCGCCGTCCACCACTGGTGAAGTCGGTGCCGTTCATTGGCCCGGTCCGGCAATTCCTCGGAGATGTTCTCCCGTTCCTCATGAAGAGTCGCGCCACGTACGGGGATGCGTTTCGCCTCCGGATGTTCAACCTCGAGATGACCTGTCTGTGTGGACCCGAGGCCATCGAACTGCTCGAAGCAGGCAGCTGCTTGCGGACGAGCAAGTCCATGCACGTGCTCGACGGGGAGCTGGGCAGTTGTCTCCCCAGCACCTTCGACGGCCCCCAGCACCGAATGTTCCGAAAAGCGCATCTCGAGTTCATGACGGCGAGCTTGGAGTCGAAGCGCCGCGTGGACATCCAGAGCCGCCTCGCTGAACACACCGCGGGATGGCGCGCCGGCGATCAGGTGGACGTGCTTCACGAAGCCCAGGTTCAAACGGTCGACGTCCTGTCGGTTCTCCTGAACGGTGAGCCCTTTCCATTCAGCAAGAAGGACTTGGCCCTGATCGTGCACACCCTGATCTGGGCGACGTTCGGGCACGCGCCCTCATGGGTCTTGCGGAATCCCGTTTACAGGTCTGTCCAGAAGCGCATGCGTTCGCATTTCTTGGATCTGGTCGCCCGGATTCGCTCGAGCCCCGAGCGCGCCGCGACGCTGGTGGGACGCTACCTCGATCTCGAACCTCCCATTGGGCGGGAGCGCTGGGAGGATCGCGATCTCGTCGCAGTGCCTTACAGCGCCTACCTGGCAGGCTTCGATACCGTCGCGTCGGCCAGTTCCTTTCTCCTCTACCAGCTCCTCGCCCATCCGGACCACCTCGCTCAGGTGAGGCAGGAGTTCGAGGAGCTTTCTCGCGAGTCCTCCGGCCCGGTCGCTCCGGCCAAGCAGAAGTATCTCCGCGCAGCGTTCCTCGAGGCTGTGCGGCTGAACCCACCGGGTACGGCGGTCCTTCGTGTCGCGGATCGGGACTTCGAGTTCGCCGGCTACTCGATTCGCAAGGGTGACGAAGTCCTGGTCGTCATCGCGAGCGACCACCTCAACCCGGAAGTCTTCGAGCGTCCGAGCGAGTTTGATCCGACGCGCTATTTCGCACCGCAGTCGGGCCCTCTGAGGCGACGAGTTCTGCCGTTCGGGAGCGGCAGCCACCGCTGCACCGGCGCCGTACTCGGCGAGCTGGTGGCCGTCGAAATGGTTTCCTATTGGGTGAACAACTTCGACCTGCAGGTCGCGCCCGCCGGGCGAACGGTGCGAGCGGTGGCCCGGCCCTTCACGCAGCCCAAAGGCCTGCGGGTCAAGGTGCTCGCTCGCCGCTGAAGGTCTTCAGAAGGGCTCCCGCGAACATGTCGAGCGAACACGGGAGCACACAAACGACCACTGAAAACGTGGCGTTCCCGTGCATGCGCCACCATGTTCGCGCTACGTGATGGCACCCTCGTGGCACCGAGCAAAAAGAAAGGCACCTAGCCCATTCGCTAAGTGCCCGACTTCGTTGGTTGCGGGGGCCGGATTTGAACTGACGACCTTCGGGTTATGAGCTCCACAACCACCAATTTCTTAGCTTCAGTCAACTCCAACATTTGAGATACTCTACGAACGATCACTGAGACTTATCGCACTGGCCGGCGCTCGGGACCGTCATCCCATATCAGGCCATTCCAGATCTCCGCGTCAAATACGCGTCAAAATCCAAACGGCCGGAAAGCTTGTTGCAAGTCCTCCAAAAGCTGGGAATACAAACCCACGTGAGCGAGGGGTCATACGGGTAGTGGCGATGGTTTCTCAGCGACCGCGTCTCCAGGGCCGCCACCGTGTCGCGGCCTTCTTGTATGCCGGCATGGCCGTCGTCAGCTTGGTGCTTGGCGTGATCTATTTGTTTCGCGATTCTTTCATGCCGTATCACGCAGCTGCCTTGGGCAAGGATTGGGACGAGCTCGGCCCTGCGACTCAGACGCTCCTCAAGGCCCTCATGGAAGTTGCGGCCGGCGGCTGGCTGGCGCTCGGAGCGCTGGTCTTGCTGCTCGTCGCGTTTCCGATTCGGCGCGGTGAGCGCTGGGCGCGACTCGCTGCACCAGCCGCTCTCTTGCTCTTCTACGTCCCCACACTGCTTGCCACCCTGAGCGTGCTTCACGAGACACCCGCTTCGCCACCTTGGCGCTTCAATGTGTTGGCGTGTCTATGCGCGGTCGTCGGCTTCCTTCTGGATACACCGTGGCGTTCCGCTACCCAGACAGCACGCGGAAACGCATGAACTCGCCGCTTTCGACAGCCGCGAGTCGCTTTCGCAGAACCGAGCCGAGCGCGAGCGCGGGAGTCAACACCCCTCCGCCTGCCGGAAGCTCGTCGCCGTCGAGCGCGAGACAGAGTCCCACCTCGCCCAGCATCTTCGAGGTGGCGAGGTAGCCTGGATCGCCGCGTCCTTGCACTTCGACCGTCGTTGTGTGCTCGCCAGTTGCCGATGTCGCCTTGAGAACGACGCGGAACTTGCCCGCGCGCCGCAACCACTCCGGCGGGCCTTGACCCGACTTCGGAGATAACGGAATCGGTGCGCCGACGAAGTACCCGAAGCCACGGCTCATCCACAACCAACCCGCCTTCAGCAAGGCGCCCAGGGAAACCCCTTCTGCATAGGAGCACGGAAGACGTCCACTGAGCGCGAGGGAGCGTCGTACGTTGCGCGCGTTGATCGGCGCCATGAAGAACGGCATGCCAAGTTTTCCAAAGTCGTGGTCAAACCGAGTCTCGTCCCAACCCGTAATGGTCTCGCCTTCAACCTTGCCCTCCGCCGACGGAGCGAGAACGTACGGATCGTCGTAGAACGCCGCGTCGTACTGTCCGGACTCACGAAGCTGCTCGAGCGACTGGAGCGTCTGATTCGTACCGCCGCTGAACGAGCCGGCGTACGCCGTGAAAAGCGCCTTGACGTGTGCGGCCTTCTCGCCGCGCTGTTCCAGTTGCTCGATGGCGAGCTGGGTACCCAAGTCCGAGGGAATGCTGTCGACCCCGGCAGAGTGCACGATCTTCGCTCCAGTGCGCTGCGCCTCTTCGTGGAACCGATCGATCATCGCGCGCTGAAACCAATACTCGCCAGAAAGATCCGCGTAGTGGCGCCCCTGCTTAACGCAGGCTTCGACGACGACGTCACCCCCGTACTTGCTGAAGGGTCCGGCCGTGGTGAGCACGACCCGGGCCTTCGAGACTATGGCGTCAATCGATGGTTTGTCCGCGGTGTCCGCGACGATGATCTCGGGAGCCGCGCCCGCCAAAGAGCTTTGCAGAGCAGCGAGCTTCTCGGAACTGCGACCGGCGATCGCCCAGGAGAAGCTGGTTCGGCTCGGGTGGCTCGCCAGGTACTCCGCCACCAGCTTGCCCGTGAATCCCGTTGCCCCAAACAAAACGATGTCGTGGTCCATGGATGGCCGTCACCAATCGAACTTCCGGTAGACCCGAGGGTCGACCGCCGCGGCGCCGAGCATGCCGCCCGCAAGGGCCCCGGCGATGCCGGGGGTCATGACGTCTTGGCCCGTCAGGAACAGGCCGGGCACGGGGGTGCGGGCGGCAAGCGCCTCCGACAACATGCGGCGCGGCGTGGTTTCGACGCCGTAGAAGCCGCCCTTTTCGTGGCGGGTGAACGCTGCTGTTGCAAGCGGGGTGCCGAGCTCGCGGTAGACGACGAGCGGCGCGAGCGCCGGGAACTTCTCTTCGAAGAACGCCATCAACTTGGCCTCGACGCTCTGCTTGAAGGCTGTCCATTCGGCGGCGAGCTCGCCGGGCTCGCGGTCGGCGAACTCGGCCACCGAGGACCAATCGGCCCACACCATCGCCTGGCCGGTGTGTTTGTTGGACGGGCCTGGGTCGTGCTCGGGATCTTTGAGCGACGGGAACGACACGAACAGCATCGGGATCGGGCTGCCGTCGGCGACCGCCCAGATGCCGT
>JAOTXX010000112.1 GCA_029862185.1 Myxococcales bacterium
GACCGTGCCGCCGCGTTTGCAGCGGACCTCTGCGGTATCCGCGGTGCCACCACGACAGACTTTGCGCTCTACGAGAGGCACCTGACCGAATGGGCGACGGATACCAGCGCCGGCACGATCAGCGCGCCCGGAGCGCACTCTTTCTACGTCTTGTCACTGACGATTCACGGGCTGGTTCGCGCGACCGACATCGAGCTCGGCCGCGACGCGGACACGGGTGGACAGGTCTCGTACGTCGTCGATCAGGCGAGGGCGCTCTCCGAGCATCCGGAGGTCGAGCGCGTCGATGTCATCACCCGCCTGATTCAGGACAAACGCGTCGATTCGATCTACGCAGAGCCCTACGAACCGATCAGCCGCGGCGCCCAAATCGTTCGCATACCGTTCGGCCCACGGCGCTACCTGCGAAAAGAAACGCTCTGGGAGCACCTCGACAGCTTGCTCGACCAGCTGACCCGCTACGTGCGGATGCAAGAGCGCCCACCTGACCTGATTCACGGGCACTACGCCGATGCCGGCTACGTGGGCTCGCGTCTGGCGAAGCTCCTCGGGGTTCCCTTCGTGTTCACAGGCCACTCACTCGGCCGGGTCAAGCAGCTCCGGCTCGCGGCCAAGGGCGAAGCCAGCGAGCAGACCTACCGCTTCACACATCGCATCGAAGCCGAAGAGCGTACGCTCGAAAGCGCCGCGCTCGTCATTGCGAGCACGCGCCAAGAGGTCCGAGAGCAATACGAGCTCTACGACCATTACCAGCCCGACCGCATGCAGGTCATCCCGCCGGGCGTCGACCTTTCGCGTTTCTCGCCACCCGGCGAGGCCTGGGAACGCCCGCGAATCGCCGACGAGCTCGGCCGCTTCCTGAAGGACCCGACCAAGCCGATGGTCCTGGCGCTGGCCCGCGCCGACGAGCGGAAGAACTTCGAAGGCCTGGTCCGCGCGTTTGGCGAAACCGAAGGCCTCCGGGATATGGCGAACTTGGTCATCGTTGCCGGAAACCGCGAGGACATCGGCGAGATGGGAGCCGGCCCGCGCCGCGTCTTGACTCAGATCCTCACGCTGATCGATCGCTACGACCTCTACGGCAGCGTGGCCTATCCCAAGCATCACCAGCCAAGCGATGTGCCCGAGCTCTACAGGCTTGCCGCCAAGACGAAAGGGCTGTTCGTCAACCCTGCGCTCACAGAGCCCTTCGGCCTCACGCTGCTTGAGGCCGCGGCCACCGGCGTGCCGTTGGTGGCCACCAACGACGGCGGCCCACAGGACATCATCGGGACTTGCGACAACGGCGTTCTCGTCGATGCGCTCGATTCCAACGCGATTGGTGAAGCGATTCGCGACGCGCTGAGCGACCCGCAGCGCTGGTCCCGCTGGTCCGAAGATGGCTTGGCCGCGGCGCACGCGAACTACTCCTGGGACAGCCACGCCAGTCGATACGTCGAAGAGGCTAGAAAGATCGTGAAGGACACACGCCACGTGCCCATCCATCGGCCGCAAACCAAGCTTGCCGGCATGGACAGGCTGCTCGTCACCGACGTCGACGACACACTGACCGGAGACGACGAAGCCATGGCGACGCTGATGGAACGCCTGGAGAGCACCGATGCCAAGGTCGGTTTCGGCATCGCGACCGGGCGAACCTTGACCGAAGCGCTCGCCCTCATGGACGAGCTCCACATGCCGGTTCCCGATGTCCTCATCACTGCCGCCGGAACTGAGCTCCACTACGGAACGCATTTGCTGCCGGACCGCTCCTGGGAGCGCCAGATTCGCTACCGCTGGGATCCGGGCGAAGTGCACCGGGTGCTACAAGGGATTCCTGGTCTCGACCGCGTTCACCAGTCGGAAACAAAGTATCGGCTCCGCTACCGGCTCGACCCCACGCGCGCACCAAATCTCAAGGCGATCCGCCGCCGCATTCGCCAAGAGGGGATTCGGGTGACTACCATTTTGGATCATGAGATCTATCTGGACGTGCTCCCTATCCGCGCCTCCTGCGGATTCGCGATTCGGTTCTTTTGCTTCAAATGGAACCTCGAGCCTCAGCGTCTGCTGGTCGCTGGTGATTCAGGGAACGACTGGGACATGCTTTCGGGGGACACACTCGGCGTGGTCGTGAGCAATCACACCCCGGAGCTCGAGAAGCTTCGCGGGCGGCCCCGCGTTCATTTTGCTAAGAGTCCTCACGCACGCGGAATCCTGGAGGGGATCGATTGGTATGATTTCTTAGGGGACATCCGAGTCCCGCCCGAGGAACAAGAATGATCCAGACGCTCGACGATCTCCTTCACTCACACCGCGAACCCATCTATCTCCTGTTTAGGCGATTGAAGGCGCTCGACCGTCAGTTTCTACTTTGGTCGGATCTCGTGCACGAATACGAGCAGTTCGCCAACACCGAGGTCGGTGCGCCACTGCGTGACACCAAAATGACCTCGATCATGCGGCACTCTCAGGAAGCCGTCGTCAACGAGCCCTTCATCTGTTTTGCAGTGCGGGCGCGGGTCGGACGTTGGAAGTACGTGCAGGTGAACACCGAAGAGATGCACAGTCGCGAGCTCAGCGTGACCGAGTTCCTCGACATCAGAGAGCGCATCGCGGCTGGGATTCCTCAGG
Organism: Myxococcales bacterium; assembly: GCA_029862185.1. GTDB lineage: Bacteria > Myxococcota_A > Polyangia > Polyangiales > Houyiibacteriaceae > SG8-38. Next base: position 2,614 of record JAOTXX010000112.1, read on the forward strand.
GCGAGCGCTACGTCCTCGAGGTCGACCTGAGCCCGTTCGAGCGCGGCTTCCCGAAGCTCAAAGACCCGCGCAACATCGGTCGGGGCGTCGAATTTCTGAACCGGCACTTGTCGGGTCGCCTCTTCATGGACGGCGGTCGCGGTCAGAAGCTGCTGTTCGATTTTTTGCAGGTCCACCAAGTTGGTGGACAGCAACTGATGCTCAACGGGACGCTTCGGGACCTCGACGAGCTCCGCGAGGCGCTCGAAAATGCGCTCGCCGTCCTCGAAGGCCACGATGACGAAAGCGCCGAGCTCAGCCGCGCGCTTCGACGCTTGGGCTTCGAGCCGGGGTGGGGCCGTGCGCCAACGCGGATTCGCGAGACGATGGAGCTTCTGCTCGACATCCTCGAGGCGCCGTCCCCGGGCAACCTCGAACGCTTTTTGGCGCGCATGCCGATGATTTTCTCGATCGCCATCATTTCGCCGCACGGTTACTTCGGACAGTCAAACGTGCTCGGAAAGCCAGACACAGGCGGGCAGGTCGTCTACATCCTCGATCAGGTGCGCGCCTTGGAGCGTGAGATGCGCGAGTCGATTCACGAGCAGGGGCTCGACATCGAGCCTCAAATCGTGGTGCTGTCGCGCTTGATTCCGGAAGCCGACGGAACGACCTGCGACCAGCGTGTCGAACCGATCCTCGGAACCGAGCACGCGCGCATCCTTCGGGTGCCGTTTCGCGACTATCACTCGGGCGAGGTCATTCCTCAGTGGATCTCCCGGTTCGAGGTCTGGCCGTACCTCGAACGCTATGCCGTCGACGCCGAGCACGAGCTGCTCGCCGAGCTCGGTGGCGCGCGGCCGGATTTCATCATCGGCAACTACTCCGACGGCAACCTCGTGGCGAGCCTCATGGCCCATCGGCTCGGCGTCACCCAGTGCAACATCGCCCACGCCCTGGAGAAGACGAAATACCTGCTCTCGGACCTGCACTGGCAGCACCATGAGGCCGAGCATCACTTTGCGGCGCAGTACACCGCCGACCTGATGGCGATGAACACGGCTGATTTCATCATCACCAGCACCTATCAAGAGATCGCAGGCACGGCGGAAAGCATCGGTCAGTACGAAAGCTACAGCTCGTTTTCTCTGCCGCGGCTCTACCGCGTCGTTTCGGGGATCGACTGCTTCGACCCCAAGTTCAACATCGTCTCGCCGGGGGCCGACCCGCGAGTGTTCTTTCCGTATTTCAAGCAGTCGCATCGTCTCGAAGAGCTCCGGCAAGAAATCGAAACGATGGTCTACGGCTCGCCCGAATGCGCATACCGGGGTCTGTTGTCCAATCAAGACAAGCCTTTGCTCTTTTCGATGTCGCGCTTGGACCGCATCAAGAACATGGCCGGCCTCGTCGAATGGTATGCCCAAAACTCGAAGCTGCGCGAGGCCGTAAACCTGGTCATCGTAGGCGGCCGGCTGCGCACCGAGGAGTCCAACGACGGCGACGAGCGCGAGCAAATCGAACGCACGCACTGGCTCTTCGATGAGTACGATCTCGAAGGCGACGTCCGCTGGATCGAAATGCAGACCGATAAAACCAAGGTGGGAGAGCTCTACCGCTTCGTCGCCGACCAGCGAGGCGCCTTCGTACAACCCGCGCTCTTCGAGGCCTTTGGCCTCACGGTGATCGAAGCGATGAGCAGCGGCCTGCCGACCTTCGCAACCCGCTACGGCGGCCCACTCGAGATCATTCAAGACGGAAAGTCGGGTTTCCAGATCGACCCGACCCAGGGCAGAGACGCCACGCAGAAGATGCTCGACTTCTTCCAAGCCTGCGAAAAAGAACCGGGGGTCTGGGATGCGATCTCCAAGGGCGGCATCCAACGCGTCGAGGAGCGCTACAACTGGGATCTCTACGCTTCGACGCTATTGAAACTCTCTCGCATCTACGGTTTTTGGCGCTACATCTCCTCACTCGAACGCGACGAGACGAGGCGTTACTTGGAGATGTTCTACGGCTTGCTCTTGCGGCCGCTCTCGAAGAGGGTCCTCGAGAAGCACGATCACTAAGTCTGCGGTTGGTGTGTCACCGGCGCTGCACCATCACAACCTGCCCGTCGATCTCAGATGCGCGGACAACCCCCGCGTCGGTCAGCAGCTCCACGTGCAGCTCACGGGCAGGGCGCGGACGCTGGCCTTCTTGCTGAGCGACGTCGAGCTCGACGACGCCATCTTTCAACACCGCACGGTATGTCGTCAGCAGGTAGTCTCCCTCAAGATAACCGAACCCTTCGCCGGCATCCTCGTAGAGGCGCCCGACGGCCGCTCCCTTGGCGTCGAGAGAGACGACAAGGGTGAGCGGCCCCTCAAACGCTTCGTCGCTGGTCTGCCCCCCCGGCCCGACGGGCAGGATGGCGCCGTCGCGGAGGCGCAAGACGGGATGGGCGGGGTCGGCGACCGGGTCCTCGCCGGCCAGCGTGAAGGAACGCCAATGCCCTTTGGGCACCGCGAAGGCGTGCGTATCGGCTTTTAAGAGCTGAGGCTGAACCAGGAGATCACCTCCCAAGAGGAACGCATGGTCTTCCTCGCGAAGCGAGAGGTCGGCAGGGTCGGCGAAAAAGAGCGGACGCGCGACAGGCCGCCCCATCGTCGCCGCATCGTGGAAGAGGGTGTAGAGGTAGGGCAGCAACCGGTATCGGCGAGCCAAGGCCAACCGGGACTGCGCCTCGGTCCGCTCGCCAAACGACCAGGGCTCTTGGTCGCCATGCAAGGCGTTGTGGGTCCGGAAGAATGGCAAGAGCGCGCCCACGCCCATCCAATGGGCAAAGAGCTCGGGCGAAGGCGTTCCGGCGAATCCGCCCACATCGGGCCCGGAGTACGGCTGCCCCGACAGGCCTAAGTTCAAGGCCATCGGGACCGACCAATGCAGGTGCTCCCACGTGGAGCTGTTGTCACCGGTCCAGGTCGCCGCGTAGCGCTGCCCACCGAGGTAGCTCGAGCGCGTCAGAACGAAAGGGCGCCGGTTCGGGCGGGCCTTGCACATTGCATCGCGTGTAGCTTTGGACATCAAGAGCCCGTAAACGTTGTGGTATTGCGCATGGACTCCGGGCGGGATATCAGCGCCTCCGCCATGCCGCAGATCTTCGGGGAGCTCGGCACCGAGGGGCAGAATCGGCGACGGCTCGTTCAGATCGACCCAGACCCCGTCCATCCCGTACTCGAGAAACTCGGCCGTGAGCCTCGCCCACCAGGCCCGTGTCTCGGGGCGCGTGTAGTCCGGAAAGGCGGCATCGCCAGGCCAGGTCCACTCGTGATGCTCCTGCCCCTGGGCGTCGCTCAGGAAGTGACCTTCGGCAACTCCTTCGTCGTAGACCGAGTACCCGACCTCGACCTTGACCGCCGGATCCAGAATCCAGACCGACTTGAATCCGAGCCGATGGAGGAAGTCGTTCGTTGCCTTCGGATCCGGAAACCCCGCCGGGTCGAAGGTGAAGACCTTGTACGCGTCCATGTAGTGGATATCGACCCAGATGACGTCGCAGGGCAGTCTCCGCTTTCGAAACTCTTCGGCAAGCCCGTGCACTCGCGCGCCGGGATAATACGAGAAGCGGCATTGGTGATAGCCGAGCGTCCATCGGGGCGGGAGCTCGATCCGGCCGGTCAGGTCAGAGAGGCGCTCCACGACCTCCTGCGGCGACGCGCAGTCGATCACGATGACGGGGAAGGGCTGCGCCGAGCCCAGCCTGATCCCATCGCGGAGATCGATCTCTAGACGGTACGTCGTGTCGGCCAACACGCCAAACGCGCTTCCATCACCGCGGACTGCCAAGACCCAAGGATGCGCCTGATAAAGACTCTTCGACTTCTCATCGTAGTGGGGCGCCGGCTTTCCATCTTTTTCGATGCGAAACGGCTGCTTCGCCCAGCACTCGGTGACGAAGCCATTGCGGCACAGGGGGCCGGCGACTTCGCCGGTGCCGTAGAGGCTCGTCTGAGGATCGGTGGGAATGGTGGCGATGTAGCGATTAGAGCTCCCCTCGAAACGCGGAACGACAGACCAGGAATCAGGGACCGGCGCGCGTGCAGGAAGCGGCTCGACGAGCGCGAAGGAGCGAGGCAGGATCGACGGATCGACACCGGACGGGATGAAGCGCGCAACGTCATCGGAGAGAAGTCCCGGATCCTGATGCGTCGGCGCGGGCATGGGCCGCACGATAGCGCACCGACACGGACACTGGCACTGGCGCTGACGCTGACACTGTCGCTGACCCTGGCGCTGGCACTAATGCCCCCCCTCACGTACTCTCCCGCCGATGCCATCGGACCCTTCCGACGCGCCCACCTGGACGCAAAACGTCGACAACCCCTACCTGCACGGCATCCACGCTCCCACCGTCCACGAGAGCTGCGCGTTCGACCTCGAGGTGGAGGGGGAGCTGCCGAAGGATCTATTGGGCGCGTACGTCCGCAACGGGCCGAACGCGGTGTTCCAGCCTCGCAACGCCTATCACTGGTTCGATGGCGACGGGATGGTGCACGCGGTCTACTTCCGGGATGGGAAGGCATCGTATCGAAGCCGGCTCGTGCCCACCGCGGGGCTTCGTGACGAAGCGCGGGCGGGTCACGCGCTTTGGAACGGCATCATGGGACCTCTCAATGAAGCGGGTATGGACCTGCGCGCCAAAGACACCGCGAATACGGATGTCGTTTGGCACAGCGGGAAGCTTTACGCGCTCTGGTACCTGTGCGGCGAACCGTACACGCTCGACCCGCTCACGCTCGAGCCTGCTGGCGTCGACGACTTCGGTGGCAAGCGGCGGACGACGGTATCGGCGCACCCGAAGGTCGACGAGCGCACGGGGGAGATGGTCTGGTTCACGCTGGACGATTTCGCGCCGCCTTACATGACCTACGGCGTCTGTGACCGCGACGGAAAGCTCGTGCACGAGGTCCCCATCGACCTGCCGGGTGTGCGCGCGTCGCACGACATCACCATCACGCGCAACTATTCCATCCTGCACGACTTCCCTTTCTTCCAAGACCCGGAGCTCCTGCAAAAACACGGCTTCCGCGTGGCGCGCTTCCATCGCGACATCCCTTCGCGCTTTGGCGTCATCCCTCGGCGCGGCGGTAGCGACGAGGTGCGCTGGTTCGAGTTCGAGCCGGGCTATGTGCTTCACATGGTGAACGCCTGGGAAGAGGGCGACTGGATCGTCATGGACGGCTGCTTTCAGCCCGACCCGTCGATTCGGCGAAACCCCGAAGACGGGCCGCTTGCCTCGATGCTCGCGTACCTTCGAATCCAAACGCACTTGCGGCGCTGGCGCATGAACCTGGCGACCGGCGAATGCAAAGAAGAGCAGCTGGACGACTTGAACACCGAGTTCTGCTTGCCGGACACGCTGCTCTACGGAGAGAAGACGCGGTTTTCGTACCATCAGTACCTTCCGGCCGACATGCACACGGTTGAGTTTCGTGCCCTGGTTAAGTACGACCATGAAGACGGATCGTGCGTCCGCTACGACTACCCGGAGGGCTGGTTCGCCAGCGAGTCTCCGTACGCCCGACGCGTCGGCGCGCAGAGCGAAGACGACGGCTATGTCGTGACCATCATGATGAACCGCGACGGCCGGTCCGAAGCCTGGGTCCTCGACGCCCGGCAAATCGAACGCGGCCCCGTGGCGCGTGTGCGCTTGCCCTCGCGTGTGCCGGCCGGGTTTCACGCGAAGTGGATCCCGGGCGAACGCATTTGGACCGAGGCCTGAGCCGGCCAAACTCTGAATTCAGGAGCATGACCATGACAAACAAGCAGGTGCGGCTGGCATCCCGGCCCGCGGGTCTCCCCAACGACAGCAACTGGTCGTTCGACGAAGGGCCAGTGCCCGAGCCGGTCGACGGTGAGGTGCTCGTGAAGATCAGCCACATCTCGCTCGACCCGGCGATGCGCGCCTGGATGAACGAAGGGGCGACCTACATCGACGACGTGAAGGTCGGCGACGTCATGCGGGCCAACTGCGTCGGCGAAGTCATAGAATCCAAGAGCCCAAAGCTCCACGTGGGTGACTCGGTGCAAGGAGTGCTCGGCGTACAGCAATTTGCGGTGGTCAAGCCCAGGGAGCTCTTGAAAATCGACGCGACCTTGGCGCCGATCCAAGGCTACCTGGGCGTCCTCGGCTGGCCCGGCATGACCGCCTACTTCGGCCTGCTCGACATCGGCAACGCCAAGGAAGGCGAAACCGTCGTCATTTCGGGCGCAGCCGGGGCGGTAGGCAGCGTTGCCGGGCAAATCGCGAAAATCAAAGGCTGCCGCGTCGTCGGCATCGCCGGCGGCCCGGAAAAGTGCGCGTACTTGATTGACGAGCTCGGCTTCGACGGCGCCATCGATTACAAGAACGAAAACATCCGCAATCGCTTGAGCGAGCTTTGCCCGAAACGCGTCGACGTCTTCTTCGACAACGTCGGCGGCGAAATCCTCGACGCCGTGCTGAGCAAAATCGCCATGCACGCCCGAATCGTCATCTCCGGCGCCATCAGCCAGTACAACAACCCCCGCTTTCGAGGCCCCAACAACTACATGGCCCTCCTCACCAACCGCGCCCGCATGGAAGGCTTCGTGGTGTTCGACTACGCCAAAGACTGCGGCAAGGCAGCGGACGAAATCGCCCAATGGATGGCCGAAGGCAAGCTCAAAGCCAAAGACCACATCATCGAAGGCATCGAGAACTTTCCGTCGGCGTTCTTGCGGTTGTTTAGCGGGGAGAAGCTGGGGAAGCTGGCGCTGAAGGTCTGACGGGGGTGCTGGCGCTGGCGCTGCCGCGGGTGTGGTGGGGGGTGGTTGCTGAGCTTGGAGGCTTAATTACACCGCCCCGCCCACCCCCACCCGTAATCCTCCCTGGCGCGGCA
>JAOTXX010000044.1 GCA_029862185.1 Myxococcales bacterium
AGGCGCCAGCGTCAGTGCCAGTGCCAGTGTCAGCGCTCGGCGCGGATCTCCTGTAGGAGCTTGCGGTCCTCGTCGGTCAGCGCCGCGGTCTCCAACAGGTCCGGCCTTCGCTCGAGCGTCCGGCGCAGCGATTCCTTTCGCCGCCAGCGGGCGATGGCCGTGTGGTTTCCGGAGCGCAAAACATCAGGCACCGTCTCCCCGCGAAATTCTTCGGGTCGCGTGTACTGCGGGTACTCCAGCAGGCCGTCGGCGTGGGATTCGTCGGCCGCCGACGCTTCGTTCCCGAGGACACCTGGCAGCAGGCGTGCGGTCGCTTCGATGACCGCCAGTGCGGCCGCCTCGCCGCCGAGCAAGACGAAATCACCGAGTGAAATCTCTTCGTCAACGAGCCCACGGATGCGTTCGTCGAAGCCCTCGTAGCGGCCGCAGACCAGCGTCAGCGAATCAAGCGCGGAGAACTTACGCGCGTGTGCTTGGGAGAAACGCGCGCCTTGCGGGGTAAGGAGCACGCGGTGGGTGGGCTGCCCTCCCCTCGCTTCGTCGAGATGCTCCAAGGTCTCGGCGATTGGGGTGGGCATGAGGACCATGCCGCTGCCGCCGCCGTACGGGGAATCGTCGACGGTGCGATGACGATCGGCTGTAAACTCGCGCGGGCTGATCGCTTGGACGTCGATCGTGCCCGCGTCTTGTGCTTTTCCGAGAAGCCCCGTTCGTAGAACATCGAAGAGCTCCGGGAAGAGCGTGACGATCTCAAATCGCATCAGGGAGACTTCTGCAGTGGAATGTCATCGAGGTCTTTGAGGAGCACTTTGCCGGCCTCGACGTCGACTCGATCGAGCCACTTCGGGAGCATCGGCACCTCGAGGAAACCACCTGGGCGCTCGATCTTCAAGCACTCGGCGCTCGGATAGTCGAGGACATCGACGACTCTGCCTATCGATTCGGTGCCTTCGAACGCTTCGAGGCCGATCAGGTCTGCGTGGTAGTACTCGCCGTCTTCGAGGTCGGGCAACACCGCGCGCGGGATGCACAAGGTGTAGCCGCGAAGCGCTTCGACGTCTTCGCGCGAGCTCACGCCCTCCAAGCGCATGAGCAATGCTTTCGGACCGCGGCGCGCGGATCGAATTTCGACCAGCGCCGGTTCTTCCCCGTCTTCGCCGATCAAAAAGACCTCGGCCAGCTCTTCGAGCAGGGTCGAGTGCGGATTGAACACGTGGACTCGGATCTCGCCATTCACGCCCTGCGGCCGCGCGATGACACCCAGCTCGATCCAGGAAACCGGTTCGGCACGTTTGGTCACAGGTGCCTTTCCGTACCCCGCCGGGGCACAGGGTTACTCGAGGATGTCGAGGATGGCGCGCTTGCGAAGGCGCGCCGAGGTGGCAGCCAGAAGCGTGCGCATCGCACGGGCGGTGCGGCCTTCTTTACCGATGACCTTCCCGAGGTCGTCAGGGGCCACGGTCAGCTCGAGAACGACGGCGCGGTCTTCTTCGACCACGTTCACCTCGACCGCGTCGGGGTCATCGACCAGTGAGCTCGCGATGTACGCGATCAGGTCCTGCAGCTTGTCTCCAGCCATTTCGGTGCTCGCCTAAGACGCGGCGGCTTCAGCAGCCACGGCCTTGTTGTGCCCTTTGACCACATCGCGGACGCGATCGCTGACCTGGGCGCCGACCCCGACCCAGTAGTCGAGACGCGCTTGGTTGACGCTGGCTTCCGCGATGGGGCGGCTTGGATCGTAGGTGCCGATCTGCTCGATAAAGCGCCCGTCGCGAGGCTTTTCCTTATCGGTGACGACAATGTGATAGTAGGGACGCTTCTTGGCGCCAGCGCGTGCCAGTCGAACCTTGACCATGGATTCCTCGTAAGCGGCGGGTCGAGCCCCACCAAAAGACGCCGGAAGCTAGTCAGAGCCTGCCTCGGCGTCAAGCCGCCGCCCTGGATGGTCTTTTGCGGCTTGGCGTTCGGTTGCTAGAACCAATGGGATGCGTTGCTTCCTTGCGGTATTGGCCCTCAGCCTCAGCCTTGGCTGCAGCCGGGGCCAGCCCAAGGGGGCAGATGGCGCAAAAACGCCCAGCGTTCGGATCGCGCTCGTCACCGACCTCAAGGGCTATCTCGAGCCCTGCGGCTGCACGAGCGATCCACTGGGAGGCATCGACCGGCTTGCGGCTCAGATTCGAGCCCTCCGCGATGGGCCTGCGCCGGTGGTACTTCTGATCGCCGGAGATACGTTCTTCGACACGGCCACGCTCGAGCCGGTGCGCGTCGACCAGGCGAGCCGCAACGCCAAGACCCTTGCGGGGATTCTCGATGGCTTGGAGGTCGCTGCCGTTCTGCCTGGCCGCAGCGATCGCGCGCAGCCATCCGAAACCCTCGAGGCCTTGAAAGCGGCATCCGATTTTCCTTGGCTTGCGATGGGGCGCGACGCCGAGCTGCTCCGCGTGAAGGCTGGCGACCTGCGCCTGGCCATCGTTGGTGTACGTCCCGGCGCGGACCGAAACCCGGTCAAGCCCCTGGTTGCGTCGGCGGAGGCAGACTCCGACCTGACGATCGCCCTCGTCGACGGGTCGCGCCGTGACGCCAATCGTATCGGCGCCATCGACGGCGTCGACCTGGTGGTTCAGGGCGGGCTCGACGAGGACGATCCGGTGTCGCCCCGTGAAGCGGGGCGTGCCTGGCTCCTGCACGCGAGCCGGCAGGGCCAAGGGCTCACAGTAGTCGACGTGTACCAGAAGAAGAAGGGCGAAGCGTTCGTCGATCGCAGCGACTGGTCGCGCGCCGAGCGCGCACGCCGTCTGGACGCGCAGCTCTCGGACCTAGGCGACAAGATCGCGGCCTGGGAGAAGTCGGACGATGTCGACGCAGCGGACCTCGATTCGCAGCGGGCCCGCTTGGCCGCACTTCAGAAAGAGCGGCAGGCCCTGGATGGGCCCGCGCCGTCCACGGACGGCAACGCGCTCTATGCGACTTGGATTCCCCTTTCGAAGAAGGCGCCGAAAGACCCGGCGGTCGAGGCGCTCATGCGCAAGCACGACAAGGTCGTGAACGACGCCAATCGCGTCGCGTTTGCGAACCTCAAACCTCCGCCGCTTGGACCGGACAACATCGCCTACGTGGGGTCGGCCGCGTGCGGCGGTTGTCACCAGCCTGCCTATGCCTGGTGGAGCACTCACGCCCATGGCCACGCCTATCGCACGCTGCAGGAGCGCAATAAGGAATACAACCTCGACTGCGTGGGGTGTCACGTGACCGGCTATGGACAGCCCGGTGGATCGACGGTGACCCACAATCTCGATCTCGCGCTTGTGAACGTGGGGTGCGAGAGTTGTCACGGGCCTGGGGCCGCACACGCGAAGGACCCGGAGGAGTTCGGTATTCTCCGCGAGACGCCCGAGTCTACCTGCCTGCAGTGTCACAACACCGAGCACAGCGACCTCTTCGACTACGAGGGCTACAAAAAGACCTTGGTCGTTCCGGGTCACGGCCTTCCGCCGGGGTGACGCCGGCGCGCTACTGCGGTTACGGGAGGCGATTCAAAGCTCGACAGACCGGGGCTTCACATGGCTGTGAATCCACTGGACGATTTCATCGAGCGGCGCGCCGGGGGTAAAGATGGCGCCGACTCCTTTGGCGAGGAGAGCCTCCAGGTCTTGTTCCGGGACGATCCCGCCGCCGAAGACCAGGATGTCGTCGGCGCCGCGCGCCGAAAGGGCGTCCATCACGGCGGGAAACAGGGTGTTGTGTGCGCCGGACATCACCGAGAGCCCCACGGCGTCGACGTCTTCCTGAACAGCTGCCACGGCGATCATGTCGGGCGTCTGGTGAAGCCCCGTGTACACCACTTCGAAGCCCGCATCACGCAGCGCGCGCGCGACTACTTTGGCCCCGCGATCGTGACCGTCGAGCCCGGGCTTCGCGACGAGAATGCGGATCTTGGGCGCGGGCATTGTGGAGGTTTACTTCAGTGGGGGTGTCGGCGCCAGTGACAGTGCCAGCGTCAGTGTCAGTGTCAGTGTCAGTGTCGGTGCTGGCGATGGTATAAGAGGCCTCATGCTTTGGCCCCGGTCCTTTGGTGGCAGTATTCGCGCGCCGGTTCCCGACATCCGTGCCGACGTCGAGGCCTGGTGTTCTGAGGAAGGGATCCCTCGGCCGTCGGACGCATTGATCGCGGATTTCTATGTGCCGATGACGGCCTGGGTCGCGGATCATGTCGAAGATCGCACACTGGTTCTCGGGCTCAATGGTGCGCAGGGGACCGGGAAGTCGACCTTGGCTCGGCTGCTGCAGCGGCTTGTTCTGCGCGTTCATGGGCTGCGCACGGCGATCCTATCGCTCGATGACCTCTACCTTTCGCGGGCGCAGCGGCTCGAGCGCGCCCAGACGGTTCATCCTCTGCTGGCGACGCGCGGTGTGCCCGGGACGCACGATGTGGATCTCGGGATTCGCGTGCTTCGCTGTTTGCGGGAGGGCCGACCGATCGCGTTGCCGAGGTTCGACAAGGCCAAGGACGAGCGCCATCGGGTGGCCGACTGGCCTCCTTGGGAGGGGCGCTGCGACCTCGTGATTTTCGAGGGATGGTGCATGGGGGCGCGACCGCAGCGCGCAGCAGAGCTCGAAGCGCCGGTCAACGAGCTCGAGCGGGTGGAGGACACGGCCGGGGACTGGCGCTGGTACGTGAATCGCGAGCTCGGCCGTCGCTACCAGGCGCTCTTCGCCGAGCTGGACGTGCTTCTCATATTGCGCCCACCGAGCTTCGACAAAGTGTATGCTTGGCGCGAAGAACAGGAAGCGCGCCTTCGGGCGGAGCGCAGCGGCCCCGAAGTCATGACGCCGGCCGAAGTGCGCCGCTTTGTCATGCATTTCGAGCGCCTGACCCGCTTCATGTGGGAAGAGATGCCGGGCCGCGCCGATGCGGTCGTCTACCTCGGCGATGACCATGCGCCGGCGCGGGTCGAGCTCGGCGACGAGCGCGGCGCCTAGCTGGCCTCGTCGCGGGTCTCTTCGACGACGTCGCGATCGCCGTCACGAACCGCGTAGTAGAGTTGGACCGCCCGCTCGCGAGGTTGCTCGCTCCCGCATGTTCCTCGGCGAAGGCGACGACTTCGGCGTGGTCACAGTCGATGGTCGGCGTAGCCGCCAAGGCGTCGTTCATAAAAGGATTGAGACCCATCGGTCACGCCCGTGCAGCTCGAGCCCGAGCCGGCGGTGCAGCCGTAGCAGTGCCTGTTGGTCTGAATCGTACGGGCCTGGAGCTTGGTGAGATCGAAGTCGCGAATGTGCCGGGGGGCTTCGTCCGACACCGGGATATCTAGCATTTGATTGAAGTCGCAATCGAAGAGCCGCCCGTTCCAGCCAACCGAAACCATGGTGCGGCACATCAGGCCTTGCGCCGCCTGCGGATTGAACGATTCGATCAGTCGCCGCATGTAGCCTTCGAGATTGCCCGTTTCGAGCAGCCAATCCAGGTATCGGCTGATCGGCATGTTCGTGATCGTATAAAGTGAGTCGAACGACAGGTCGTGCAGGCGCTTCATCTCGCGTTTCCACTCCGCCTCCAAGCACGCTTGCGCCGCCGGAAGCACCGCGCCAACCGGGTTGGTCACCAGGACCAGGCGAAGCCCCGAGCGGCCGTCCCCGTACCCGAGCGCGTTCAGGCGCCGCAGCGCGCGCAGGCTCTTTTCAAACACGCCGTCCCCTCGCTGTGTGTCGGTGCCAGCCGCTTGGTAGTGAGGCAGTGAGCAAACGAGCTCGACGCGGTGTCGCGCAAAAAACTCCGGCAAATCCCGGTGTGGGCCGGTTTCCAAGATCGTGAGGTTGCAGCGGTTGATGACGTGCCGATCGAGTGCGGCGCACTGCTCGACGAGCCAGCGGAAATTCGGATTGAGCTCGGGCGCGCCGCCGGTGATGTCGACGGTGGGAATTGCGTTTCGCCGAAGTGCCTCGACGCAGGATGCGGCGGTCTCCCGAGACATGACCTCGGTTCGATCGGGGCCCGCGTCGACGTGACAGTGACGGCAGGTCTGGTTGCAGAGCTTGCCGACGTTGATCTGAAGAATGTCGATCGCGCTGGGTTGCAGCGGCCAAAGCCCTTCTCGGCTCAGCGCCTCGTGGAAGTCGCCATCGATGGGCAGTGCGCCGAGCTGCCTGAGCTGTTGGCTGGCCGCGGCCAAGGGCAGGCGCCGAGCCTGAAGGGAGCGCCGCGGGGTTGCGTGGGGTTGGGGATCGGATGGCATTGTTCGGCGGTGGGTGAGTGCCAAGAGGTCCTACGGGAACGAGTCGGGCACGTTAGCAGCCGCTTGCGATCCCGTTAGTAGAAATCAGAGGCGGGTATACTTCCCGTCGAAGGTCCCCATCGCGAACGGGGTGAGGCAGACGGTGGTGCCGGCGTCGGTGAGGCGCCCGGCCAGCCAGGACGGCTCGATGCCACGGGCGAGCAGCTCGTAGAACGCGAGAACCGCGCCCCGACGCTCGGAGCGATCGAGAACGAGCTGATGCCCCTCGGCGTCGAAGGCCTTGAACACGCCGTCCCGCTCGATGCGAAATGGCGCAATGAGCGCGAACGGCTCGGACAGTGACGGGCTCGCCTGTAGCGTCCGTCGGTATTCCTCCGTGACCTCGACGAAGCTCTGGCTCGCGACTTGGTGGAGGCGGTCCCAGCTCTCGGCGGGGACGTCGGGCTCGACCTCGTATTGCAGCACTCGGATTCGCCTAGGGTTGGGTCCGGACTCGACCTCGGCCAAGCCGACTTGAAGCTGCCGCGGGCATGGGCCGAGCGATGCGTTGGCGTTTCGGAGGCGCTCTTCGCGATAGATGCTGCCCGAATGGGTGTCGATGAGATACCGGCGCTCGAGGCTTGCCCGCTCGGTCCCCAGCAGCCATTCGCGACCGACCTCGACCATGGTGCGGTCGTACAGGAGCTCGACCTCCGGCATCGCACCGGGCCGCGCCCCAAGCCACGCGCCGATGCGCTGCTCGGCTTCCGGGGTTGGAGTCACGGCGCGAAGCGTGTCGGCAAGCTGGGAGGCGCCTTCTAGAAGTCGTGCGACACGCCGGATCTCAGCCGATCGGAGCGCTTGTTGAAGGCGGCCGATGAAACGGCCTAGGCCCGACGGAGTGGGTTTGGGCGCCACGCCAATCAGGCGCTCGAGCGCTGCGTCGACAGAGGGCGCGTGCTGCGCCTTGTCCACGCCGATGCGCGTGATCGCGGTGAGCAGGTCGTCGAGTGCATCGGCGAGCTCGCTCGCTGGACTTTTCTCCGGCGACTGAGCCGCGATGGAAACGAGCGTGCCGGGCGGCGAGGAGTCTTCGCGTGTCTCCATCCCGGCGACGAATTGGAGGGCCGCGAGAACGTGGGGACCGTCGTTCCGGGCGTCGCTCGACACGCACTGCAGCTCGCCGTCGCGCAGGCTCAGCGTGACCATCTCGACACGGCCTTCGAATTCGATGTCCATGGTGAGTCGACGAATCGCTCCCTCGCCGGTCGCAGCGCCGAGCGAGCGCAGGTGCCGAATCGCAGCGTCACGCAGCCGAGTCGACATTCTCCTGCTCCCCGCGCCTCAAGACGTCGTGCTTGCGTTTCAGCTCGAAGCGGACGGTGCCCGGCGCGCGTCGAAGATCCAGCGTCAGCACCTCTCCGACGAGGCCTCGCGCGACATCGTCGCGCCCTTCGCGCTCGACCTGCTCGGCTCGGTGTAAGAACGCCTTCGCCATCGCGCGGACGAGTATCGGATTTCGTTCGATCCGCAGACGGTCGACTTCAATCGCACGCCGGAATGCCGGTAATGCGAGGGCGTACTGTTCGCGGCGTGCAAAGGTCATCCCGATGCCGATGAGCGGCGCGGCCCAGTCGTCGCGGCGAGCCGCTGCAGACTCGAATCGGGCAATCGCCCAGGTGACGCGCCCAAGCAGAAGCCACAGGCGCCCCATGAAGTAGTCGCGCCAGCCTAGGGTGATCGCCGGAAGGCTATCGCGCGGGCCCTTCCGAGGCACGGGCTTGATGCCGACCTCGGACCAGTCGATCGTCGTCGCCTCCTCACCCCGAAGCTCCATGCGGGCCGCGATGGCGGATAGGGCATCCTCGATCGCAGCGCGAAGCGCGGGCACCGCGGTGGCGTTGTACCGGTCGGTCAGCTCGTCGAGCGCGCGTCCGTCACCGATGCGGGCGCAGGTACGCGCCGCCTGAATGGCAACGCTCGCGTCCGCATGGTCGAGAAACTTGGCCACGAGGTCGGTGCTGTCCGGAGAGCCCAGGCTTTCCATCGCCTCGAGCGCTTGGATCGGTAGCTTGGGATGGTCCTCATCGAGCAAGTTCCGTACTTCGCTAAGACCGCGCAGGTCCCCGTGCATCCCAAGCGCGCCAGCAAGGGCAATCCGCTCTTCGGCAACGAAGCTTCGTTCGAAGCGCTCCGCGAGCGCCGGCTGCGCCCTGGCGTCGTCCATGCCTCCGAGCACCCGAGCGGCACTCGCTACCAACTCGCCACGTTCGGCCTCGAGCACGGCCACCAGCGCGGGCACGAGCCGCGGATCTCTGGCGAAGCGAAGCGAGGTGATGAGCCCAATCCTCGATTCCAAGGGTACGCAGCCGTCACTGCCTTCGATGATCGCCGTGATGTGATGAACGACCAGGTCGGAAAGCTCAGAAACGCGCATCAGCAACAGCGCCCGCTGGTCGCCGGGCAGCCCACGAAATGCATCGACGCTCGATTGACCGTCCCAAAACGCGCGAATCTCGAATTCGGTGCGTTGCGCCAAACGTTTCCACTGCTCATGTTCTTGACGCGCCGTGCGGCCGGGGGCGCCCGGAAGCTCGGCCCGCAGCTGCGCGAGCTCGTAGCCGAGCTCGACGTCCCGGAGCTTCGAAATCGTTTGAGTCGCTTTGCGCAATTCATCGCTCTGCAGCAAGCGCCGGTCCACAAGCCGCTCCCGAAGGCGAGCAAGCGCGGCACGGCGTTGCCGCCTCGACCCCGCACGAAGCACCGCAAGCAGCGTGGGAACGTCATCGATCCGTTCTACCGAGAGTCCCTGGTCGCCACTGGTGCTCAGTCGGCCGAGAAAGGAGGGGTCCGCTGTCACCTCGGTCGGTGGGCGTACGGATGGATGACGCGCAGCCTCGGGCCGAACGCTCTGGATTCCCATTTGTGCGAGGTCGTGAGCCGCAACGACGCGCACCAGCGCACGCGCAACCTCGGCGTCGTCGGTATCCGCCGTGCAGCCAAGCGCCTCCCGAGGGTCGGCATACTCATTGCCGGCAATCCCTTCCCGCAAGCAAAGCTCGAGCGTATCGAAGTCCATATTCGAGTTGTGCGCCACGTTACTGATTCAAGGATAGCGAGTGCAGGGGCGGACCCCCAATTGGCCGCGACTTCCACCCGAATCGCCCCGTTCCCAGCCGGGGCCACAGCCACCGACACGGCCACCGACACTGACGCTGACGCTGGCGCTGGCACTGACGCTGACACCGCCGCCGACACTGGCGCTCGCTCGCCGCAGCGCCCAGACTCCCCGTCGAATGGAGATCTGGAAAGAGTTCAGCTTCGAAGCGGCACACCTGCTTCCAAACGTGCCCGATGGACACAAGTGCAAGCGCCTCCACGGCCACTCGTATCGTGTTCGGGTCTGCGTTGAAGGCGAGCCGGATTCGGAGCTTGGCTGGGTCGTCGACTTCGCCGAAATCAAAGAGGCGTGCGACCCGATTCGGCATCGCCTGGACCACTACTACCTAAACGAGATCGAGGGCCTCGAGAACCCGACCAGCGAAGTCCTGGCTGAATGGATTTGGCGCCATTTGAAACCGGTGCTGCCCATCCTGAGCTGCATCGAGGTGAGCGAAACCTGCACCTCTGGGTGCTCGTACCGGGGCGACTGACCGATGGCCGGTGCGGCGCGGCCGAGCACGATCGTGCTGCTCAGCATGGGTTACGACAGCCTGAGCACCTGGCATCAGCTGGGGCGGCCGGCAGCGGTCTACTTCGACGTGGGCTCGCAGTACACCGATCCCGAAATCGACCGGTACCGAAAGCTGCGCACCTCGTTTCCCCAGCTTCTTCCGGTGCAGGACATGCGTTGGCTCGGTGAACAGGAACAGGATGACCGCTGGGTGCCGCTGCGCAATCTCGTCATGACGGTTCGGGCCGCGGCGCTCGGCTACGACGACATCGTCATGTCGGCCCCCGCAGACTGGGCCCCGGACAAGCGGCTCACGTTCACGCTCGCGACGAGCTTGGCGCTGCGGGTCGCACAGCCTGGCGTGGGCTACCGCGTTCGCCGACCGTTCAGCCACTGGACCAAGGCCAAGCTGATCGCGGCCACGCCCCCAAAGCTCCTCGAGGAGTACGCATACTCCTGTTACGAAGGGACCGAACCTCCTTGCGGCCGATGCGCGGCCTGCGGTCGCGCCACCATTGCGCATTTGGCAGCCGGTCGTCAGCCGCCGACTGAGCTCCTCTCGGGGATGAGCTTCCGCGAGCTCACCGATCTGCGACGCGGGAGCTCCAACGGCTCGCGACTCCGCGAAACAGCACGCATGCATCCTGGCGAGCTCCTCTATGTTCCGTTGCGCGGCTGGGAGCTCTTTCGTGCGTGGAACAACTACCGCCGGCGCTGATGTGAAGGGATGGCGGGCGGCGTCGGGTTTCGGTTACTTCCGGCGGCACTCCCCGAACGCCCGCGGATCCGGATCGCTGGATCTTCCATTGGTCTCAGCGTTCTCCGTCATCCCCGGTCCGACGCTCAGCATCGTTGGCGGCTGGGGATCGACGTTCGTCCAGACCGAACACTGCAGCCAGTAGTCGCAGTCGTTTTCCACGTACACGATGTGACGGAAATGCGATTCCATTGCTTGGGCTTCGGCCCGGATGCTGTAACAGCCTCCCGCCTCGACCTGCGTGCCGAACCCTGCGAAAAGTGCCAGCGCGACCGCGGCACTCGAGAGGATTGTGATGATCGTCTTCATGAAGTGACGAACGGTACATCAGCGCCAGCGTCAGCGCCAGCGGCGCGCCCCGCTATGCTAGCGGGCGCGTTTCGGAACTTCGCGGTTGAGCACGCCGAGGACCGCTTGCAGGTCTTCCCAGACTGGCTTCTTGAACTGCGGGCTCCTGAGCAGAAACGCCGGGTGATACGTGGGCATGACGGGCACGCCCCGCCACTCTCCCCACACGCCGCGCCAGGGCCCCGCCGGTGGCACGCACTGCAGGTTCTCCGCGGCGCAGCGGCCGAGCGCGACGATCACTTTCGGCTGCACGAGCTCGAGCTGTGGCACGAGAAAGTGCGCGCACGCCGCGGCCTCGCTTGGGAGGGGTGTTCGGTTTTCGGGGGGTCGGCATTTCACCACGTTGCAGATGTAGACGCCGTCGCGCGGGTAGCCCATCGCGGTGATCATCCGGTCGAGCAGTTGCCCAGCTCGCCCGACGAACGGGAGCCCTTCCTGGTCCTCGTGATAGCCGGGGCCCTCACCGACGAAGACCAGGTCGGTATCCTGCGTCCCTCGCGCGAAGACACTCTTGGTGCGTCCCTTGCTGAGCTCGCAGCGTTCACAGGCGGCGGCTTCTTCGGCGAGAACCTGCAGGCGTGCCCAACAGTCCTGATCCGCGTCGGAGGTCCCAGGGTCACTGGCCGATCCCGGCTGTGTCACGATCGGGTCCGACCCTGGAAAACCCTGAGCGCCCAGGCTCTTCTCCCAAAGCACAAGCTCGCGCGTGCTGGCGATCACCGAGGCAAGCTCGTTTTCGGGTTCGCTTGGCACCTCGGGGCGAGTATAGGCCGCTTTCGTTGACTTGGCCGTCACTGGGTCGCTAATCTCATAATCCAGGGGGATTCGAAGGGGAAGATGTCACGGGCTCGGGTCTTGGCCATTGGGGACACCCATGTGGGGATGAAGCGCACCCACAACGAGGACAGCTTCATGCTGGCCGAGGAGGATAACCTCTACGTCGTGGCCGACGGTATGGGCGGGCACTCCTCGGGCGAAGTCGCGAGCGGAATGGCCATCGACACCCTTCGCGAGTTCTTTCGCGCGACCAGCGCGGACGCGGAAGCGACCTGGCCGTACAAGATGGACAAGGCGCGGGGCTACGAAGAGAACCGCCTGATCACCGGCATCAAGCTCGCCAACCTTCGCATCCACGAAGCCGCGCAAAAAGACCCGCGGATGCACAGCATGGGCACGACGGTCTGCGGCATCCTCGTCGTCGAGGACGGTGTGCTAATCGGACACGTCGGGGATAGTCGCGTGTACCGAATCCGCGACGGCAAGATGGAGCAGCTCACGAGCGACCACTCGCTGCTGAACGATTACATCAAGATGAAGCGGCTCTCCGAAGAGGAGATCGAAAACTTCCCGCTCAAGAACGTCATCGTTCGAGCGCTGGGAATGAAGTCCACCGTCAAGGTCGACACAGTGCTCGACCGTCCGGAAATCGGCGACATCTACGTGCTGTGCAGCGACGGACTGTGCGGCCCGGTCACCGACGCGGAGATCCAGCGCATCGTCGGGTCCCATCAAGACCTACAGACCGCGGCGAACAAGCTCATCGAGAGCGCCAATGAAGCAGGCGGTCCGGACAACATTACCGTGGTGTTGGCCAAGGTGATGGGGCTCAGCTGAGCTCGATTCGGTGCTCGGGCGTGAGGACCGCGTTGGTCGCCGAGCCGGTGACATGGGTGCCTGGCCACACGACGCATCGGTCGAGTTGGACGCCCGGTGCAATTTCGGCCTTCGGGCCGATCACGCTTCGGCGAACGCTGGCGGAGGGTTCGAACGCGCCGGGCAGGATGCATCCGTCGCGCGGCTCGACGCCAGGCCAAGTGAACGAACCTTCGGCGAGCGCGAGGTTCAGCCGGTGGTACTCCGCTACGGTTCCGAGGTCCGCCCAGGGCGACTCGTCGATCACGCCGAGCACCGGCGCTCCGCGGTCCACCCACTGCCGGTAGGTACTCCGGATCACGCAGCCGGACTCCGGGAACGCCGAAAAGGCCTCCGGCGCGAAGATGTGAACACCGGTGAACATCAGCGACTCGTCGGCCCGGTCGTCGTGCGGAGCGCCGAGTAGGCTCCGCACCCAGCCGTTTGCGTCGACTCCGATCGCGCCGAAGCGTTCGGCCTCGGAGCTGCGGCGCAGTATCATCGTTGCAACAGCGCCGCGGCTGAGGTGCTCCGCATGAGCCCTGCCGAGGTCGGGGCCGAAGAGCGTGTCGCCGTTCATGACGATCACCGAGCTTTGTAGGTCATCGAACAGAACGTGCGCTTTTCGGAGGCCGCCGCCCGTCCCACGAAGCTTGTTTTCACGCGAAAACCGAAGCTCCACGCCTTCCGGACATGCGGCGCTCAGGGTCGATTCGACCAGCTCGGGCTGGGGGTGGCTGTTCGCGACGATGCTGCGCACCCCGCTTAGGGCCAAGTGATCCATGGCAAACGCGGCAAGCGGGCGATTGGCGACAGGGACGATCGGCTTGGGGCGAAGCTCGGTGAGCGGCCGGAGGCGCGTCCCGAGTCCGGCTGCTAAGAGCATGGCTTGCACCGGGATATGGTATTCCCGACTGCGCAATCGTTCCAAGCAACTTGGGTCGACAAGGGCGTATACTCATCGGGCACGAGGGGGAGATGAAGAAGATCCTGCTGACGGGGGCCGCCGGGTTCATTGGGAGCAACGCCGCAACGGCGCTGCTCCGCCGTGGGGATATGGTCGTCGGGGTCGACAACCTCAACGACTACTACGACCCGGCCCGTAAGCACGCGAACTTAGAGGAGGTTCGCGGCAGGGCGCCCGAGCCGGAGAAGCTCGTTTTTCACCGGATGGACATCCGCGATGAGGCGGGGATCGAGGAGCTCTGCGCCAAGCATGGCTTCGACGTCATGATTCACCTCGCCGCGATGGCGGGCGTTCGCGCGTCCATCGACGACCCGAAGCTCTACCTCGACGTGAATCTCGTCGGGACGCTGAATTTGCTCGAGGCTGCACGGCGCCACGGGCACCCCCCATTCGTCTTTGCGTCTACGTCCTCCGTCTATGGCCCGACGAAAGTGATCCCCTTCATCGAAACCGACCGAGCCGACCGCCCTCTCGCGCCGTACCCGGCGAGCAAGCGAGCGGCCGAGCTCCTCGGCCATTCGTACTTCCACCTGTTTGGGCAGGACTTCACCGCGCTTCGATTTTTTACCGTCTACGGACCGCGCGGCCGTCCCGACATGATGGCCTACAAGGTCTTGGACAACATCTTCGAGGGCGTGGAAGTCCCTCTCTACAACAACGGGCAGATGCACCGCGATTGGACGTACGTCGACGACATCGTCCAGGGCGTTCTCGCCGCCGCCGACCGACCGCTTGGCTACGAGGTCATCAATCTTGGGAGAGGCAAACCAACGCTTCTCGCCGATTTCGTGCGGCTCATCGAAGATCAGGCGGGCAAGCGCTCGAACCTGGTCGACAAGCCGATGCCTGCCGCGGACATGGAGTACACCTACGCAAACATCGATCGCGCCAAAGAGCTCCTCGGCTACGAGCCTACGGTGTCCGTCGAGCAGGGCGTCAAAGAATTCTGGAATTGGTATCGGGGTTCCGTCTTGGAGGCTCGGAAATGATTAGCCGGCTTCGGACGCGAACGTCGCAGTTTTTGATCGACATCACCGTGCTAATGCTCGCCTTCGTCCTTGCGATGCTCGTCCGTTTCGACTGGGACGTGCCGGGCTTGATGTTTCGACAGTTGATGATCGTGCTGCCCTACGTGGTCCTCTTGCAATACGCGTTCCTTTCCGGGTTTGGGATCACGCGCTTTTCGTGGCGCTACATCGGCCTTCGCGACACGGTTCGGATCTTCGCCGCGATTTCCTCCGCGACGGCGGTACTGGTCGCGCTTCGCCTCGCAAGCCCGATGCTGGTCGACCGCTTTCCGATTGCACGGTACGGCATCGTTCCGCTCGGCGTCTTGCTCGGCGACTTCGTTTTGGCGTTCATCGGTCTCTCGGGCGTCCGAGCGCTTCGACGAATGCTGGGGGAGCGCCTGGCGAGCAATCAGCACAAGCGCGAGGAGAAGCCCCGGGTGCCGACCTTGCTCGTCGGTGCGGGTCAGGGCGGGGTCCTGATCGCGCAGGAGATCGCGCGCCGCCCCGACCTCGGCATTCGCCCGGTCGCGTTCGTCGACGACGACCCAGTGAAGCAGGGCGCCGTGATTCACGGAATCAAGGTTCAAGGGACGAGTAAGGAGCTGTTGCGTGTCGCCGAACGGCACGGCGCAACTCAAGCCCTCATCACGATTTCCAACGCGCCAGGGTCGGCGATTCGCCGCATCACCGAGCGCTGCAAGGAGGCGGGCCTCAAGGTGAAGATCGTGCCTGGCGCCTACGAAATCGTTGGCGGGCGGGTGAACCTCTCCCGCATTCGTGAAGTGGCCATCGAGGACCTCCTGCGCCGAGAGCCGGTGAAGCTTCAGACCGAGGTGGTGAGCGAGCTCGTTCGCGGGCAGCCGGTGATGGTGACCGGGGCCGGAGGCAGCATCGGTTCGGAGCTCTGTCGTCAGGTCGCCGCGTACCGCCCTTCCCGCCTGGTGCTCGTCGAGCGCTCCGAAAACGCCCTGTTCGAAATCCATTCCGAGCTCTCCAGGCGGTTCTCCGAGCTCGAAGTCGTTCCTTGCGTCGCCGACATCATCGACGTGCCGCGCGTCACGCAGGTCTTTCGCGACTACCGGCCGATGATCGTGTTTCACGCGGCCGCCCACAAGCACGTCCCGATGATGGAGTGGAATCCAGCCGAAGCCGTGAAGAACAACGTCCTTGGCACTCAGATCATCGCTGACTTGGCCGATCAACTCGCGGTCGAGCGCTTCGTGATGATTTCGACCGACAAGGCGGTGAACCCGACATCGATCATGGGCGCGACCAAACGAGCCGCGGAGCTCTACGTGCAGGCGCTCTCCACCCACAGCGCCACCCATTTTGCCACCGTGCGCTTCGGCAACGTGCTCGGCTCGGCGGGGAGCGTCATTCCAATTTTTCGCCGGCAGATTCAGGATGGCGGCCCGATTACGGTGACGCATCCCGAGATGACCCGGTACTTCATGACCATCCCCGAGGCTGTTCAGCTCGTCATGCAGGCGGCGGCGCTCAGTCAGGGCGGGGAAACGTTCATCTTGGACATGGGGCAGCCCGTCCGCATCGTCGATCTCGCCCACGACCTGATTCGGTTGAGCGGTCTCGAGCCCGAGAAGGACATTGAAGTCCAATTCACCGGCATTCGCCCCGGCGAGAAGTTGTTCGAGGAGCTTTCGAACACGAGCGAAGGGATTGAGCGAACGACACACCCGAAGATTTTCACGGGCACCTACGAATCGCCGCACCTGCCTGGGCTTCGCGCACAGTTCGACACGCTCGGCGCGCTATGCACGGCCGTGAATCCAAACTCGATACGCCAGGCGCTGGTGCAGCTCGTGCCCGAATACGAAGACGACAGCCTGGACAGCGAGCCTCCTACGCGAACCGGCGAAGCGTTCAGGGAGTCTAAGCCCGCGGGGAGAGCTTGAAGATTCTCGTGACAGGAGGCGCGGGTTTCATTGGCAGCCACGTCGCGGAAGCCGCTCTCGAAGGCGGCCATGAGGTGCTCGTGGTCGACGACCTGAGCACCGGCCGGATGGAGAACCTTCCTCCAAGCGTGGAGTTTCACCCGATCGACATTCGGAATCGCGACGCGTTGCGGGAGATTGGGCTCCGCTTCGCGCCGGACGCGATCAGCCACCACGCCGCGCAGGCCAGCGTTTCGGTCAGTGTGCGCGAGCCGGCCCGCGACGCCGAGATCAACGTCTTGGGGTCGCTCCATGTCGCCGAGGTCGCCCTCGAGTGCCAGAGCCGGTTCGTTTTTTCGAGTACCGGCGGAGCGCTGTATGGCGAGGTCCCAGCGGGCCAAGTCGCCGCAGAGGGCTGGCCGGCGCGGCCGTCGAGCCCCTACGCCTGCAGCAAGGCGAGCTTCGAGCTCTACCTGCGGGCCTATGGGCAGGCCACCGGGCTGCGCTACACCATCCTCCGCTATGGGAACGTGTACGGGCCACGACAGGACCCCCACGGCGAAGCAGGCGTGGTCGCAATCTTCCTGCGGCGGTTGCTTTGCGGAGATCCGATTCAAGTCAATGCGCGCTCCACCGCGGGGGACGACGGCTGCATTCGGGATTACGTGTACGTGCGAGATGCGGTTCGGGCGAACCTCGCGGCGTTCGAAGGCGCGCTCGACGGCCGCACGATCAACATCGCCACCGGCGTTGGGACTTCGACGCGGACGCTTGCCGAGCGTCTGGTACGCCTCGTCGACCAGCCGGCTGTCGTCAACGACGGCGCCTTCCGCGCCGGCGACTTGGAACGATCGGTTCTGGACCCCTCCGTCATGATTTCCTCGCTCGGCGACCCGACTCCGTTGGAACGCGGCTTATCGGACACGACCGAGTGGTTCCGCGAGGAGGTGCAGTCGTCATGAGTGAACGGATCGCTGTGGTTGGGCTCGGGTATGTGGGTCTTCCGGTGGCCTTGGCATTTGCCCGCAAGTTCGAAGACACCGTCGGCTTCGACGTGTCCGAGGCCCGAGTGAGCGCACTGGCTGGTCATCGCGACTGGACCGGCGAGGTGACCCAAGCGGAGCTCGAGGAAAGCAGCCTGCGGCTGACGAGCGACCCCGCGGACCTTCGTGGCTGCACGTTCTTCGTGGTCGCGGTGCCCACACCCATCGATTCGGACCGCCGTCCCGACCTCGGGCCGCTTCGCTCGGCGACGCGAATCGTCGGCAGCGCCCTCGCACCCGGGGCGGTCGTGGTCTACGAATCCACC
Source organism: Myxococcales bacterium (assembly GCA_029862185.1). Taxonomy (GTDB): domain Bacteria; phylum Myxococcota_A; class Polyangia; order Polyangiales; family Houyiibacteriaceae; genus SG8-38. Next base: position 17,801 of record JAOTXX010000044.1, read on the forward strand.
GTCTACCCGGGCGTGACCGAAGAGCAGTGCGGGCCGCTCCTCGCCGAAACCTCCGGCCTGCGCCAATCGTCGGATTTCAAGCTCGGCTACTCGCCGGAGCGAATCAATCCCGGCGACAAGCTTCATACATTCGAAAAGATCATAAAAGTCGTTTCGGGCGAAGACCCGGAGAGCTTGGAGCGCGTCGCTCGTGCGTATGAAGCCGTCGTCGATGCAGGCGTCCATCGCGCGTCTTCGATCAAAGTCGCCGAGGCGGCCAAGGTCATCGAGAACACCCAGCGCGACGTCAACATCGCGCTCATGAACGAGCTGGCCCTCATCTTCGACCGTCTCGACATCTCGACGCGGGACGTGCTCGAGGCGGCCGGAACGAAGTGGAACTTCTTACGCTTCACCCCCGGCCTCGTCGGCGGGCATTGCATCGGAGTCGACCCGTACTACCTGACCGCGAAAGCCGAAGCGCTCGGCTATCATCCGGAAGTCATTCTCGCGGGCCGCCGCATCAATGACGACATGGGCAAGTTCGTGGCGCAGCGAACGGTGAAGCTGCTCCGCAAGCAAGACCGTCCCATCAAGGGGGCGCGCATCGGCGTCCTTGGGCTGACCTTCAAAGAGGACGTGCCGGACTTGAGGAACAGCCGGGTGCCGGACATCATCGAGGAGCTTCGCGAATACGGCATCGAACCGGTCGTTCACGATCCAGTGGCATCCGCGGAAGAAGCGATTCGCGAGTACGGCATCGAGCTAAGGCCATTCGACGCGGTCGCAGACCTCGATGGCTTGATTCTCGCCGTTCCGCATCGGCAGTACATGGACCAGCGCGACCGAATCGTTGCGAGCGTTCGCCAGGGCGGTCTGATCATCGACGTGAAGTCCGTGCTGAGCGCCGATGAGCTCCGGAGCGACCAGGTCTACTGGAGCCTCTGAGCCGCTAAAACATGCGCTCGGGGACGAAGATGATGTCCCCAGCCGCGACTGCGATGTCGGCTGCTTGGCCCTTGGTCACGCGGTCGACGGGGACGCGGTAGCGAATGATCTCTTCATCGACTCGCCGCGTGACGACGGTTGCGTCTCGGTCGGCGAGCGACGAAAATCCGCCAGCCATGCTGATCGCCTGCACCACCGTCATGCCAGGTGCGAGCGCGAACGTGCCTGGGTTCGCCACGGCGCCCACCACGCTTACGCGCTTGGAGGCGTACTCCTCGACGTAAACGGAGACATGGGGCGCCCGCAGCAGATCTCGCTCGACGAGCTCGGACTGGATTTTTTGCGCGACTGCGCTCGGCTCCAAGCCGCTGACTTGAACCGCACCGAGCAGCGGGAAGTTGATGGTGCCATCGGGCGCGATTTGGTGGCTGCCGGTCATCGCCTCTTCTCCGTAGACGCGGACCGAGAAAACGTCTCCGGGACCGAGTGTCGTGTCGTTGGTTGCAGGCGGCGGCACCTCGGTCACCTGGACGCCGCGCTTGCTGCATGCGGACGATCCAAACGCCAGAAAGGCCAGCGCGCCGATCAGTAGAAGACGCGAAGACCAAGCCATGCTTCAAATCTCTGGTAGTTGGCGACCGGATCGAGCAGCGTCGGACTGAGCCCAACGTAACGGTAGTCCGTGAAGTCCGCCAGGTAGCCTAGGTCGGCGAACAGAGCGAGCCAGGACGTGAATCGGTACTCGCCAAAGATTCCAGCGTAGACCCGCGTGCCTTTGCGGAACGGTTGGTCGCCGAGCAAGGTCCCATCCGGGCTCAGCGCCAGGCCAGTCTTATAAATCGAAGCCCAGGCCTGCAAACCCAATTGCAGTGCGCCTATCAGCGTGAACGTCGTTTTTGCGTGGAGCCGGTTGAGCAGAACGAAGTTACCGATGTAGGACGGGACAATATCGCGGTCGTAGCTGAGTGAAACACCGATCGTGGGTCGAGCCTGCCAGCGCAGCTCGACGCGGGCGATGACGTCATCGAAGTTTTGTCCGACTTTGTAGAAGCCAGCCGCGTATCCAAGCATCGCCGTGAGCGAAAAGCGTTCGGTTATCGCACCGTTGTATCCGATCAGATTCGAGACGCGATTGTTCTTGGACAGCAAGGTCGGCGAGGTCGCTATCTCGGAAGGGTTTACGAACTCCTGGTTTGTGTATTCGACCGTGTACACCAGAGCGGAGGTCGGAAAGAAAAGCCAACTGAAGCTTGCCGGCACACGATGGCTGATGTTGTTGCCGTACCCATAGATATTCGCGTCGAAGAACTCAAGCCTGTTCGTGTAGCCAATCGTGCTCTCGAGCACTTGGCTCTTGCTTCGGCCAACCAGGTTGAGCGATGCGGTGTTGATGTTCCGGCCGTAGCTGATCGTGGAGCCTTGTAGCGTGTTGGGGTCGGAGAACGGCCTCACCGTACGCCGGAACACGTCGTTGATGACCAGGCTGAAGACTTTCGATGGGTTGTAAGCGAAGTTGATGTGACCATCTCCTCCGACCGTGTCGCCCACGCGGTCGGTGAAGTAGTGCAAGTAGTCCACCCCAATACCCCCTCGAAATTGGATCTTCTGGGGCTCGGCAGCATTTGAATCGCCCTCGCTTTGGCGCACGGTTCCTTCGGTGGCGATGTCGAGATAGCCCTGGACGAGCAGGATGAACGACGACAGCTCGCCAGCGCTCTGAAGGAACACGTTCGAGTCGTAGCCTCCTCCGACGGCGACACCGGGGTGTAGGACGAGCCGTCCTACCTTAACGCCCGGGCCCTCCCGCGCTGCGCGGTCTGGGTCAAAGACCTGCGCGCCGGCCGTTGTGCTCAACGACGCAATGCCCAAGCCGGCCGCGAAAGCCAGAGCGAGCCCTAACTTCGAGCAACCGCGCATGATCCCTTGTTCCCCCCGCCCATACGAACACCAATCCGCTAGTTAGCTCACTCCACTGACTGGTGGCGGGATAAAAGGAATCGGCCAGTCTATCACGGGGTTCGTCACGGCAGGATTCTCGTCTGGGACGAAGAGGTCGACGTCTTTTCGTACCTGCGTCTCGCCCGTGTCGAAGAGGTCTTGCCCCACGCACTGGTTTGCGGCCTGGGCCAAAGCCTTGGACTTCTGGGAGAGGACGCCGATCACGGTAAACTCGTGGTTGCCGCTGCCGGAGTCGCCGGCGGCAATCGCTTGATCGAGGGCCGCCTGCCGGCGCTTCATGCTCTGCAGGCTGGCGTTGCACTGGTCGAGCTTGTCCCTGAGGCAGGTCGCTCGAATGATGTCGCTCTCGCGCTTGGCGCCCTTGAGGGCCTGCGATTGCGCCGCGCAGCTTGCCGATGCGCTCTTCAACGCAGACCGCGCGGCTTTGGCCTGTGCCGCCGGCGAGAGCGATCCGGCTTCGTCAGGCGCTCCCAGCGGCTCGACCTGGATGACGTCGAGGGTCGAGTCGCTGGCCTCCTGGGCGAGGGCATAACCTAGGCTTCCTCCGACCAAGAGCGCGGCGAGAAGCGCCCGTCCCACGGTTCCCATACGACTAAACATCAACGATCTCCTAAACTTGCGACGATTATACGCCGCGCGATTCTCGTGTCAACGTACACACAATACAGTTAAGCAGGAAATATGCACCCATGGCGACCCTAATTTTGAGGCTGAAAAACAAACGGATAACGGAACGTCACGCTGCCCCCATCAGGCCCCGGGTTGAATCGAAAGCGGCTGATGGTGCGCGTCACACAGGCAGCGACGGCAGGGCTGCCGGTCGTATTCTCGGTGGCCTTGGCATTTGTCACGTTGCCACGTTCCTGGATGGTGAACGTCACGGTGACTTTGCCTGAAAGGCTGGGGTTCTTGCGAAGCTCGGACTCGTAGCAGCGTGTGATCGACTTGAGGCGCTGTTTGATCTGCCGTTGAACCAGCGCTTGATCGAAGTCGCCGCTGCCGCCGATGTCCCCTCCGGTGTTGAGCCCGACGTTTCCTCGTACTTCGCGCTCTTTGACCGCTTGGCCTTCCTGCGCGGCCTTTCCAGCGCCCTTGCCCTTCTTGAGCGAGCCGAGGCCGGCCTTCTGCCCACTGCCCCCGCCGCTTCGCGTCCGCAGCTTGCCCGCTTCGCTCTTGGTCGCGACGCCGATACCGGACGCCTGTGCGAGGACGTCTGCGGCGTTGCCCGTGACCGCGCCGCCGGAGAGCACGTCTCCAAGCGCGCCGCCCGAGCCGCCCAGGGCTCCCAACAGCATCGCTTCGGCCTGCGCGGCAGCTTCTTGCGCAATGCGTGCGCGGCCTTCCGCGGTTGCGCCGGTCGGCTCTTCGCCCGGCGGCTCCCTGCCCTCGGCCTTCACGGGTTTCTTGTCGGGAGCTTTGCCCGCGGCCTTTTCTTCTTCTTCCTCTTCGCCCTCACCTTCTTCGATCGGCTCCTCTTCGACCGTGGGCGGTTCCATGGGGGCTTCGAAGATGAGGCGTGCGAGGTTTTCAGGCACCTCCTGGACGCCCCTGTCGACCTTCCAGTCGGCGTTCTCCATGTAGATGATGAAACCGAAGAACATCATGTACGAAAAGATCACCCAGGTGGTGAACGTCCAGTCGATGTTCTTGACGAAGCCTCGCTGCACCGCGGCTGGGAGCTGTGGCTTCGGGGTGATGGGCGGTGCCGAGACGAACTCGAAGAAGACGGTGAAATCGCCGATTCGGATGTTGCCGCGCGACGTATCAGCGAGCTTGATCTGGTAGTGGGTACCGGCGTTGCGCGCGGCGCCGGTGTCGCGCAGATGCTCGAGCTTCTGCACTCCGCCGGGCAAGGCGATCTTGCCGGTCATCTCGCCGGTGAAGTTCAGGATGTAGTCGTCGCCAACCAGCTGAAAGAGCTCGAAACGCGACTCGAGCTTCGGGGGCAGCGTCCCGGCCCGGATGATGAGGTGGTTTTTGGCTGCGGTGCCGATCGAGACGGTTTCCCGACGTCGAACGATGCGTTCTTCGACGATCTTCTTATCTCGAAAGAGGCCGACCCGCAGGACTTTCGACCCCGCCTGCTTCCCGGGAACGGCCTGCATCGCCTGTGTCATGGCGCCAGGACGGGTTCCCTGCCTCGGACTCCGCGGTTGGGCCATCAGAAGGGCTCCTTTTGGACGGTGCGAACCACTTTGCGAAGAAAGCTCGTACGCAGCTCGAGCACTTCGTAGCCCAGGTTGGAACGATTCAGAATGTAAAACGCGTTCGGTTTCTGCACGCGGCCCTCGATGACAATTTCTTCGAGCTGGATGACACGAGGCTGCCGCTTGTTTTTGGCCCTCTGAGCGAGGCCGGCGCTCGCCGTCGCCGCGACGAGCATCAGAGCAAGCAAGATCGCCGAAGTCGCACGTTTCATGAAGCGCCTCCCTGTTCGCGCTCGAGCTGACGCCGCGCTCGTTTAATCATTCGGTCCAAGTCTCGGAGATACTCCTCCGATTGATCGTCTTTGGCTAGGCGCGGCCCCATTTCCCTCCGGTATCGATTGAGCTCGTCCACGGCCTTCTCGTAGGCGGTGAGCGCGTCGAGGCCCGGAAAATCGCCAGCCGCAGAAAGGAATAGCAGGCCCAGGCCGTAGTGTGCCTCAGGGAGCTTCGACTGCAGCTCGAGGGCTCGCCGGTACGCGCGCTGAGACTCCGTCCACTGCTTGGTAGCCCGGTACGCGTCGCCCAGGTTGACGTGCACCGCGGGAAGCGTCGGCACCAGGCGCTCCGCAGCCTGGAAGTGGGACAGGGCGCCCGGGTAGTTGCCGCCCGCCAGGAGCTGGATCCCTAGCGCCATCTGAGCCTCGGCATAGCTCGGGCGCAGCTGAACGGCGCGCTGGTAGGCTGCCATCGCTTCGCGCAGACGCCCGGGCTCAGTCTTGAGCCTTTCGCCGTCGAGGAAGTGGAGCTCGGCTACATTCGGGTCGACTTGCAGCGCCTGATCGAGGATCGAATCTGCGAGCTCGTCACGGCCCTGCGCGCGGCTTGCTTTGAAGAGCGCGATGAGTGCGGGCACGAATCGCTCGTCGCACTTGAGCGCACGTCTCGCTGCCATCCAGGCTTCGTCGTAGCGCCTCGCTTCGACCAATACCTCGGCGTAGAGCGCCTGCATCTCGAGATTGGAGCGATACCGATTGGCTAGGGGCTCGACGGCCGCGACCGCGGCCTGAACTTGGCCGCGTCGGATTTGGATCGTCGAAATGCCGCGCGCAGCCAGCTCGTAGTCGGGCAGCATTTGCAGCGCGCGCTGGTAGTCGTTGATGGCCTCGCGCTCGTTGCCCGCACGGTCAGCGAGAACGCCGAGATTGTACATCGCGGGGTAGGCGTTCGGGTCCCGCTTTAGCGCGGCTTGGAACTCCGCCTCCGCCTTGGCGTCATCGCCGGAAGCGGCCGCGCTCACGCCGGCGTTGAACGACCTGGTCGCCTTCGAAGACATCGTCGGGCGCGCCGGCCGGCGGCACTGCTCGGCTTGCGTTGCGCCCCACGGGCTTTCCGCGGGTTTGGTTGCCGTCCCTGCCGCGGTGGCTGGGCCGGGCTTGCCCTCGACCGGCTCGCCGCCGGCCATGGGCACCTCGCCGCCCGAGCTCGGCTCCGAGTCGACGGGCGCCGAAGCCGACGAGCCCCTGCAGCCGTACGTGCCGAAGAGCATCGCAGCGATCAAGACCGCGGTCTGTACCCCCATGCGCATCAGTTGTTCTCCTTGCTGATAGCAGGCGGGGCGATTCCAGGTCGAATCTCGAGCGGTTTGCCTCTGGGCGAGCGCGCGAATTCGCCCGGGGTGTAGCCTTGGAAAGTGGCATCGGCGGCCTGCGCCTCGGCGATGCATTCGGCAATGCGCTCGTCCCCGTACGCCTGGAGACGATCGATGGCGATGCGGGTGTACTGGTCGTCGAAGCTCCCGGCCCGGCCCGCGCGCGCTGCCAGGGCGTAACGCGCGACCGCGAAGCACTCCACCGGACGAACCTGGGTGTCGAGCACCTGGCGAACCTTGTCCTCGAAGTCGAGTTGGTACTCTTCGCGCTCGTATTCGTCGGCCTTGCGGAGCACCCGTTGCAGGTCGGTTGGAACGACGACCGGGGTGTTGAGGATCGAACGCGCCAAGATTTCGTAAGCGCGCCCTTGGCGTACGTACGACGCGATCGTCCAGCGCGGGCGGCGGTAAGGGAAGACCGGCTCGTAGCCGTTCGCGACCGACTGGGCCTGGGTGGCGCCGTTGCTCATCTGCTTGGTGATCGTCTCGATGTAGGCTTCGACGGTCTTTGGCTTGCCGGGCTTGATTTGGAAATTCTCGAAGCGGGCGAGCTTGCCGTCTACCAGGATGAAACGCGCCTCCGCGGCGTAGCCGGCGGCGATCGACCCCGCGGGCTGTCCGGTGCGCTGGAATGTCGCCGTCACGTCCTGGAGCGCGCTGCGGTAGTCGCCCATTCGGCCGCGCGCCTTCCAAGACTGGGCGATGCGCCAGTACGCCTGAACCAGCAGGTCACCGGCCTCCCCGTCGCCGCCGTAGGCCTTGATGAACTCTCGCATGCCGCTGATCGCCTGAGGATAGCGTTTTTGACGGTAGGCCATCTCGGCGATGCGATAGAGTGCGTTTCGCTTCGTGTTGGCGTCGTCGACCGTGGCGTACACGCGGCGGTAGTACTGCGTCGCTTCGGAATACCGCTGGAGGCGTTCGAGCAGAATCGCCGAGTTGACGAGACCGTCGGCGCGCTTGCTCTGCACCTCTGGGTCGGTCGATTTGGCAAAGCGCTGTGAATCGGCCAACACGCGGTAGTTGTCGACCGCTCGGTCGAAGTCGAAGTTGCGGCTCGCCGTGTACGCGAGCTTGAAGTGCGCGTTTGCCAGAATCGCGTCGAGGCTCTGTTGCTCTTCGGCGTCGGCTGCTTCGCGAGGCCCGACTTCGTCGATGATGCGCTGGTAGAGCTGAGCCGCCGAGTCGAAGCGGTTGGTGGCCTCGAGCGCAAGAGCTGCGTATTCGAGTGCGAGAGGCGCTTGCTTGTCGTTCGGATTGCTGTTGACCGCGGCGAGCAACATCGTGGCCGATTGCTCGTACAGAAGAACGCTTTCGCTGCCAGTCGTTTGGCCGGCTCGCTTGTAGACGTCGAGGGCGTCCTGATAGACGAGCGCGTTGAGGTCTGCGCCCGCGCGACAAATCGGCTTGTCGCGGTTGGAAGGCTTGCTGCAGTCGATCTTCGTGGCACCCGCCGTGAACGTGCAGCCGCGCTCTTGGATGTCGGTCGCGAGGCGGCGAATCTCGTCGCTGTCCTCCGTAGCCATCGCCATCGCGCGTAGATTCTCCCACGCGATTTGGCCGGTCGCATCGGCCTCCGCACCGGAGCAGCGTTCTTCATAGATTCGCGTGAAGCGGCTCTCGGCTTGTGGCCAATAGCCGTACCAGTAAAGCAGCAGCGCGTTGTTGTAGTCGTAGGCCGTGCGCACGCCTTCGGTATCGCGTTGGGGGCTCACCCGGCTCAGATAGATTTCCCTGGCGCGCGCCAGCCTTTGCACCGTTTCGGGCATTGCGGTGGGCTGAACCGTCGGCGGTTCGCCGGCTGGCGGCGGCGCTTCGCTACGAATGACCAAACGCCCCTCTTCGACATCACGATCGGCGATTCGCTTCAACGATTCGACCACGCGCCGCGCGGATTCAGCGAGGTAGCTGTCGTCCACGTTCGAATCGCGAACCTCGGCGTATTCGGTCGCGGCCTGCTCATAGCTCTTGGACCAGTAGAGGGCGTCGGCGAGGTTGTAATGAAGCTCGTAGCCTTGAGGGTTGTTCGGGTATCGTTCGAGGTAGCTGCGATACGCGCTGGCCGCCAAGCCATACTCGGACTGCGAATCGCTGCAGAGCTTCACGTTGCGCTCTTGAACGCACCGCTGACGAAGCCGTTGAGCAGCCTGGTGGTGGTGAATCGCGGTGACGATGAGCGCGTTCTCGGCGAGTTGCTCCGCGGCCCGCTGCTCCGACGGACGGTCCATGTTGGCGTTCCACCATGGGCTGCCCTGCACGTATTGGGTGAGCTCCGAACGCGCTACGATGGCGTTTTCGAACTCGTTGTGCATCTGGTGAGCGTTCGCGATCTGGTTGAGAATCTCCGGCGTACGGTGATGGTTCGGCCACTTCGAGATCGCCATCCGCCACGCTGCGATGGCTTCAGGATACTTCGCTTCGTCGAAGTAAACCTGACCGAGCTGGAAGTAGACTTCGGGCGTCCAGGGCCTCTGCTGCGGGAGAAGCGAGGCGTCCTGGATGCGCTCGATCCCCGTGGGCCTACCCTCCACCGGATCGGCAACCTGGTTCTCGTTCCAGTCGTCGTACGCGAACGCGATGCCGAGGTATTCGATCGCCTCGGGCCGAAGCTCCGAGCCGGCCTTGCCCGTCTCCTTGCGCGTGTCGTCCGACCATTGGACGAGCTTGCCGAAGTTCTGGATCGCCTCGGGGTAGCGGCTCGCGCGATAGTAGGCCCAAGCGACTTTGTAGAGAGCGAGGTTGTAGTTGCGGTCTTCGCTGTTCTCCAAAATGCGCCCGTACGCTGCGATCGAAAGGTCCAGCGCGTGGTCGCCTCCGAAATCATCGAAGTGGTGCTCGCCGATTCGGAACCAGGTTTCGCTGACGAAGCGGGCCTGCTCAGAAATGGGCTCACAGCGCGCATAGGCGTTGACGAAGACGCCGCCGACCGTCGCGCCGAGCGGCCGGCCATCGAGCGTCAAGGCGGGATACTTTGCTTGCGCTGCCAGCGATGCGTCGGCGGACGGCGGGCGCCAATCTGGGTTGTAGTCGTAGTTATTGGCGCAGACGAGCGCGAGCCAGGCGGCCAGCGCTTCCTCGGGGCGTCCCATTTCGTTGAGGGTGTACCCGATCAAGTAGTACACGCCGTCCGAGCGCTCATAGTCGGGGAACCGACGTGCCAAGGACTTGTAGAGAAGCACTGTTGGCGTGAAGTCCGGCGAGCTCGGCAGTTGGTCTTCTGCGGTCAAGTCGCCGGCCTCGCGGGCCGCCTGTGCTTGGTCGTAGAGATTTTGGAACTCGACCGCGCTGCGTTCGAAGTAGAGCTCGCCGAGACGAAACATCGCATCCGGCGTGTACTTGGGGTGGCTCGGATAGCGGCGAAGGAAGTCCTCGAAGACGCGGATCGAGCTTTCGCGGGCCTCGTTGAACTCGAGCTCCTCGGCCTCGAGCTGCTCGCCGTACCAACGGTCGCGCTCCCGCCGCTGCTGAAGGTATTCGCGGCGCACGAGGGATGTAACGGTGGAGCGAAACGCTTCTCCCGTTTGACCGAATCGCTCGACCTCTTCTTCGAGCTGTTTCAAAGCTTCGAGCTGTTGCTCGGTCGGAGGCGGGCGCTGGTCGACGATGCGTTTGCCCGTGTCCTGCAGGAATGGGGGCAAGCTGACGTCGGTGGCGCCTTCCCAGGGTGCGGCCTCCTTTGGTTCCGGGTCCGCCTCAGACTCCTGGGCAAAAGCGAGACCGGGGGGCGAGCAGGCCGCGGCCAGCGCCGCGATCCAAAGGAGCGATGCGAGCGGGTGACGCCTGCTCATGGCTCGCCCTCGCTGCCCTGATTCTGATCCATCACGTCGCGAAACTCGTCGTCGAGCGCTTGAAGCTCACGCGCGCGTTCGCGGGTCAGGGTGTCGATACGGACCCTGTGGTCCTCGCGTCGTGCCCAGGAGACGTCGATTTTGCCGACGTCGGCGCGGAGGACCAGATCGTAGAAGCGATCGTGGATGCGGTTGAAGTTGAGATAGGTGATCGCGCCGACGACGTCTTCGGTCTCGCCTTCGAGCGAGCCGAGCGCGGCGCGATACCGCTGGAGGTTTGCGGTTTCCTCGTCGACGGTCGCCAACATCGTGGAGACGCGCCGCTTGACGACGGCCGCCAGCTCGGCGTCACGCTGATCGAGCCGGCGCTCGAGGGCAGCCACGCGCGAGAAGGCTTCGTCGAATGGGGGGCCGCCAGAACCCGCAAGCTGGCGCTCGCGGCCGACCAGGTCGATGAACTCGTCCCGCTCCACGTCGTCGGCCTGGTATCGCTTGTCGCCTACGCCCACGTGGAGACGGCCCACTTCGAGGCGGCGCCGAATCCAGATGAGCTGCTCTTCGTACTCCTTGATTTCCCCTTCGTGTTCGTTGAGCTCTGCGGCGAGGGCCTGCGGATCGGCCTTCTGCGGGTCGATCGATGGCAGGCCTGCCCTCGAGGCCACGATGCGCGCTTCGAGACCCAGGATTTCGATCCGGAGTCCCTGCAGATCTCGTTCGGCGGCCCTGAACTCCCCGAGCCGCTCCATGTCTCGGTCGACGAAATCCTCGGTGCCGACCGGCATCTTCATCACCTCGGCCTGGACCTCGCGACGTCGCGAGCGCACCGGCGCAACTCGACCCGGAGGATTGCCCCGGGCTTGGCTCTCGGCTTCGATCAGGCTGCCGCGGGTGCGCGCGGCCCGGTTTCGAAGGCCGGTCGTCCGTTCGCGTTGACGGCGGAGGTCGGCAAAGACGCTGATGCGGTTCGGCGCGCTCAGAGCAGCGGTGATCCGTTCGGCGAGATCGTTGGTCTCTTGGACGAGCTGCTTGGCCTCGCTGAGGTCCGCGAGCACTTCGAGTGCGCGCTCGTAGTCGCCTTCCAGCTCGATCCAGCGCCTGGCCGACTCGGGGAGGAAGTCGTCAATCTCGAAATCGTCTAGGTTTTCGCGGACAACCTTTCGGAAATACGCGTGAAGATCGGGGTATTCGCTGTGCTTGGCCGAGAGCTCGTCGCGAATGGGACCGAATGTGGACCGCACCTCGTCGAACACGACCTCGGCTTCGTCGTAGCGGCCGTTTCTCGCCAGGAGGTCACCCCGCAGCACCTTGCCATCCGCGTTGAGCGGGCTGTCGGGAGCGGCAACGGAGAGCACCTCGAGGGTCCGCTCTGCCTGGATGGCATCGCCTATGCGAATGTAGGTCCAAGCGAGCTCGAATAGCGCCTGATCGAATTGAGCCGAGGTCCGGTCGACGGCGCGGTAAGCCTCAACCGCCTGCTCCAACTGCTCGGTTTCGTAGTACAGGCGCCCCAGCGCAAGATAGGCCAGCTCGAGGATTGCACGCTCCTCCTCGTTGGCAGGGTCGTGCCCCAGGATGCCGCGGAACGCTGCAATGCCGTCGAGGTACTCCCCGCGAAGGGTGTGAATGGTGCCAACGAAATACTTGGCGCGCAGTGAGAATTCGGTGCCGCTCGGGATGGCGAGAAAGCCTTTGCGCGCCTGCTCGAGGCGGCCCTGATCGACCCCGCGAATCGCGGTGCTGAGCGGGGCGTTGAGCACGTCGTCGACGGGCACGGCACGGTTGTACAAATACTTCGCTCGAAAGTACGCGGTCGTGATCGAGAGCGTGGAGGATGGGATGGCGTCGAGACGCGAAAAGTAGCTGTCGACGTCACGGAAATCGCGCGTGTGGATCGCGATTTGAATGAGACGGCTGAGCGAGCGCTGCAGGTACGGGGAAAACGGTGGCTGGGCGCCACGGTCGATCACCTGGGCGTAGCGCCGACGCGCGCCCAGGTAGTCGTCGGCAAAGAACAGCGACTCCCCGAGAAGAAAGAGTGCCTCCGGGTATGCGCGATGGGTCGGGTAGTGCTCGACGATGTCGGTCAGGAGAATGGCCGCGCGAAGGTAGTCCTCGAGCCGCAGGTAGAGCTCTCCGTCCGTTAGGCGCTCTTCGACGAAGGTCTCGCTCTTGAGGTCGAGGGGCCGCACCGGATCGGCCATCAGGCGCCGCGCGTCCGCTTCGAGGTCAGATAGATCGCGGTTCGCCGCGGCCAGATCCTGGGCCGTGGTATGCGACACGAAGGACGTAAGGAGCCCAAGGGCCAGGAAGAAACCCAGCCAAATCCTTTGCACCCGCCCCCTGCCTAGTGTCGGTGAGGGCGGCGATACGCTCGCGCCGCCAGGTCGCATTAGCGATCGCCCTCACCCATTTCGTCGGGTCGAACGGGACGCTCGACTCGTTCGATGTATCGGACCGCCGGCCGCTCTTCGAGCGGAGTCGCCGGACCACCCTTTTCGTAGCCCACCACGTGGACCGTCGAAACGCGGCCTTCCGGCACCGCGAAGGTGTACGTCGACCGCACCTTGAAGCGATACCCTTTGAGGTACGCAAAAACGCCGTAGCCGTGTCCGCGATACTCGAGGCTGACGGTGAGCGTGTGCTCGCCGGGAACGATGCTTCCGTTGTAGACTTCGAACTCTTTTTGATCGCCGAGCGTGCCTTCTTCGTCGGCCTTGGTGAAGATCGGCGCGCCGTCGAGGGCGTAGACCACCCTGACGAGCTTGTAGGACTTCGACATGCGGTTCTCGTGGACGATGGCCGCTTGGCCTCCGCCCACGACGCCTTCGAGCACGGTTTCGGCGAGCAAGGAGAGCCGAGCCTTCGAACGGAAGATTTGCTCTTTCAGCTCGTTGATCCGCTGCTCTAGATCCCGAAGGCGTACCGCGTACGTGCCAGCGTCAATCGGCCTGCTGGGCGCGCTGGGCACGGCCGCTTGTGCTGGAGCTGAATCTGGAGCCGAGGCCTGCGTGCCGGTTTCCGGCGATGCGGCACCCTCGGCCTGCGCCGCCGCAACGGAGCCCCCCACCCAAATGGACGCCGCAACAACGGAGAGCGCAACTATCCCGCGCATCGCATTTCCCCTCTAATTGACCACCATCTGACGCGGAATTGCCCCTCCGGCGGTCCCGGAGCTTATACCGCAGCGCAAGCGGCCGGGTCAATGAAGGTCGGCGGCATTTCTGGCTCGAGCGGATCGCCGAGAAGCCGTGGATTGTCGTTCACTTGCATCGAGGCGATCGCCCGGCCGCCGCGCCCTCAGCGGAGCAGCCGGCGGAGATGCGCTCGCCAGCTCGGCGTCCGTTCTTTGGCGTCCCGATCGGCCGAATTCCGCGCGGCTGCCAGCGCTTCGGCCAGGTTGGCCGCGGTCTGCATCGCGTCCAGGGGAATACGGGCATCGGTTGCGGCGGCCCTCCAGCGGGCATCGACTCCCGTGAAGACGCACTGGCCGCCGAGCATCTTGGCGATCTCGTCGGCGGCAAACACCGCGATGGCTCGCTCCCGGTTTGGCTCGTCAAGCTGCGTGAGGTCGACGATCGCCAGCTCGACATCGGCCTCGAGCATGGCCCGGCCGAGCGCGTCGACCGTGTCGCTCAAGACCGCAGGCTCGTGTGCCCCCGAAATGATCAGCGCGAAGATCGAGCCATCGATGCGCAGCGGTTTGAGGCAGCTCGCGGCGCGTTTCAACGCGAGCTGAGAGACGCGCTCTTCTCGTCCAAGCACGAACCCTTCGACCGCCGCGGCGACGGCGTGTTGCGCAAATCGTTCCACGCCCGCCTCGTTCCGCGGGTCGACGGACTGCAACGCGAGGCGCGTCACTTGAATCGCGGTGGTCGGCGTGAGGTCGAGCAGGGCAAGGCGCCGGCCGACGAGTGTGAGCACGGTGAAGCACTCGCGGAATTCGAACGAACCGAAATTGCCTGCGGCTCGCTTCTCGGCGGGGAGCTCGGTCAAGAGCGGCAGCAGCGGCATCACCTCGGCAAGAAGGTCTGCGAGCGGCACGCCTCCGGTGGCTGGCTTGGCCGCTTCGAGCGCGCCTCGGAAGCGCTCGGTGACGGACGTCGTATCACTCTTTGGGTCGGCCATCGTCCAGCATGATATAAACCGATGCTCCATGGCTGCCACCATCCTCGTCGTCGACGATGAAAAGAACATCCGACGCACCCTTCGGATGGTGCTCGAAGGGTCCGGCTTCAACACGCTCGAGGCGTCATCGGCCGAGCAGTGCCTGGATATCGTCCAAACGGGAGAGGTCGATCTGGTGATCCTCGACGTTCGTCTCCCCGAGATGAGCGGCATCGAAGCGCTTCAAAAGATTCGCAGCGAACCGGAAACGCGAAAGCTGCCGGTCCTGATGGTGTCGGGCCACGCATCGCTCGCCGAGGCTGTGCAGGCGGTCCAGCTCGGCGCGACGGATTTCTTCGAGAAGCCACTCGACCGTGACCGTGTTTTGGTCACCGTGCGCAACGCGTTGAAGACCTGGCAACTACAGCGCGAGGTCGAGCAGCTCCGGGCCGACGTCGAGCATCGTTACGAGATGATCGGCGAGAGCGATTCAATTCGCGCGCTCTTCGCGCAGCTCGAGAAGGTGGCGCCGACGAACGGTCGCGTCCTGATCTCGGGAGAGAGCGGCACAGGCAAGGAGCTGATCGCTCGCGCCATCCATCGGCTGAGTCCGCGCGCGGACAAGCCGTTCATTAAAGTGAACTGTGCGGCGATTCCGGCTGAGCTCATCGAAAGCGAGCTCTTCGGCTACGAGCGTGGGGCGTTCACCGGTGCACAAGGCCGCAAGAAGGGCATGTTCGAGCTCGCCAACGGAGGCACCCTTTTCCTCGACGAGATTGGCGACATGAGCGCCAGCGCACAGGCCAAGGTGTTGCGCGCGCTCCAGAGCGGGGAGATCTCGCGCGTCGGCGGCGAAGTGTCGATTGCGGTCGACGTGCGCGTCCTGGCCGCGACCAACAAAGACCTCGAGCTAGAGGTCCGCGACGGCCGCTTTCGCGAAGACCTCTTCTTTCGCCTCAATGTCGTCCCGATCGTCAGCCCCCCGCTGCGGGACCGGAGTACGGACATTCCTCTCTTGGCGAAAGGCTTTCTTCGCGAATTCTCGATCGAAAATGGGCTTCGAGAGAAGCCGATCGACGAGGGTGTGCTCGAGGCCTTGAGCGAGCGCTCCTGGCCCGGGAACGTTCGAGAGCTTCGTAACGTCGTAGAGCGGATGGCGATTCTGAGCGGCGACCGGATCACCCTCGACGATCTGCCGGAGGAAGGGGTCCTAAGCGACGCCCGGCGCACCTCGTCACCCCCGTCGGACATGCCCGCCACGCTCGACGAGAGTGGCGAACGCCTGACCTTAAGGGAGTATCGAGGCCGCGCGGAGAAGGACTACATTCTGCAAACGCTCGATCAGGTGGGCTGGAACATTTCGCGCGCAGCGACAATTTTGGGAGTCGAGCGCACCAACCTTCACAAGAAAATGCGGAGCTATGGTATCCGTCGAGAAGAGGAATGATCCGACGGACGATTAGGCTGATTTGGACGGGGGCTGTTCTGGCGTTTCTGGCCTACGTGCTTTTCTTCGTCAGGCTCGGGGAGCGCACGCCCTTCCAGCACCTCATGCGAGTGGCCGGCACCGAAGAAGCCCAGGAGCTTGGTCGCGAGGTCGGCGTGGCGACCGAGCGCATCACGAAAAA
>JAOTXX010000165.1 GCA_029862185.1 Myxococcales bacterium
GGCAGCCTCTACGCCGCGAAGCTCGCCCAGAGCGGGCAGGAGGTGACCGTCTTGGCGAGGGGAGCTCGGTTGGAGCAGATCCGTCGACACGGCATCGAGCTCGAGGACGCCGTCTCCGGTGAACGAGCTCGGACGCCCTTGCGTGTCGTGAATCGTCTCGACCCTGCCGATGAGTACGACGTCGTGCTGGTGATCTTGCCGAAGCAGAGGATTGCCGAGGTCCTGCCCGTGCTTGCCGCCAACGAACGCACGCCAAGCGTCATGTTCTTTGGAAACAACGCGGCTGGACCGGCCGCCATGACCGATGCACTCGGTCACGACCGCGTGCTCCTCGGGTTTCCTGGTGCCGCGGCCGTCCCGCACGAGGGAGCGATTCGCTACGTCATCACTTCGGCGCGCGAGCAGCCGACGACCCTCGGCGAGCTCGACGGCAGCACATCCGCCCGCATCGCCGCAATCGCCTCTGCGCTCGAAGCCTCCGGGTTTCCCGTATCGGTGTCCACGAACATCGACGCCTGGCTGAAGACGCACGTAGCCAAGATTCTCCCCAGCGTGTGTGCGCTCTTTCTAGCGGGAGGCCGTCCGGAGCAGCTGGCTCGGGATGACGAGGCACTGCGGCTCATGGTGCGTGCCATTCGTGAGGGGTTTCAGGTGCTGCGCGCAATCGGCGTTCCCATCACGCCGCGCAATCACCGGGTGTTCGAGTGGTTGCCCGAGTCCGTGTTGCTGTTCGCAATGCGCCGGATGCTCGGTGCCGAAACGGCCGCGACCAAGTTTGGCCACGCCGAGCAGGGGCGTGCGGAGTGGTTCCTCCTGGCCGACGAGTTTCGACAGCTCATCGCGCAGGCCGGAATTCCCACGCCCTCGATCGACGCCGCCTACCGGCACCTGAGCGACGTGTGAGTGTGCATTCCCAGCGACGGGCTCTTCCCATTCGCCAGCGCGTGGCTGCATTGCACTACGCCGGTTCGCCGCTGGTATACCATGCGCTAGCGCACCGGGGATGTCTGAGTGCGCTAGCGCTGCGCGCCACCGGCCAAGGCACGAACCAAGATTTGAAATCTGGGTTCCGTTGCCAGCGGGCGCAAGCACGCATCGCGTTGCAGCGTCGACACATCGGCGAAGCCCTTGGCCGCGGCGGCTTCGAGGGCGCGGAGCGCTGCCTCGACGTCGCCTTGCTGTGACTCCGCACAGGCGAGGCGATAGAGCGGTCGCCACTGCGTTGGGTCCGACTCGCTCGCGCGATGCAGATCTTGCTCGGCGCCGTGAGGCTCTCCAAGTTTAAGTGCGCATTCCCCCGCCATCACTGACGCGATATAGGTGTAGTTCCACGACGGCGAACGAGATCGATCGGGCGCGACCAAGACGGCTTTTTTGTACCAACTTCGGGCTTCGGCCAGCTCGCCCTTGCGGCAGTAGAACTCTCCTAACTGCAGATAGGCATCCGCGCGCTTGGGCTCCACGTCGATCGCTCTCTTGTACCAGCGGATCGCCCCGTCCCACTTCCCCTCGCGAGAGTCGACCTTCCCCATGGCTAGGATCGCATCGACCAAGTCCGGCAGTAGTTCGAGGGCCTGTGCATAGTGACGCCGAGCGCTCTCGTTCCGACCTTGCGAGAAGTCGATGTGGCCGAGTTGAAGGTAGACCTCGGGCTGCTTTGGCTCGTGGGCGACAGACTTGAGGTAGGCCTCCTGAGCGGCCTTGAGATCACCCGCCTGCAGCGTACATCTGCCGAGCGTGTTCCAAGCGTGAACGTAGCCCGGCAAGCGCTTCAGCACGGAGCGCGCGACGGTCGCGCAGTCGCCGGCGTCGGGGAGGGCAATCGCTCTACCGACCTCGTTGACGATCTGGATACCGTCTTTGGGGTCGATGCCGCCGAGGTCTTCGGGTACGCCAGAGTCACCCATGTAGCCAAGCGCCTGGAGCATCGCGACGGTCTGCGGGTCGAGAGGGTTCGCCTCTACCACCAAGGCAAAGCGTTTGCTGTCTTCGATGACCCGGGTCAGTGCCGCTTCGAGCTCGAGCACCCGGGCTTTGGCCGCGCTAGAGCCGCCGCCCTCCAAGAGATTGCGCAGCTCACCAGGGTCCGTTCTCCGGTCATAGAGCTCGGGGCGCGGCGCACGGATGTAGGTCCATGCGTCTCGGCGCACCCCTTCGAGGGGCGCCATACCGAACATGAGCTCCGGATGAAATGATTCCGAGTACTGAACCAGCGATGCGGAAGGGGCCCCGCTTGCAAAGGCCTCGCTCAGATCGGTGCCTTGTGTCTCACCCGACTTCTTTCCGGCAAGACTCAGAATCGTCGGCATGATGTCCACGCTTCGCACCGGACCGTCGTGAACCAGGCCGGCGGGGAGCTTGCGGGGGTAGCGGAAGATCAACGGCACGTGTTGGGTAGATTCGTAAATGAACATCGCGTGCGTGGCTTCCCGATGCTCGCCGAGGCTCTCTCCGTGGTCCGATGTGAACACGAGGATCGTGTCGTCGAGAACCCCATTGGGCTCCAACGCTTTGACGAGTCTG
>JAOTXX010000113.1 GCA_029862185.1 Myxococcales bacterium
CATTCCCTTAACCGCCAACCACGGTCGGATCTTCCTTCCACCGGTCGCCGTCGCTGTACGACCGACCGAACCTACTGGCAATCGGCGTAGACGACGGTGATCGACTTCGCAACGATCGGATACGTGCCTGTATCAGATTCAATGACCTCACAGGCCGTTCCAGAGGGACCTGCCACGTCAGCGGTGATCGTTCCGCCCGCAGGGACAGACGTGAAGTACAGGTCACCCACCCCGTCAACCTCAATCACCGTGTTTTGGACCACCAGAAAGCCGTCCGCATCGATCGTAAACGGCGGATCGTGGGTGGCCGGACTGATCGTCCCGGACGCGCCAGTCACTGCAAGGTCGAAGAAGATTTCCACGATGCCATCGTCGGTACTAAAGGTGCGACCAAGCTCTACTTCAGCGGACTCGATATCCGTGTCCGTCACCGCGAAGAGCTCAAAGCCCTGGGCCGTCTCTGTGGGCACATCCCAGTAGTCCACCGTACCCCAATGTCCAGGCGCTTCGACGGTGAAGAAGTTCTCCCCATTCGGAACATTGTCGATAGTGAACGCGCCGTTCTGATCAGTTGTCGCCGAAAGATTGGCACCCGACACTCGCACGGTCGCCCCAGGGACTACCACCGGGTCGACTAATGAGAAAAACGTGCGCACTATTCCGCTCACGGTCGAGGTCTCTGCTCCCCCCGTGCCGCCCGTGCCGCTCGTGCCACCCGTGCCACCCGTTCCTGCGGTCCCGCCGGTGCCCACTCCGCCCCCGGAACCGTTCCCGTCGCCGCCGCAGGCCGCCGCCGCAAGCGCACAGAACGCTATCCCAAAGATCCTTACTTGATTTCGCATGGCCGACTCCTCGCGCTCGATGTCCCAGACCCGCGCACGGGCCGATGCTTCATTGCTTGCATCAACCGTGCCAACCGGCGCCGAGAGAGGTTTCCCTCGCCTTCTCGAGGGGGGCGGCGCGCAACGCTTGCGCCTGGATGCCATGACGCGCCGTTGTTGCAGCTGGCAACTACAAAGGCCCTGCCCGCTTCGCTCGGACACACTTACCCGCCACCAGTCACTTCTCTCAGGCCGAGATCGAACCAGTCGCCTAGAGAGGGCCGACAGACTTCATGACCGAGATTCTTCGTTGCAATTGCTCGGATTCCATCGCGACCGTCACGATGGATGACGGGAAGGTCAACTTATTTCCCTTGCGATGCTCGCGAAGCTGAATCGCGCGCTCAAGGTGAAACCGTAGTCAGCACCCTCAAACGCATGGCCTCGACCTCGACGACCGCTGCAAGCGCCTCATGCGCGAGCCAGGCCTTTGGAATTTGCATGGGCTCATCGAGCAACTGCTGGGCGTAGGCTTTGCCCTGCGGATCGAAGCGCAGCGACGAAATGCCGCCTCCACCGAGCGCGTCCCGTAGAACGAAGTTGAGGGCATCGATGCCTGGAAGCTCATAGCGCTCGACGCGCCCTCGAATTCGATGGGCAAACCAATCTGCAACCGCATTGGAAGTAAGCTGGTCCCGAAGCAGCGGCAGGAAGTCCGGGTGGCGCGCCCGAACACCGATGTTGGCATCGGCACCCTTGTCGCCGCTTCGCGCATGGGCGATGGCGACGAGCGGAAGCTCGACCGGGTCGTCGACGGGATACGGCTCGGCGCGGCGCACTGGATCGGACGGACGCGCGACGGACCCGAGGGGGTTCGGCTCCTGGTACGGAATCGGCTCGCCGTCGACGTAGATCATCGGTGCAAATCGATCGCGGGGAACCAAGTAGCTCCGCAGCTGAATGAGCGGCGTCGGCTTGGGCAGCCCCCTCCCCCCGGCGGTGAGTCCCGTCACCACCATGCCAAACGAGCCAAGCTCGCGAACAATCGCGGCCAGCGCGGACCTTTCATCGTGGTGTATCGAGATTTTGATCACGACTTCACGGCTGTGTACGGTTCGCGCGTGCGGTCCGTACGTGCTCTCGGCACCGAGAACCTCGACGTCGACGTTGCGCAAGGGCGGATGTCCATCCCGCTCGAGAAGCCGCGCGGCGCGTTTCGTGAATTCACTACCCAGCCGGGACGCTTTGGCCGCAGCGCCGCGGCCTCCAATCATCACAAGCGCGGTGATCTTGAATCCATCTACGACCTGCGCACAGGCTTTGAGTGTCGCCGGCGGAGGCCTTCCGATCGCGCCTTTTACCTCGACCCGATCGACCCCCAGTTGGGTCAGCTCGACCTGTCGCCAGTCGCAGGTGACATCGGGCAGCAGATACGCTCCAGGGTCGCCGATCTCGTAGAGCAGCTGCTCGGCTGCGCTCCGAACGTCGACCAGACCTCCGGTCCCCTCGGCTTTGGTGAGGACGAACGAGCCATCCGATCGGCATTCGGCGATTGGGTATCCGATGTCGTGCCATGAAGCCACGTCTTGCCAATCGGTGAGCAGACCGCCGGTCGACTGCGGCCCACATTCGAGAAGATGGCCGGCTAGGCTTCCCTGAGAGAGGGCGTCGAGGTCTTCGAGGCCCCAGCCGAACTCGTGCACGAGAGGACCAAGCGCGAGCGCCGAGTCGACGCAGCGACCGGTGATGACGAGCTCCGCGCCGGCGTCTAGGGCTGCAGCGATTGGACGAGCCCCGAGATAGGCGTTGAAGCTCACAGGATTGCTGACCAGCGGCGAGCCGTCGCTCATCTCGGCAAGATCCAAATCCGAGAGCTCATCGAGCCGATCGATCAAGCTGTCGCCCTCGACCCAGGCGATGCGGATCGCCACACCGGCTGCGGCGGCCATGGCCTGAAGCGCTTCGGCGGCCGCCCTCGGATGAACGCCGCCAGCGTTGGTCACGACACGCACCCCCTGCTTGGCGATCCGCGGCAGCTCACGGCTAATCATCGAGATGATGTCGGTAGCGTAGCCAAGGGCGGGATTCTTCTGACGCGCCCGGGTCAGAATTGCCATCGTGATCTCGGCGAGTGCTTCGAGGAAGATGTAGTCGCAGCGCCCGGAGTCGAGAAGCTGGGGCAATGCAAACGAGCTGTCGCCCCAGGCGCCGGACGCGCCGCCCAACACCACCACGGAATCTTCGCTACGCCGCATCTCCCATCCTCCAGGACCCAGCTAGGACTAGCACGAACACGCGAAGCCTAGTCGTCATCGACAATCCGAGCACGAACGACTACGGTTCTTCTTCGAATTGAACCCGGAGACCCCACGATGACCAACGAGCTTCTCTTCGACATGCCGCTGCTTCCCCATCTCATCATGAATGGGCTGAAACGCTATGACGATCGACCGTTCGTGTTCCTCGGAGACGAGGTCGTCACCTACAAACAGGTTCGAGAAAAGACAAGTCGGTTCGCCCAGGCGTTGCAGTCGAAGGGCATCCGACAAGGTGCACGCGTTGCCCTGATCTCGGCCAATCGTGCGGAAGTTCTGTATCAGATCTTCGCGAATATGGCGGTTGGCGTCGTCTATACGCCGCTTCATCCGATGGGGTCGCTCGATGACCACGCCTATGTCCTCGAAGATGCGGAGGTCGATACGTTGGTGTTCGATCCTGCGTTATTTCAGCGGCGCGCCGCAGAGCTCAAGGAACGCGTACCGGGGCTGAAGAACCTTCTCGCACTCGGCCCCACCGAAGTTGGAGAAGACCTGACCGAGATCGCTAAGCAGTTCGAGGCAGAGCCGCTGGTCGCCCCGGGCATCCGGCCCAACGACCTCAACACCATCGTCTACACCGGAGGCACGACCGGAAAACCCAAAGGCGTCCGTCAGCCCTATCGGGCAGCGGCGTACATGACGATCGTGCAGATGGCCGAATGGGAGTGGCCTGTAGAGATGCGTTTTCTCATCGCAACGCCGCTATCGCATGCCGCTGCAGCATTTGTGGTGCCGACGCTTCAGTCGGGCGGTGCCTTCGTCGTCCTGCCGGGGTTCACGCCGGACCTCTATTTCGACGCCATTGAAAGGCACAAAATCACGTCCACGTTTCTGGTGCCCGCCATGATCTATCCGCTGCTCGATCATCCGCGCGCCACGACCGCAGATCTGTCGAGCATGGAGACGCTGTTCTATGGAGCGGCTCCAATGAGCGCTGCACGCCTCAAAGAGGGCCTCGAAAAATGGGGGCCGATCTTTTTTCAGTGCTTTGGTCAATCCGAAGCGCCGATGGCGATCACCCATCTCAAGAAGGCGGAGCACGATCTATCCAAGCCCGAGCGCCTTTCGTCCTGCGGCCGCCCGAGCCCCTGGGTCCACATCGCGCTTCTCGACGCCAACAACCAGCCAGCGCCCGAAGGCGAGTCGGGCGAAATCTGCGTGCGGGCGCCGTTCGTGATGGAAGGCTACAACAAGATGCCCGAACAAACGGCTGAAGCGTTTGCCGGCGGATGGCTTCATACCGGCGATGTGGGTCGGTACGACGACGACGGGTTCCTGTACATCGTCGATCGCAAAAAAGACATGATCGTCACTGGCGGCTTCAATGTCTTCCCGCGTGAAATCGAAGACGTGATCGCGGCCCATGCGGCTGTGGGTCAGGTCGCGGTCATCGGCGTGCCCGACGAAAAATGGGGCGAGTCCGTGAAGGCCGTGGTCGTCCTGAGGCCGGGCCATCGAGGAAGCGAGGAGCTCGCCGCGGAGCTCAAGGCAGTGGTCAAGGCGGCTAAGGGGTCGGTCCAGTCGCCCAAGTCCGTCGATTTCGTAGCATCCCTCCCGCTTTCACCCCTGGGCAAGCCAGACAAGAAAGCCCTCCGAAATGAGTATTGGGGCGAACGGGATCGCGGCGTCAATTAGCCCGGTTCGCACTCGGCACCAGCGGTGCTTCGCAGAAGCCCACGGAACGCTTTGCGAGCGTCGCTTTGCTTCTGAAGCGTTTCGTAGACCTCGCGCGCGATTGGCATTTCCACTTCGTACTCGTCGGCCAATGCGATCACCGCGGGCGCGCTCTTGACGCCTTCGGCGACCATGAACATTTCATCGATGATCTCTTGGATCGTCCGCCCTTTTCCGAGCTCGAAGCCGACGGTTCGATTGCGGCTCTGCGGGCTCGTGCAGGTTGCGACCAAATCCCCCATGCCCGCGAGGCCCGCGAACGTCTGCGGCTCACCGCCCATGGCGACGCCGAGACGCGTGATCTCGGCCAAGCCTCGGGTGATCACGGCCGAGCGCGTATTGACGCCGGCCCCCTGACCGTCGCCCATACCGGCGGCGATCGCGATGATGTTCTTCAGGACGCCACCTAGCTCGCAGCCAATGACATCGTGATTGGTGTAGACGCGGAACAGACCGCTGTGGAAGACCTTCTGGAGTTCTTTGACG
The DNA here is from genome assembly GCA_029862185.1 of Myxococcales bacterium. GTDB lineage: Bacteria > Myxococcota_A > Polyangia > Polyangiales > Houyiibacteriaceae > SG8-38. Next base: position 5,300 of record JAOTXX010000113.1, read on the forward strand.
ATGATCTCGTCTTCCATGGCAATGACGCTGGCCGCCGCATACCCGGACATGATCTCACGAGCGAGGTTCGGGCCAGTGAGCACGCCGGATGGATGCCCTGGCAGGACTTCGTTGATGATTTCCGTCATGCGCATCCTCGACGAGAGCTCCAGCCCCTTGGTGAGGCTAACCACGGGCACCCAGGGCCGGATGTGCGCTTTCACCTGTTCGAGCACGCTGCGGAAGTTCTGTGACGGAATCCCCATCACGACGAGATCCGCAGGCGCGACAGCTTCTTCGATCTCGCAGCTGGCCACCAGGCGTTCAGGAAGCGTAGCGTCGGGAAGGTACTTGCTGTTCGAATGCTGGGTGTTGATTTCGTCGACGGTCGCCTGGTTGCGAGCCCAAAGGGTGACCGGCGCGTTTCTCGCGACGAGCGCGGCAACGGTGGTCCCCCAGGAACCCCCTCCAAGAAGCCCAACTTTCAGATCCATGAGCACTTATATCCCGCGATGCGGCCTTTGCGCCAGGGTCCCCATAAAAATCGCCTCCCGGTTAATCCAAGCGCAAGTCCTCGGCGTAGGGCTGGTTGAAAGGCGGATTTGCTCCGCTGGGACTCGCGGGACTCGCGAACATCCAAGACCAACCAGACCAAATGAGGAGAAGACCAAATGACTAAGAATAGACTAACCATCCTTTGCGTGACTTTGCTTTCCCTGTTCGCCGTCGCTTGCGGCGAGGCCAACGTGGACAACGACCCGGGCCTTGGTGGCCAGGGGGGCACCGGCGGTGTCGGCGGTGACCCGATCGACCCGATCGACCTCGTCGCGCCGTTCGACAACGACAGCGCGGCCAACCCGTCGATGGACGAGTTTCTGAGCATCACCGGTGACCGTGAGCTCGTATACAGCGACCTGATCTCGGCAGAAGACGGCGACCGAGAGGACTTCGTTCAGTTCGAGCTTCCGAATGCCAGCAACCCGAACCAGAACATCAGAGTCGCGATCGACTGCGTTGTCGAGGGTGACACCGAGGTCTTCGCGCGCGTCGAGATCCTCAACGTCGGCAACAACGACACCACCGCGGCCACCGGCGGTCCCATCGACTGCAACGATGGATTCAGTAACATCACCATTCGAAACGATCGGGTGCAAGCGGTGCGCATCTACGTGCAGGGCGTTCCCGAGACTCAGACCCTGATCGAGTACACGCTCACCGTGGACCCCTTCTTGTTCTAAGCGAATCCAGGTTCACAACCCAATCGTGACGTTCGGGCCGGCCCTCTTCGGAGGGTCGGCTTTTTCGTGTGCTTGTGCTACCAGGGGCCGAAGGATTCAATATGATCGCTCCATCTCACGCCCAATCAGCAAAACTTTCGGCTCTGGCATCGACGTTCATCTTACTCGTCGGTGCGGGCTGCTCATCCGAGTCCTCGTCGTCCAGCGAACAGCAGGTTCCCGCAGGAGTCACCCAGTGGGCCCCGGACGGCGCGCGAACGGTCGGTAGCTACGACTACACGATCATCCCTCAGCCCAACGCCTTCCACACCATGCACACGGGGCCCAACAACACCGACAATGTCTGGGTTGCCGTCGCGCCGCGGCTGGAGCTCGATTGGGTTTCGGAGAGGAGCTTCTTCGTGCCGGAAGGGCCGACCTACGACAACGAAGGCAACCTCTACTTCAGCCCCTTGTTTCCCCAAGAAGACGTCTCGCTGGTGTCACTCGATGCCGAGACCGGCGAACGCAACTGGGAGATCGAAGGGAATGGAAGCAACGCCGGCGGCGGGGCGGTCTTGATCTTAAACGACCCCGACAACCCCGGGAACCAGATCATCTATCACATGACCTACACCGAAGCGATGGCCCTCAGGCCCAACGGCACCGAGATTTGGCGGGTGGATACGGGACTCATCGTGCCCGATCCCGTACCCGGTGTGCGCTCGACCACGCATTCATTCGGGTTCAACTACCATCCGCAAACCGACTCGCTGGTCGGCCTCACCTTGGACGGTGTGTTGCTGGCTTTCGACCGATTGACCGGCGAGCAAATCCCTTCGATGGGACAAGTTCCGGGCTCGCCAGCCGTCAGCGAGGTCCCGATGCTTCCCCAGTTCGTCGTCGACGCGAGCAATGACCTCACCGACGCGGTCTTCGGCACGACCCCAAGCGGGCTGAGCTTCTTCTCGCTGATCATCGAGGTCATCTTTGGAGGTGGGTCCGTCATCACCAACTTCTTTGCGATCGATCCCAACACGGGTCTGATCGTCGTTGCTGCAACCGCAGACGACGAAGCCGACGGTACGATGGACGGCCTTTCGGAATTCGGTGCGATCTACTCGTTTGAGTTGGCCGACGATGGAGGGGGCAGGCTCGCGTTTCGAATGCTCAACGCGGCCGAGTTCACGGGAGGGACCGGTTCGACGCCTTCGATCAGCGAAGATGGGAGCCGGATCTACGTCTCCGACAACGTCGGGAACGTGCTTGCCTTCGACACCGAGCTCGCAGAGCTCTGGCGTTACGACGTTGGCGACGCAGTGGCCGCCTCCATCGCGGTTTCGCCGGACAACGCGGAGCTCTATGCGGTCACTCGCAATGACATCTTCAAGTTGACCGACCTAGGTGACAGCGCGCGCCTGGATTGGGCCGCCACGCTAGACGGCTTCGCCGAGGATTCTAGAATCGAAATTGAGTTCAATGCCCTCACGCCCACGATCACGGCCAACAGCGTTGCGGTCAGCATTGGCGGTGGGTACTTGATCGGCGACACGACGATCATGTTGAAGGTCGGGGTCGGTTTGCTCGATCGGGACACCGGCGAGCTTCGCTCGTTCGCCGAAGGCCGCGAAGAATCGATCGCCGTGACGAGCGTCGGGCCTGAGGGCGGCATCTACACTGCGAGCTCGCCGGTGCGGCGTGTCTCTGGCAAGGCGCTCAACCTCGACGACCCCGACGTGGCCGACGTCATCGGAGGCATCAGCCGATACAAACCTGTTCGGAACGATCTGCTCGTTCGGGACGCAAGCTGTGCGGCCGGTGTGCGTGCGCGGAACGCAGCTTCGATCGCTGACAGCGCGCCGAATTCCGCGATGCAAGACATTCGTCAGATCCAAGTGTTGATCGACCAAAGCCGCGCCGCCATCGACCGCGCCGTGGCCGACGCGGACCTCGATGCGGCTGCCGCAGCGACGCTCGGTTCGGCACTCGACCGTGCGGAAGCGAATCTCAACATCGACGGGCTTCGGAGCGTCGCATCGGAGCTGCTCACCGTGTGCAACGCGATCTGAACGACGCGCTCAGCCTTTCAACCAGGTGTAGGCGTTTCTCAAGATGTCGCGTCCGCCGCTCTCGATGACATCGCCGTGCGCGAGCACGATTCGGTCGAAATCCCAGCTCAACACTTCGTCGATGGAGCGCCGTGCGCGCTTCTTGTCTCGAAAGACCATACGTAAGGGAAGGCTGAGGCCCGGCTTCCCGTGAATGCCGCCCAACTTGAGGTACGCACGGGTCGGCCAGTGAGCCGAAGTCTCGAAGTTTTCGAGGACGTCAGCAACGATCAGAGATCGCGACGGCCGATGAAAGAACACCGTTTCGTTGAGCATGGTGCCGTCCAAGAAGGCCGTCGCGAGGACGCTTCCCCAGTCGGCGTGGGCCTCACCCCTCAGCTCGAGATTGATCGCCAGATCTCTTCGCCGCTTCGCGAGGCCCACCGCCCCGTGGAGCAAGGCGCCCGGATAGGCGTTCGTCCATTCACCGGCGTAGAGGTGATGGGCAACATTGGGGGCGACGATGTGCCGGATTGGACCGATCGCATCGACCTCGGCCTTCAAGCTGGGTGTCATCGCGATGGGTGAATGGACCAGCAAGGTGCCGTCTCGAAGACGCACGACGGTCATTCGAGTCCCCAGGTGCAGACCGAAGAACGACTGGGGCGCGGCCTTGGCCCAAAGATCGTTGGCGAGCTGTTCCATCTTCGGCACCTACGATGCGCGCGGCCTCGTGCCAAGCCGGAAGCCCGCCGGGCTGGCATCCGCGGGGAAAGCTGATAGGCCTTCGCCATGGCCAACCCGACCG
>JAOTXX010000045.1 GCA_029862185.1 Myxococcales bacterium
TGAGGCCGTCAACCAAATTTGTCAAGACCCTGAACGCTCTTTTTCCGAGATCCCTCGCAAGAATCCCCGTAACGCGTCCACAAACTGGGACTCCTCTTCGCGGTGGGGCCAATGTCCAGCCTCCGGCATCACAATAAGCTCGGCGCCGCCTCCCAGCAGGCCTTGTGACTTCTTGTACGGACCGAGATGACCGCCAAAGTCTTGGCCTCCCGCGACGAGCAGGCCGCTGCACGCAATCGGGCCGAGCAGGCGTCGGTCGATCTTCGAACCCAGCGCGCGGTAGTAGTCGATTGAAGCCTCGAGGACCTCGGGCGTCGAAAAGGCCTCCTTCGCGCGGGCCAACGCTGCGTCACGTTCGGGCCCTTTCCAGCCCGGCGCCCAGCGCCGATAGAGCGAATCGATGTATCGAAAATTTCCGCGCCGCGTTCCCGCTTCGGCCCATGGCAGGCGGAAGTAGAGGAAGTGCCGCGTCATGATGAGCAGGCCGACTGCTTGAAGGGCGTTCTTGGGCTTCAGCGTTTGCGGATGGGGGATCGCGATGGGAACGATCCCGTCCACCCGATCGGGCGCCAATGCGGCAGCGCCCCAGACCAGTATGGCGCCCCAATCGTGCCCGACGAAGACCGCCGACTTCACCTCCAATGCATCGAGGAGCCCGATCGCGTCTTCCGCGAGGTGCAGCGCGTCGTACGGCCGATCGGGCACCAAGGTGTCCGGATGATAGCCGCGAAGGTAAGGCACGATGGTTCGGTAACCCGCGTCGTTGAGGGCGCGCGCGATTCCGGCATAGGACTGCGGGGTGTCAGGGAAGCCATGAATCAGCACGACGGCCGGCCCTTGCCCGCTGTCGGCGTAGCGCCAGGTTTGCCCGCCGCGCGTTACGTTATTGAAATCGGATTCGGCGGGCATGAGCGATAGGTGGCCGACCCGTGTCGACTGTAAGGTCATACCCTCCCGCACCCAATCCATTCAAGGATGAGTTGACCTCTATCCGCACAAGGCGTACGAACGAGCACGCTAGTTGGACGCCGTGATGCCAGAGCCAAGCCCAAGCAGCGAACGCAGCTCCATCCTCAGTGCTGAGGATGTCAGCAAGGTGTACCAGATGGGCGATGTCGAAGTGCACGCGTTGAGAGGCGTTGACGTGCCACTCCACGAAGGAGAGCTCATGGTCCTTCTCGGGCCTTCGGGCAGCGGGAAGTCGACCTTGCTCAACATTCTCGGCGCGCTCGACGTGCCGACGTCCGGCCGAGTTCTGTACCGAGGCGACGACATTGCGGGCCATGGCGAGCGGGAGCTCACCAATTTTCGTCGCGACCACGTCGGCTTCGTGTTCCAGTTCTACAATCTCGTCCCTAGCCTCACCGCGCGCGAAAACATCGCACTGGTCACCGAGATCTCGAAGACTCCCTTGGACCCTCGAGAGGCTCTCGAGCTGGTGGGTCTGACCGAGCGAATGGATCACTTCCCAGCTCAGCTCTCTGGTGGCGAGCAGCAGCGAGTCGCGATCGCGCGCGCCGTTGCAAAGCAGCCGGAGATCTTGCTTTGTGACGAGCCGACCGGTGCGCTCGACTTCAAAACGGGGATCCGCGTGCTCGAGGTCATCGACGAGGTGAACCGTTCGCTTGGAACCACCACGGCGGTGATCACCCACCACGCGCCGATCGCTTCGATGGCCGACCGCGTCGTTTCATTGGCCGACGGCATGGTGGCCAGCGATCGGCGCAATGATGAGAAGGTGTCGCCGTCCGAACTGACATGGTGAGCGTCCTCGACCGGAAGCTCCTTCGCGATTTGATGCGCCTCAAAGGGCAGGTTCTCACGATTGCTCTAGTGGTCGCGGTCGGCGTCGCCAACTACATCACGCTCAGGAGCGCCTGGCGGGCACTTGGGGATTCCAAGGTGGCGTACTACGAGCAGTATCGCTTCGCCGACGTGTTCGCGAGGGTAAAGCGAGCGCCGGATTCAGTGACGGATCGGCTCGGTGACGTCCGTGGAGTGGCGTCAGTCTATCCTCGAATCGTCGAAGAGGTGCTCTTGCCGATCGATGGCATGCTCACGCCTGCACACGGTCAGATCATCTCCCTACCCAGCCGTGGCAGGCCCCCGATGAACGACGTTTATGTCAAGTCGGGGCGCTTTCCGGAGCCCGGCCGCGGGGACGAGGTGCTCATCTACGAGCCGTTTGCCAACGAGCACGACCTTCGACCAGGCTCCACGATTCCAGCGATTCTCAATGGGAAGCTCCACGAGCTGATCGTCGTGGGCTTGGCGCTCTCCCCCGAATACGTTTTTGCGATCGAGCCAGGTGGTATCACGTCGGACGACGAGCGTTTTGCCCCGATGTGGATGTCGGGCACCTCCGTTGCGGCGGCGTTTCAGATGGAGGGAGCATTCAATGATGTCGTCGTGCGCTTGGAGCCAGGCGCCGACGAGAAGGCCGTGCTCATCGCGATCGATCGAATCCTGGAGCCTTATGGAGGCCTCGGCGCCTATGGCCGAGATCTTCAAATCTCCAACTCCATTCTAGAGGGAGAGATCGCGCAAATCGAAGCCGAGGTGGTCTTTCTTCCCGGCGCGTTTCTCGCAGTGGCAGCGTTTCTGTTGAACGTCGTGTTTTCCAGAATGGTGACGATGCAGCGTGGGCAAATCGCCGTGATCAAGGCTGTCGGGTACAGGAACTCCACGATTGCGCTGCACTACCTCAAGATGGTTTGCGTCATCGTCCTATTTGGCTCAGCGGTTGGCGTGGCCTTCGGCGCCTGGTTGGCCGACGCCATGCTCGACCTCTACGCTGGCTTCTTTCGTCTACCGATGACTCGTGGGCGCATCGATCTCCCCGTCGCCATCAATGCCGTCATCGCGAGTCTGCTTGCCGCGGTCGCTGGAATTGCGTTCGCGGTCCGCAGTGCCGTGACGCTTCCGCCAGCAGAGGCCATGCGGCCGCCATCTCCCGCGCGCTACCGCGCTTCGCCAATCGAGCAGATGCCAGGCCTCCGCCGGCTCCGACAAACCACGATGATGGTTTTTCGCGAGATTTGGCGCCGCCCGCTTCGGACCGTGTTCTCCTCTGCTGGGATCGCCTTCGCTCTCGCGATCATCATCCTCGGCCGCTTTGGAAAGGACGCGCACGGGCCGATCCTCGACCTGCAGTTCGGGCGCCAGCAGCGAGAAGACATCAGCGTGATATTCAAGAATCAAGTTGCGGATCGGAGCCTCGGATACCTCGCGCATCTCCCGGGTGTCGATCAGGTCGACGGCTATCGAATGACGCCTGTGCGCTTTCGTTTGGGCCCGCGCTGGAGGGACAGCGTCCTCATCGGGCTTCCGCCGGACAGCCATCTGAGACGGCTCTTCACCCGACAGTTTCGGCCGGCGCGAATCCCGCACAGCGGCATTTTGATCACGGATGTCTTGGCCGACATCCTCGGCGCAGAGCCCGGCGACCTGATCGACGTCGAGCTCAAGGAAGGCGACCGAGGGACCAGGCAAGTTCGCGTCAGTGGAACGATCGACGAGGCTTTTGGAATACAGGGCTACATGCAAAAGAGCAGCCTGCACGGCCTGCTCCGCGAGAAACCGACGGTCAACACGGCCTTGCTGCGCGTGAACCCGGGACGAGAAGCAGAGCTGCACGCATACCTCAGCGACATTCCCACCGTCCAGAGCATTCACCGGAAGCGCACGGTCTTGGAGAAGTTCGAGGGTCAAACGAGGAAAACGATGCAGGTGATCACCCTGATACTAACCTTGTTCGCCACGGCGATCGCCGTGGCCGTGGTCTACAACAACGCCCGCGTGAGCCTCTCGGTTCGAAGCCGCGATCTTGCCACGCTGCGAGTCCTCGGGTTCACCCGGACCGAGATCTCGGCGATCTTGCTCGGCGAGCAGGCTATCCAGGTTTGCCTAGGAATCCCGGTCGGAATGGTGCTGGGGACTTGGGGAGCCAAGGCACTCATCGAGCTCCAGGCCGACCCGGAGCAGTTCCGGTTGCCCATGCTGATCTCGTCCCAGACCTATGCATTTTCGGTCGTGGTAATCTTAGCCGCGGCCATCCTGAGCGCGCTCCTCGTCCGGCGGAGGCTCGACACTTTAGACTTGGTTGGCGTGCTCAAGACGAGAGAGTAAGGAGAGATGGCGCATGGACAAGCCGTCCGGTTTGAAGAAATGGATTCGAAGGGTTCTCATCGCATTGGCGGTGCTTGCCGTCGTTGGCCTGATCGTGGTCGCTTGGATTCCGAATCCGGTCGAAGTCGAGGTCGCAGAGGTCAGTCGAGGGGCGCTCGTCGTCACGGTCAACGAGGACGGACGGACACGCGTCAAGGATCGGTACACGGTGTCCGCTCCGGTCACGGGCAACCTGGCTCGGCCCGATCTCGAGGCAGGCGATTCGATCGACCAGGAACAGGTGCTCGCTCGACTGGTGCCGCTTCCTCCCCCACTTCTCGATTCACGGACGAGGGCCGAGGCCAAAGCGCGGGTCGATGCTGCGATGGCTGCACGGCGCCAGGCGCAAGCTGCGGTCAACCGCGCGAGATTCCAGCGCGACTTCGCTAAGCAGGAATCCCAGCGGGCGCAGGCGGTCGTGCAGCAAGGAGGCTTGGCGCGGAGCGATGCGGATCGCGCGGTATCGACGTACCGCAGCAGTGAGGAAGAGCTCCGATCTTCGGAGTTTGGCGGGCGTGTTGCAGAGCACCAGCTCAAGCTCGCGCAGACAGCCCTGATGCAGCTGAGCGGGCAAGGCGAAGAAGGAGAGCAGTTGGAGATCCTCTCGCCTGTCGCTGGCCAAGTCCTCAAACTGTTTCACGAAAGCGAAGGCGTGGTTCAGAGTGGCACGCCCATCTTGGAGCTGGGTGATCCTGCCGCTCTCGAAATCGTCGTGGACGTCCTGAGCCAGGATGCCACGCGGATTCCATCAGGGGCCCCCGCCTTGATCGAGCGATGGGGGGGCAAGAATCCCTTGCGCGGCCACGTGCGAATCGTCGAGCCGTCCGCGTTTACCAAGCTCTCGGCGCTCGGCGTCGAAGAGCAGCGGGTGAACGTGATCATCGACATGGATGACGATCGCGAGCTTTGGCGGAGCTTGGGTGATGGCTACAGAGTCGAAGCGCGCATCTCGGTTTGGGAGGGCAAGGACGTCCTCCGGGTGCCCGCCAGCGCCGTTTTCCGTTCGGAGGATTCCTGGGCGACCTTTGTGGTCGAAGACGGCACCGCGGTCATTCGAACCGTGGAGCTCGGAGAGACCAACGGTCTCGAAACCGAGGTGCTATCCGGGCTCGAGCAGGGCGAAATGGTGATCGCCTATCCGAGCGACAGCGTGCGGGACGGCGTATCCGTCAAGGCGAGGTAGACGCCGGATGAACCCGATCATCGAATCGATGACCGACCCGACGGCACAGTCGCGTCTCGCTAACTTTTTTCAGAATCCGCAGCTTCTAAGTCACCTGATCGCGACGTTGGTCTTGCTCGTGTCGGTGTTGGTCGTTCGCTACGTCGCGCTTCGCTTCGTTCGCCGGGCGATGCCAAGCAGGGACAAGCTTCGCCTTCGCTGGTCGTCGCAGATTCGGGGGCTCTCCTATGCGATCTTGGCGTTTGGTCTTCTCACGATCTGGGCAGCGGAGCTTCAAACGCTTGCCGTTTCCTTCGTCGTTCTCGCGATGGCGATCGTATGGGCCACGAAAGAAACGATTGCCTGCATTCAAGGCGCCATCTATCGGGTGAGCGCGAATGCATTCGAGGTCGGCGATCGGATCGCGATTGCATCGATCCGCGGAGATGTGATCGATACCGGCCTCTTGAGCACCTTGGTGCTCGAAGTGGGGCAGGGGCACCAACGAACGGGGCGCACAATCAGTATTCCCAACAGCTTGCTCATGACGGAAGCCGTTCTGAACGAGAGCCTCGCCGGCGAGTACATGCTGCACTTGATGAGCATTCCCGTCGACCGAAACGAGGACCTCGCCGCGATAGAGCAAAAGGCGCTTTCAGCGGCGCGCGAAGCTTGTGCAGAGTTCATCGACGACGTTCGCCGGCCGATAGCTGCACGCTATCGCCGCCACGGCCTCGTCCCCCCAATCGTCGACCCCCGAGTCACCTACCAGCTCGCCGACAAGAACACGGTGAACATTCTGCTGAGAATTCCCACTCCCAGCCGTCTCGAACGGCAAGTGGAACAGCGAGTGCTCAGGGCGGTGCTCGGCGTTCCGAAAGGTCGTGACACCTTGCCTCCGCCTGGCTAATTTGCAACGGTTCCGGCCCTATGGAGCGACTACGACCAGTCGACGGGCTACGCTGCATGGTGACCGGCAGCGCTGGCTTCGTCGGTACCAACATGGTTCGAGCACTGCTTGCGCGCGGCTGTGAGGTGCATGGGTTCGACAGAGCGTCGGCACCTTTCGAGGATTCGAAACTCGTTTGGTTCCGTGGTGACATTCGGGACGAGGATGCGCTGCGCGAAGCCTGCAAAGGGGTCGACGCGATCTTTCACACTGCTGCGATGATCGAAACCCTGACCTACGCGCCCACACACTTCGTGGAGCTCGTTCGCAGCGTCAACATCGAGGGAACGCGGAATCTGCTGAAAGCTGCGGAAGAATCCGGGGTGCGGCGCTTGGTGCACACGAGCTCGATCATCACGACGTCGGGGACTGCGCAGGCCGGGATCAGCGAGGCCGCGCCCTATAGCAAGGCGTCGGATCTCTATTCCAGCACCAAGGTCGAATCGGAGCAGCTCGTTCTCGCAGCGAACGGAAAGTCCGGGTTACTCACTTGCGCAGTACGCCCCGGCGGAATTTACGGGCCTGGTGAACGCAATACGATCGTCGGCCCTCTGATGAAGGCGCTCAAGCAAGGCGCTCCCATCGTGCTTTTCGGCGATGGCAGGTCGCGTATCGACTACACCTACATCGACAACCTCGTCGACGCTCAGATCCGCGCTGCGGAACGGCTGGTCGATGGCTCTCCGGTCTGCGGCCACGCCTACATCGTTACCGATGGCGATCCCATCAACACTGGGCAATTCAGTCAGACGCTCGTGCACGACATGGGGATCGATGCGCGGTCCATTCGCATCCCAGCCGTGCTGGGCCGGGCCTTGGCGACTGCGAGCGAGCGGGTGTTTCAGTTTTTCGGTAAGCCAAAGCCGCCGGTCAGCATCGTCGAAGTGCGGTTGTGCGTGGATGACAACTATTTTTCCATCGATAGGGCGAGGCAGGACCTCGATTATCAGCCGATCGTCGATACGCGCGAGGGTCTGCGTCGGACGGCGATCGACGCACGGGAATACTACGACAGCCTTTAGAGCAAGCCGCTAGTGCTCGCGGGGCCAGCGCGGACGTTGGCGCGCTTCGAGCTCCGAGGCGATCTGTCCAAAATGGCGCCGACGTTTTCCCCGTGCGAGAACCTCGACGGGTTTCGGGAGGCGGCCACGTCCGGCTTTCAACGCAAGGCCGAGCGCTTCTTTGGAAACGCTCAGCGCCTGGCTTCCAAGGCGGTGGATTGCGCTCACCTTGGGAACCTCATAGCCCAGAGCCGCGAGCTCACGGTGCGCGATTTGATTGAACGTCTGGGTGCGCCACCAACCGAGCTCTTTTTGGTGCTTGTTGAAGTTTTGCTCCATGATCGGCTTCGACAGGTTCTCCCAGTTCCGAACGCCTGCTGACTGCGCACGAATCTCGTCGCGGCCGTGAAACTCGAGCATGGATTCCTCGAAGTCGACGTCGACGAAGTCACACAGCGATTCGACGATGTCGCGAGGTGTAGAAACCAGGTCTTCGTAATGCACCACTCGGATTCGCTCGGACAGATCGGGGTCACACAGGAGCGAGAGACACGCTCTTTGCTCGTCACGCCAGGTGCGCGCGATGTGAGAAATGCCGCCAAAGTGGTTTGGAGACTTGAGCCATGACAGGGCCGCGTCGCGCCCGTCTCGAACCAGATATAGAAAACGGATGTCCGCGTAGCGGTTGGCCAAGCGATTCGCATATCGGAACGCCTCGTTCTCCTTCAACAGAACGCGCGTAGCTCCGCTGGCCCGCATGACGTAGTGAAATGCGACGTCCATCAGTCCAATCAAGCTTCGCTCGCGGGCATTTTCAAAAAGGGCGTCGGGCTGCGGTGGTTCGGCATGACCGGCGATTTGGTATTGGAAGAACCGCGACACGTCCTGGCAGGCCTCTCGGAAGCTCGTGTCATCGGTGAGGTCTCCGTACAACGGCAGGAGCGGATCGATGTTGATCAGGAAGTGAACGGGGCTCGGCGCAACGACCTGTGAATGGCTTCCAAGGACCGCACGGAGCAGGTTTCCTCCGCTCCGCTCCGAAGCCAGCAGGACGATCGGTCGGTCGATTAGCAATCCGTCGGTGCTCATGGTTCCGGTCCCCATACCGACAAGCTTAGTTCAGCTCGGCGACTCACCGCATCTCCTCGACCGAAGGCAACTCGCCGGAGCCCCCAACGGCCGCTGGAGGGACTCTCGCCTCATCGAGCTCGGAAAGCGGCAAGAAGGCCGGTGTACACAGCGACGACCAGACCATGACGACGGCCTCCCTATCTGGGTAGTGCTCCATCAACTTCTCGTCATGCTCGAGCGTGAGGTGATTCACCCAGAGAATCCGGTTCCTTAATTCGGGGTCGTTGTTTGGTCGCCAGAAGTTGAAGTGGTGTGTGCCGCTGCAGTGCCTGGGAACGAAGGGCCGCGACACGAAGACGACGGTTGGCTCTTGGAGGATCGCCTCGGCGGTGCGCCCCGGAAGCCCCGTGATCGAGCCGATTTCGTGCAAGCCCATGGCGCGCACGGGCGCGTAGCCGAGCGCCGAGGCGGTAATCAGCCCAAGGCAAAGTGCGAGGGGTGCCCTCGCCGAGAGCGCTCCTGGCAGCGAGGTCGCGCGGTCCGCGCGCAACCACGAGGTGAGTCGAGTGATCCCAAGCGCCGTCAAGAGAATCACCGGGAGCGCTAATTCGAGGTAGTGCACCGGGCCAAACGTATCGATACCGCCGTTGCGCAAGTAGAAGTGCGTCACGACGAAGCAGAGCAACATAGTCCATGGGATCCAACTGCGATGGCTCCGCCAACCCGCAAAAGGCACGAAGACAAACGCGAACGGCCAGCCAAACACCGCGTAGTTGAATCGCGTCAGCGAAACACCCGTCTGAGCCGCGGCTAGGCCGATCGGCCCAAGCTCCATGGCGGGAGTTCTTTCCTTTGGAAACCAGTTCCATGCTGCGAATCGGAAGCCATTCTCCCGCGCATAGGTGATTGCACGTTGATAGGATACGGTCGTGAAACTGCCGTTCTGAGCCATGTTGATCAGAAAGAACACGGCGGCGAACGCAAGCGCAGGAGCTGCAAACGCACCTATCGCCTGCCATCGCGCCTTGCCGTGGATCGACGAGAGGGAGAGGAGCCACGCTCCGAGGAGAGGAAGCCCGATGCCCAAGGCGGAGCTCGGGCGCACGAAGAAAGCGACCGAGAATGATGTCGCGAGTGCGGCGTGCAACCAAAGCCTGTCATCTCCGGTGTAGATGAGGACTGCGAAGAACGTTGCCCAGGCGAGTGCGAAAACGCAGGAGGTGTGCGAGAGCTGCGTAGCGGCGCCGAACTGCACAAGCGGTGCCGCCAAGAAGATCATGGTGCCGATCACTGCACAGCGTCGTCCGCCAAGTCTACGAAGTGTGAGAAAAATCGGTGGGACGGTGAGTGCCGAGTACAGAGGATTCATCAACCCAGGCGCACCGAGCGCGACACCGGGAGCGAGCAGTGCGGGCCACCCTAGGAAGTACTGCGAGTAGAACTTGCCGTCATTGATCATGAACGCGCGGTCGAAGAAGAGCTTCATCGGCGGTGACTCGGCGTAGAGCCGCCCGCTCGCGACGAGCTCGGCCATGAATCGATATGCCGATTCGTCGTCGGCGATATCCGCGCCCTGCAGGAGACGCCAGCGAACGAGAAGCGGAATGAAGAGGCCAAGAAGACTCATTGCGATGATCAGGCTGCGATCCGACGTCTTGCGCAGCTGGCGAACCGTGCTCGAAGCCCAGTCCGATTCGCTGGCTACTGCGAAAGCGCCGCCGAAGAACAGAGCCGCCAGCGACCCGAGCACGGACCAAAAGAGAAGGAAGAAGGCATAGCCGCGGCTCATGGACACCGTCGTACCGAGCCCGAGACTGAACGACGACAGCTTGTGCTCGCCGACCTCCCAAAACATCCAAAGAGAGACCATGCCGGCCAGTATCAACGCCGTGATCTGAAGCTGCCGCGCGCGTTTGGAAGAACGCATTTCTCATTTTCCTACGCGCCGAGACAGCTGGTCAACAGATTGACGTTTCGGATTCGACAGGGCAATTAGAAAGGAATGATGTCCGACAGCGCCGGTGCAAAACCAAGCGATCGAGGCGAGAAACTCTGCGTTCTCGTTCCCTGCCTGAACGAGCAAGGGCTCGTGCGGCGCACCGTGAAAGAGGTGCTCCAACACGCCGACCGGATCTCGATCCAAGTCGAGGTCGTCATGATCGACGACGGCTCCAGGGATGACACGCGCGAGGTCATGCGCGAGCTCTGCGATGAAGACAGTCGCTGCAGGCTCATCGCGCACGACGTCAATCGCGGCCTTGGCCGCTGTGTGACCGAGGCGTACGAGACCATCGAGGATGACACCTGGGTTACGGTGTTTCCGGGCGACAGCGAGTTCGTGTTCGCGGAGTCGATCGACAATCTGTTGGAGGCGCGCCACGGTCATGACGTCGTTCTGGGGTATTTGTACAATCCTGTCGTTCGAAAATTGTCGCGCCGAATCGCATCCACGGGTTTTCTCAAATTGACCAAGACGCTCTACGGGTTTCGTTGGCGATCGCTCAACGGGATGAAGCTCTACCGAGCGAGCGCGTTCAAGGGCATCCACGTCGAATCCGGTGGGCATGCCTACGTCGCCGAGCTCCTCGCCAAGGCGCAGCTGCGTCGACCCGATCTTCGCATTGCCGAAGCACCCTACATTTCGCGAGGACGAGCGATTGGGGATTCCCACGCCATCAAGCCGATGGCCGTCATTCGTGCGGTCCACGAAACCTACAAGGGCGCCCAGGATGTGGGCAAGTACAGAGAAAAGATGGTGCGTCGGTACCACGAAGAGCAGGAACGCGGCGAGCAGCCCGAAAGCTTCTTCCCACCTCCGACCAGGGACTGAGCGCCGAGACGCACGCGGCACTCACTGGATGCAGCGAGGGTATCGGGGGCCCCAATGCTCGACGATGTATGCGGAAAGCGGCTCATACTCCGTTGCCTTCTTCGTGAAGAGTCGAACGAGACGGCACGGATCTTCCGGCTCTAGGACAGCCGGGAGCTCGACGAAGCGCGTCAGCGGTGAGAACGAGCTCGTGGACTCGATCTCTTCCCATTGCACCGGCTCGGGAAATCGGTCCACCAAATAGACGGCGACGAACCGATGGTAGGCGCCGCGATCGAGGTCATCGGCGTGAAAGAACGTGTTGGACGCGTTGTGATGATGGAGGGTGGCTCTCGGCTCTACACGAACGGCGTACAACCAGAGCGAATCCTCTTCGGTCCATGCGCGCCGCGCGGAGAGGCTGCCAAAAAGAGAGGCCGCTCCGAGCGAGGCGACGACCAGGGCCCGGACGGCGGGCCGTTTCAGCGAAGCGAAGATGCCGATGCCCGCGATCATGGCGATGCCAAGAGTCGCAGGGTAGAGCAGTCGCTCGGCGAGGTCGGTAATCAACGGAACAAACCAGTGCGATTGCAGGAGGGCCGGCGCGTAGAGCAGCGACAGGGCCGCCACCCAGTCGACGCGCCGTTGCTTGACCGCCCAGGCGCCGCCAATCATGCCCGCGATGAGCAACAAACCTCCAGCGGCCGCGTAGGGACCGAGCACCCCGACCTGCAGCTCCACGGCCGCGTATCCGTGATTCGGCGCGAGCGGCCAAGGCCAGACGGTCATCAACAAGGAGCGCCCGATGTTGTGAAGCCCTAGAAGCAGGCGAAGCTCGCCATCGGCCTGGTGCGCCAGGTTGCTGGTGATCATCGCGACACCGGGGGCCCTCGGGAGGCTGAGCTGAAGGCCGATCACCAAGGCCGTCACTAGCAGCGCCGGAAGCGCGGCAAGCCAGCGGGGCCGATTTTGGTCTCCTCCGATCAAGAACAAGATCGCGGCGAGTGGCGCCAGGATGATCGCCGACTCCTTGACGAGAGCGGCCAGAACGAGCAGCAGCGCACAACTGCATCCGGCGCGTAGGCTTGCTGGCCCTATGGCGACCGTACAGGCGGCGAGCGCCAACGAAAACGACAGCAGGTCGGCCTGGGCGACGATCGCGCTCACGGCCTCGGTGTTGAGGGGATGCAATGCAAACAGGGTTCCGACGGCGGCTGACAACGCGTACGAAGGACGGAGCCGATGGACGAATCGCATGCTAATCCCGACAGCCAAGACGTGTAGCGTTGCGCTCAGGATGTGAAACGGCAGAGGATTCGAAGGCCACAGCTTCCAGATCAGTGCCCAAAGGATCGGCATCAGAGGTCGCCACGAAGTGAACCCGTGACTCGCAGGGCGTCCCCAGAAATCCCGAGTGAAGGCTTCCCAGACCGGAGCGGTGCCATTCACCAATGGATTCTCGAGCAAGGCAGATGGATCGTCGTAGACGAAGCCTGCATCGATGACGGCGAGCCCGACGACGGCTGCCAGCAGGAGAGGAACGACGCGGGACACGGACGCCGTCACTTCTAACGTCTCTCGACGAGCTTCGCGCGAAACGCGGGGAAATAGGTCGAGTCGGAAACGCCCAGAGTCTCGCAAAGCGCCGCATAGCGGGGTTCGTCGATGATTCGCTGCACGACGCTGTACGGCACGGTGCCCGTCGCGATCTGTGACTTGAAGTCCCGTAGTGACTCGCTGCCGCCGCCCAGGTGGAGCGTTCGGAGGCCCCGGGACTGCGCGTGACGAATGGCCGTGTCGAAGATCGCGTTGTTCGTACCTGCGGGGCGGTCGTCAGCCGACGCACCCAGGAAATAAAAGAGGTCCCCGCCGGAACGCAGAAAGAGCGCTGCGCCAGAAACTCCGATTTCGCTGGTCGATCGCACCAGGCACATCTCGTCGAGCGACATCAAAGCCGCCAGCGTTGGCTCGCTGAATCGATAGTCCGTGCTCGCCGCGACTCGCGCCATCGTGTGGGCGTATAGCTCGGTGAAATCGGACACATCGAGCGGCGAGATGTCGGAGATCCAGTGAGTCTCGTGATTACGCCTATGAAATGCGCGAACCGCTCGGCGATGTCTTCGATGTTGAGTCGAGAACATCTCGTCGTACGGAGCGGTCAAGTCGACGATGTAGTTCTCCGCGTGGATCTTTGCGTCAGGCGGTTGCCCACCTTCGCGCAGTGGATGAATTCGTGCGAACTCGGAAATGACGCTACGCGTTCGAAGCCAATCGATCAGCACATCTTGGAATGCGCGATGAAGCGCGTGGAGATCCGCCCCGTCGCCCCAAGGGCCACCGAAATCGTAGGGAGTGCGCGCTTCGACGAGACCCGACCCTCCGGGCAGGGAGTCGAGCGGAACCAGAACGAGCGGATAGAGGATTCGCCCCATTGGCGATTCGTACCGGATCCCAACGAAGCTGCCGTTCTCTTCGCGGGCCCAGATCCTGGCATAGGCAGCGGAGTAGTAGACGTCGTCGATGCCCGCGCCCGCGAGCCAAGCGGACCAGTTTTCATCGTCTCGAGTGGTTTCGAAGGAAGACATCTATCGCTCAATCGCTGTCTGGATCTGGGTCCAAGTTTCGTCGTCAACGGTCTTATGGTTGCGAGGCTCTAGCGTGACGGCATTGAGCCGCGCCCTGTCGGCGACCTCAGCTCCGATGAACCGGGCAACGCGTTGCAGGGTGCCAGGCGGCTCCTCCATCAGCTCCTCGTACTCGAGCGTAAGGCGATCCTCCGAGGGAAGAGCACCAAACGCGGTCTCGATCGCGCGACCGATATCGTGAATCTGATGGGCGACCTGCTCCACAGGCGATTTGTCACGCCAGGCGTTTACATCCCTTGGCCGGACCGACCACCAAACCCTTTGATCGCCGTATTCGTTTTCGCGGACGCGCAGAATCGACTGCACGGTGTAGCGGTCGTCACGCCGAATCCAGATGAACTTCGCGGCTGGCAGCAACCGCTTGAGCCAAGCGACTTGATAGGAGACGAAGTTGATGTTCTTGAGCACCAGCGGGCGCTCGAAGTAGCCCGCCAAACCCTCCAGGGCTCGCTTGACCGGTTGCCAATCGATGCCGGAAAGCTCTTCGTCGCTGAGGTCGTCGTGGAGGCGAAAGTCCCCGTAGTAGTGCCAAAACCAGGAGAACTCATGGGGCGAGCGGTCTCCGCCCGTCCGGCCGTACTCCGAGGAGAGAGCAAGCTGGTGGCCACCTCCACTGCGACCGTGAAGCATCGCTCCGAGGACCGGCGCAGCGAAGTAACGAGCCATTCGATTGTTGACGAACCCCACGTCGAGGTGCTCTGCGACGAGCTGGTAGAGCACCGTAGTCCCGGAGCGAGGGGCGCCGACGATGAACACGACGGGCACGTCGGCTCTGCCGTGCTTCGATCGAAGTAGTGCATCGACCGGTTCGAGGGCGCGGTTCTGCGCGTAGAGCGTGAGGTCATGAAGCAAGCGGCGTCGATTGTGGGCGCGCCGCAGCTCGTTGTCCCGGTATACCGCTTCGAAGAAACGACGGGCCTTCACGAGAAGTTCCTCGCCCCTGCGGGGAGACAGAGCGCAAGCACCTGGGAGCTGTCCAGGGTGGGCACGATCTCGAAGCTCCCGTCGGCCCAAGCAGGGCGTGTCGCAGCGAGCACCACTACGTGCATGCCCGCACGGCTTGCGGCCAACCAGCCATCCAGCGAATCCTCGAAGGCGATGCATGCCGTTGGGTGGACGCCCAATCGCTCCGCCGCCAGTAGGTAACCTTCCGGGGATGGCTTCGGCGCCGACACGTCGTTGCCAGTGACCACGACGTCCATCACCTCCAGGACTTCGGCGGCCGCCAGCCAGATCTCCGGAGCGACGCTGTTCGTGACGACGCCCATCGCGACTCCGTGGTCGGCAAGGGCGCGCACCATACGAGTTGCGCCGGGCATGCTCACATTTCGAGCAGTGCGAAGCAATTGCGCGACGGCGTTTGGTTTGGCATCGAAGAGCGCTTGCCTAATTGCCGAGCTCACTTCCGGTACGGCAATCTCGATCACCTCCGATCGGGACTTGCCTTCCCGAACCGCGTCCCGGGCCGCCATGGAAAACTCAATTCCAGCGTCACGGAATACCTGCTCGAAGGCTCGCACATGTAGGGACGCCGAGTCCACCAGCACACCGTCCATGTCGAAGAGCACGGCGGATGTCGTCATTTTTCATTCATCCGGGGATTAGGATATCGTATCGACGACAAGAGGCGGAAATGACGAACCAGAAATTACTCGTGACTGGGGGCGCCGGGTACATCGGCGCGGTCCTAGTCCCAGAGCTCCTGGAAGAAGGACATCATGTCACCGTCTTTGACGCCTTTCTATATGGAACGGACCCTAGCTCGGATCCCATCGTCCACCCGCGCTGCGCAAAAATCCTTGGCGACATCCGAGATTTTGCCGCCGTCGACAAGGCGCTCGAGGAGGGCGGATTCGATGCCGTAATTCATCTCGCTGCCATCTCGAACGACCCTAGCTCCGAGCTGGATCACCAAGTGACCGAGTCGGTGAACCTTCGTGCGGTCGATCATCTGATCCGTGCATCGAAGCGATACGGCGTGAGACGCTTCCTCTACGCCTCTTCCGCCAGCGTATACGGGATCAAAGAAGACGAGAATGTGACCGAGGAGCTCACCCTCGACCCGATCACCATCTACGCCAAGTGCAAGGCGGAGGGAGAAAAGATCCTCCAGAGCCTGGTCGACGACTCGTTCGTCGGCGTCTCGGTCCGGTCCGCCACGGTCTGTGGTTACTCGCCTCGACTTCGGCTAGACCTCACCATCAATCTGTTGACCGACCAGGCCCTGACCGACGGGCGGATTCGGGTCTTTGGTGGCTCTCAAATGCGCCCCAACGTTCACATCCTGGATCTGACGGCCTTTTACCGCATGCTCCTCACGGCGCCTGCCGAGAAGATCACGGGTCGGGCGTTCAACGTGAGTCGGGAGAACGCGTCCGTCATGGCCTTGGCAGAGATGATCCGAGACGAGCTCGACCCGTCGCTACCGATCGACACCGTGCCGACCGATGATCCGCGTTCTTACCACCTCTCCGCCGATCGGGCGCGCAGGGAGCTTGGCTTCGAGCCGCAGCACGATTTGGTCACTGCTGTCCGAGAGCTGCGCGAGGCCTATGGCTCGGGCCGGGTTTCAGACAGCTGCTCCGACGTATATCGAAACGTCGCATGGATGAAGGCCCGCCCGGAGCTTTGGCGGTCGGCCGCGAAGCTCGTTTCATGACTTCGGTTCCATACGTCGACCTGGTCAAACAAAACCAGACCCTACGGCCTCGCATTCTCGAAGCAGTCGATCGCGTGTTGGGGCATGGCCAGTTCATCAACGGGCCCGAGGTGGGCGAGCTCGAGGAGAAGCTGGCTCGACGCCTCGGCGTAAAGGAAGTGGTCGGCGTCGGGTCTGGCACTTCCGCGCTCACCTTGGTCATGCGGGCTCTCGACATCGGCCCCGGGGACGAAGTCATCACCGTCTCTCATTCGTACGTGGCCACCGCGGCTTCGGTTTGCTTGGTTGGGGCGACGCCGGTCTTCGTCGACATCGACCCGGCGACGGGGCTGATGGACCCAGCGCTGCTCGCCGCAGCGATTTCGCCGCGAACCAAGGCTCTGATCCCCGTTCACCTGGGCGGCGTTCCCTGTCTCATGGGTCCGATACAGGAGCTCTGCCGGGCACACGGGCTACAGCTCATCGAAGACTGCGCACAGGCGGTCGGTGCGACCCTGCACGGGCGCAGCGTAGGGGCGTTCGGGACGGGCTGCTTCTCGCTGCATCCGTTGAAGACCTTGCCTGCATGTGGCGATGCGGGATTCATCACGACGAACGACCAAGATCTGGCCGCGCTCCTCCGGCGCCTCAGGTCGCTCGGCCACCGCGACCGCGACCACGTCGATGTGCCGAGTGAGAACGCGCGGCTCGACACGCTTCAAGCGGCGATTCTCTTGGTGAAGCTCCCGCATCTCGAAGAATGGATCGCGCGCCGCCGCGATCATGCCTCGGCGTATGAAACGGCACTAGGTCCGTTCTTCGAGCTGACGCGAATCAGCGAAGGAGCTGAGCCTGCCTACAGCGCATTCGTCATTCGTCACGACAAGCGCGACGCCTTGATCGCGCATCTCGCGTCGAAAGGCTTCGAGGCAAAAGTTCACTACCCCATCGCGATCCATCAGCAGCGTGCGTTCGAGCGAACGAGCACCACGGCGCTGCCACACACCGAGGCGCTGGTCAGGCGTATCATCAGTCTTCCGGTGACGCCCGAGTTGGAGCCTTCCGACCGGGACGCGCTCATCGCAACCTTGATCAACTGGAGCCGCAGTCATGCGTAGCGAGGAAGCCGATAAGAAGATTCACTCGATTGAGAGCCTGCAGGCCGAGAGATCGCGACTTCGCAAAGCGGGGAAGACCGTGGTGCAGTGTCACGGCTGCTTCGATATCGTTCATCCGGGGCACATCCGGTATCTGCGCATGGCCCGTAGCCTCGGCGATGTCTTGGTCGTGACGGTGAGCGCAGACGACGTGGTGATGAAGGGATACGACCGTCCCTACATTCCCGAAGACCTCCGGCTCGATAATCTCGCAGAGCTTGCTTGCGTGGACTACGTGGCCCTGAGCGAAGATGACTGGGCGGGCCCCGTCCTCGAGGCGATCCAACCCGACATTTACGTCAAGGGTCGAGAGTACGAGTCCAAGAACGACCCCCGCTTCGCCAAAGAGAAGAAGATCGTCGAGGCGTACAGCGGTCGCGTGGTGCTCGGCTCGGGAGACGTCATCTTTTCGTCGACCGAGATCGGCCGACGCAAGGGCAACACCCTGGATATGGAGCAGCAGAAGATCCAGCGATTTTGCCAGGTCAATGCCATCAACCCTGCGCGGCTCAAGAACGCGATCGCTGCGTTTTCGGATCTCAAAGTCCTGGTGCTCGGCGACGCCATCCTCGATCAGTATTCACACTGCGAAGGCGCGCGCGTCGCGTCCGAGAGCCCGATTGTATCCGTGAAGCCCATCAGCGAGGAGTGGTTCATCGGTGGCGCCGGGCTGATCGCTCGTCAAGCGGCCATCCTCGGCGCAAAGCCCACGTTCATCACCTGCTGTGAGGAGGACGAATCGTTCCTGCGAATCAGAGCCAGCCTGGAACGGTCGGGCGTCGAAGTGCACAACCTGCCTGCGCCGGGGCGCAGAGCGTATACCAAGACCCGGTACTTGGTCGGCGGCAAGAAGGTCTTCAAAGTCGACCGCGGGAATCCGGCCCCGATTCCCATCGAAACCAGTGACGAGCTCATGATCATGCTGCAGGAGCAGCTCGACAAGCACGACGGGCTCATCGTGACCGATTTCGGATATGGCTTGTTTGGTCCCACGCTGGCCAACGCGATTCCGAAGATCGCCGATCGATGCGGCAAGCCCTATTTCGCCGACGTGAGCACGAATGGGCAGGCCAACATCCTCAAGTTCAGCAGGCCGCAGCTCGCTACACCGACCGAGGACGAGCTCCGGTTTGCCTTGGGCGATGCGGAGAGCGGCATCTCCAACTTGGCGAGCCGGTACTACGCGGCCAGTGGCGCCAAGGGTCTCATCGTGACGATGGGTCGGCGAGGCTCGCTCTGTTTTCGGCCTCCTCGAGACGATGGCGACCGGTTGAGGACCGACTATCTACCGGCGCTCGAGATCCATGAGGTGGACGCGGTGGGGGCTGGAGACGTATTCCTGACGGGCGCGAGCCTCGCCCAGCTCGCGGGCGAGTCCCTTCCCGTCGGGATGTATGTGGGCAGCTCGTTGGCCTCGATCTCTGCGGGGATACTCGGCAATGAAGGCGCGCCGCTGCCCGACCTCTACGAGTTCTTCGAGCAGCGTCTGGAGCTCGCCGGCGAGTAGCGATGCGGCCGAGCTTGACCAAGGAACGCGTCCTCATGACCGCGGGTTTCGTTCTATCCGCGGTTCTCGCCGTTTACTTCCTCCGGCGCATCGACCTCAGGGAGCTCGGCCCGACGCTGGCCTCGGTCAACCTCTGGATTCTATCCTGCTGCCTGCTGACCAAAGGGGCTGTCTTCTCGCTCGGCGCGCTGCGAACCAAGGTATTCCTCACGCCGCTCCGCCGCTATCGCTTCACGGAATGTTTTACCGCGATGTTGGGCGGGTATGTCACCAACAACATCTTCCCTTTTCGGCTCGGTGAGCTCGTTCGCATCGACCTTCTTGCGAGGGCTGGCGAGATCTCTCGAGGGTCAACCGTCGCGGTCGTAGCGCTCGAGCGTTTGCTCGACCTCATCTCGTTCTTGATTTTGTTCGCTGTGGTCGTGCCGCTTCTCGCCATCGATCTCTCGGGCAACCGTCGTCTCGCATGGCTGCTTGGAGCGATTCTCGCCGCGCTTCTTGCCGTGGCGTGGCTAGCGTCCAACCCTTCCAGGTTTCCTGGGATCGTCGTGTTCTTCGCGCGTCCGTTCAGCCCGAGGCTTCAAGCCTGGCTCTTGCAGAAGTCGCAACGGTTCGTCGATGGGTTGAGCGCACTACGGTCGAGCAGGGCGGTGGCCCAGGCGTTGGTGCTCACCTTCGCCATACGTCTGGTCGGGATGCTCACCATTCAATGTTGGCTCTGGGCTTTTGGACTCGAGCTGCCGCTGTACGCCCCGCTCATCGTGATGGTCTTCCTTTCGATCGGCACGATGGTTCCCTCATCGCCGGGCTTCATCGGTACGTTTCACGTCGCGGTCGCCTATGCGCTGGAGCTCATGGGGGTCGTTCCGAGCATGGCTGCCTCCGTGGCAATTGCGGGACATTTCATGGCTACCGTCCCCTGGACCATCATCGGCTTGTCCGTGAGCCTGCCAGCGATTCGTAGCGTGTGGAAACGAGGCAGCGAGGGAAGCCAGCGAGTCAAGCCTGTGATTCGGGCATAGCCGACGCTGACAAGAGCGGAGATTCTTGGTAACACCTACGCTCTTGACCCGTTCAGGGTGGTAGCTATGGATAGCCAGATGTTGCGCGAGCGGCTTGCAAACGATTTTGAAAGGGTGCGCGCGCAAACCGAGGCGCTCGTAGCGCCGCTATCCGCCGAGGATCAATGCGTTCAGAGCATGCCGGACGCAAGCCCGAGCAAATGGCACCGCGCGCACACGACTTGGTTCTTCGAGACTTTCGTGCTGGGCCCGGCGGGTGTGGAAGGCCTCTCGCCCGAGCCGTATGCCATCTTGTTCAACAGCTACTACAACGCCGTCGGCGAGCAGTATCACCGCCCTTCACGCGGGCTGCTCACCAGGCCTAGCCAGGACGAGGTGAAGGCCTACCGCGAACGAGTAGACACTTCGGTCCTCGATCTTCTTCGGACGGGGATCGACGAAGAGCTCGCAAGGCGCGTCGAGGTCGGGTTGCACCACGAGCAACAACACCAAGAGCTGCTGGTCACCGACATCAAGCATCTCTTTTCTTGCAATCCACTCGATCCGGTATACGCCCGTGACGCATCGCTGCAGCAGGACGCCGCTTCGGCCCCTGCGATGCGCTGGGCTAAGCACGCAGGAGGCATCGCGCGCATCGGCTGTGATCCGACGTACTACCACTTCGACAATGAGGGTCCGGTCCACGATGCCTTGCTGCACCCGTTCGAGATTGGCAAACGCCTGGTCACAAACGGGGAATATCTGGCGTTCATCGAAGACGGGGGCTACGACCGGCCCGAGCTTTGGCTGAGCGCGGGTTGGGACGCGGCGCAAGACCGAGGCTGGCGCGCCCCCCACTACTGGCGCAAGGAGACCGATGGCTGGAGCCAGTTCACGCTCCATGGGCGCCGGCCCGTTCGCGATGCCGAACCGGTCGTCCATGTGAGCTTCTACGAAGCGGACGCGTATGCGCGTTGGTCCGGCGCGCGCCTGCCGACCGAGCAGGAGTGGGAGGTCGCAACCAGCGAGCCCGAGCCCGCGCCTCTAGGGGGTCGCGCAAGGAAGATACATCCAACCAGTCCGAGCCCATATGGAGCCGCGTGGCAGTGGACGAGCTCCAGCTATGCGGCCTATCCGGGCTATCGACCCGCCGAGGGGACGCTCGGGGAGTACAACGGTAAGTTCATGTGCAACCAACAGGTCTTGCGAGGTAGCAGCTGCGCAACGCCCGCGGGCCATGCACGCCGAAGCTATCGAAATTTCTTCCCAGCCGATGCCCGCTGGCAGTTCAGCGGCATTCGGTTGGCCCGGGATGCTGGTTGAATCGATGATTGCTTTTGATCCGCTGAGCACTAATGAGCGCGTTCGCGTAGTCGACCTTCATCCGAAGCTCGGTGACTTGCGGCAAGAGTCGATTGACGGATTGCGGCGTTCGCAAAAGGCACTCCCCTGCAAGTATTTCTACGACGCATTGGGCGCGCGGCTGTTCGAAGCGATCACCGAGCTGCCCGAGTACTATCCAACCCGGACCGAGCTCCGGATCATGAGCCAGGCCGTTCATGAGATGGCTGATTCGATCGGCACGCATGCCACCCTGGTCGAATTCGGCTCCGGCGTCGGCCTCAAGACTCAAAAACTTCTCGACGCCTTGATCGACCCGAGCGGTTGCGTTCTAATCGACATCAGCCGTGCCGCGCTCGAGGCATCGGCTCATCAGCTCGCGGGCCGCTACGAGGACATGGAGGTCATCGGGGTCTGCGCCGACTACACCCAAGCCTTACGTCTGCCTCGGCCCCACCGTCCGAGCGCTCGGACGGTTGCGTTCTTTCCCGGAAGTACGATCGGCAATTTCACTCGCGACGAGGCCGTGCGCTTCCTCGGGCGCGTTTCTGAGCTCGTAGGCCAGGGCGGAGGGCTGCTGGTCGGCATCGATCGAAAAAAGGACACCAAGGCCATCGAGGACGCCTACAACGACTCGCTGGGGGTCACCGCGGCATTCAATCTGAACATCCTGCGCAGACTCAACCAAATCGGCGCCAACTTCGACCTGACCCAGTTCCGTCACCATGCGCCTTACGTCGAACGCGAAGGTAGAATCGAAATGCGGCTGGTCAGCGAGCGCGATCAGATGGTTCGCCTCGGCGATGTCCAGATCGCTCTATCGGCGGGCGAGCACATCGTCACCGAGCACTCGCACAAGTACGACCTCGACCAATTCGAGGACATGGCGCAAGCGGCGGGCTTCCGGCTGACGAAGCAATGGAGTGATGAGCGCGACTGGTTCAGCGTTTGCCTCCTCGAAGTCGACTAGGCTCAGCGGCTGGACAGCTTCTCGGCTAGGTCGAATTGCGTGGAGTAGACGATCGCGCTGTGGCCAAAGCTGTCGTTCCCGTCCGTGTAGCTCAGCTCGAAACGGAAGGTTCCGGGTGTCGCGGCTTCGCCGGAGGGCTCTTTGAACTTGGCGAGGTTGTCGATGACGAAGGGCCGATTCTTGCCGGGCGCGATTTCCACCGAGCCCAAGCGGCATTTGACCTCGTGGAACGGCTCGTAGCCCTTCTCCCAGGCGTCTTCCTTTTTGCGCAGTCGATAGAACGGGGTTCCACAAACGGTTTTGATCCAGATGGTGCGCTTCGAATTGTTGTGGACTCGAGCCTTCACGTCGTCGGAGTGA
The DNA here is from genome assembly GCA_029862185.1 of Myxococcales bacterium. Lineage (GTDB taxonomy): Bacteria > Myxococcota_A > Polyangia > Polyangiales > Houyiibacteriaceae > SG8-38. The sequence goes on from JAOTXX010000045.1 coordinate 22,779, forward strand.
TTGACTACCGAAGGCCGGGTCTCGACCAGGATGTCGCGCGCCTCGGTTTGCACGACAGCCCTGCATCCCTTCTTCGTCCAGCGATGGCTCGACGGACATTCGCAGGGCATGCAGGACTTGCAGCGCTCGTTTGGCGGGCACTGCGGGCAGCCGACGTACGTCCCGCGCGAGCCTTCACAAAGCACCTGAACGCTCCGGCCGCGGCGAAACAGCTCTGGCGGCTCGCTCGTCAGGACGCAGGCACCTTTGAAGCATTTGCCGAACGGCGTCTCGCATTCGAAGTCGCAGGTTGCGAGCTCACCTTGGCCGCGGCACTCGGCGAGCTGCTTCTGGTAGTCGAGCAGGTGCTTTTCATTGACCGCGACGCCGCATCGGCAGCCCTGTGACGTACAGCTGGTTTCGACGACCCCGCACGCATCGCCCTCTTCGCACGCCCGATGGGCAGCTGCGACTTCGATACGCTCGACGCGTGGCTTTGTGTCCTCGCAGCCTGCGAGCAAGACACAGACCATCGCGACCCGGCACAGTGAACCCCGCTCCCCCATGAGATGGGTCCTACCCAAGGTCGCGCCTCCTGGCAAGAACGGTGCCTGTGGCCTCGCCGATTACCGAGCCTGGAGCCGGGCGATTCGCTCTTCCAGGGGCGGATGGGTCGCCATGAGCTTGAGCATCCCTTCACCACGGATGCCAAATGCCGTCAGGTTGTCGGGAAGCTGCGACGGCGCGTCCCGCATCGCCCTGAGCCGATTGAGCGCGGAAGCCATTGCGGCGGAGCTCTCGAGGTCGGCCCCTCCGGCGTCTGCCCGAAACTCACGACGGCGCGAAAACCAGGCGACGATGATGCTAGCCAGGACGCCGAACGCCAATTGAAGCCCCATGTAGATCAAGAAGCGGCCACGCTCGAACTGACTGGCGATGATTCGCGCAATGAAGAGGACGAAGGTGTTGAGCACGCCCTGAATCAGCGTCAGCGTCACCATGTCACCATTCGCTACGTGGGAAATCTCGTGGCCGAGCACCGCTTCGACCTCCTGCTTGTTCATCAGGCGCAAGAGGCCCGTGCTGACCGCCACTAGGGCCTTGTTGCGAAACATCCCCGTTGCAAAGGCGTTGGGATCTGGCGAATCGAAGATCGCGACTTCGGGCATGCCGATTCCGGCCTGCTCCGCCTGGCGCTGAACCGTGCTGTAGAGCCACTGCTCGATGTCGTTCGAGGGCTTCTCGATGACATGGGCGCGGGTGGATTTCTTCGCGACCCACTTGGAGATCGCCAGGGAGAAAATTGAGCCGCCAAAACCAAAGAGCGCGCACCAAATCAGCATGGCGACGTAGGGCGCGTCCGGCGGGATGACCCCAAGGGCGGTGAGCACCGACATCGCAATGGCCGCCATGAATAGAACGGCGAGGTTTGTACCCAGAAACAGCAGAATTCTCAGCATGCACGTACTCCTAAGGACGAAACCTAAGACTCCTCGGTCCGTCCCACAACTACCGATCGGAGGGTTTTCTTATTCCATTCGATTCGGCTAATCCGCGTTCAGGTCTTGGCGGAGCGCCTCCCGCTGGGGCCCGGAGAGCTCGGTTTCCGCCTCGATTCCAGGCATTCCAATGCCGATGGCGCAGGGCGCCTCCTCACCGATGCCAAACGAGAGGTACTGGACCGAAGAGAGGCGATCGTCGCCCACCTGGCGCGCGTCCCAAGTCGGCCTCCGCAGCTCCCCGTCGGGGGTCTTGGCGTAGATGTGCTCGTTGAGGCCCAGCCAGGCCCGGAGCTTTCCGGCCCGCTCCGCCTCGTCGTCGATGCCGACCAGAAGTGTACAGCCGAGCGTTCCCCTCGGATGAATCAGCTCGTTGTACGTGTCGAGCTCGTGCTGGATGTCGTCTTCTTTGACGATATGCTCGATGCGCATCATTTCTTGAATCTGGTAGCGCACGGTCTCGCGGTTCTCGAAGAGGAACGTGAAATACTCGCCGACGAGAACTCGACGCACCGACTTGGCCCGGAGCGCCGAAGCGCGAATCTCATCGCGGTGCTCGCCATAGGTCACGTAGTCGAGCAACTCTGAGCGATCGATCGGCTTCACTCCGAGCCTCCTTCAGGTTGGTTCCCGGAGGGTAACGCCTTGGGGGCATCGAAGCCATCGTCGCGATAGGCGCGTGCCAAAATCGACATGGGATGCATGGGTTTCACCCCTGCATGCTGTTGGAACTGAATCGCGGCAAGAGGACAATCGGTTGCCCAGATCTCCGAATCGGCCTCCTTCATTTCGTTGAACGCCCTTTGCCCGACACGAATCGAGTACTCGAAGCCTTCGACGGTCATCGCATGGGTGCCGTCGTGCCCGCAGCACTCCATCACGGTTGCCGGAGTGACCCCTGGAATCTTGCGAAGCAGATCGCGCCCCTTGAAGCCGACCCCCTGAGTCCGCAAATGGCAGGGCGCGTGATAGGCGACTTTGTGGCCCGGTGAGCTCTTGAAATCCGTGTTGAACCGTTCTTCTTGGCGCAACGACCAGAGGTATTCGCTCGGGTCCGCCACCGCCTCGGCCAGCTTCCTAGCGCGTTCGCGGTCCTCTCCCTCGAGCAGCTCCGGGTACTCGCGCCGAAGCATCATCGAGCAGGTCGGGTTTAGCGCGATCACTTTTGCGCCGGCTTCCACGTGCGGCATCAGCAGATCCAGATTGCGGTGGGCCTTCTTTCGCAGAAGCTCGAGGTTGCCGCCTTCCCAGGCAGGCATCCCGCAGCATTCGAGGCCCTTCTCACAGCGAACGTCGACGCTGTTCTTTTCGAGCACCTCGACGGTGTCCATTCCGATTTGCGGCTCGTTGCCCTGGACATAACAGGTTTGAAAAAGCACCGCTTCGCCCCCGACGCCCTTGTCCATCAAGCCTGCGCCCTTCGCCCACGACTCGAACGTCGTCTGTGCGAAGTCGGGGAGGAGCTTGCGTCGATCGATGCCGACCAGCTTCTCCATGAACCAGCGATGGATAGCGACCCGGTTCATGACATTGGCCACGCCGAAGCTCGCGCGCGCCATGGCGCTTGCACGATCCGGGTCTTCTAGCAGCTTGAGCCGCAGCTTGTGGGGTTGCTCGTGTTTGCGATGTCGGATGGCGTCGTAGCGATGCACGAGCTTCGGAAAGTCTACCTTGAACTCGTGCCCATCGCGGGGCGTGTACGGGCACTGCACCTCACAGAGCTTGCATTGAAAGCACGCATCCATGACGCGCTTCGTGTCGAGCGGAGTGAGTTTTCGAACGTCGCCGTCGTGCCGCTCGTCGATCGCCGAGAACAAAGTTGGGAACGAGTCACAGTACTTGAAGCACATGCGGCAGCCATGGCAGACCTCGAAGACGCGCTCGATTTCCTTCTCGAGCGCATCTTCGTTCCAGTATTTGGCTTCGCTGGGGTCGTAGCTCAGCCCATCGGTGGGCTGGTAAGAGATCTGCCTATTGGCTTCGTCGCTCACTCGCGTCTGTAGCCCCGACTACGAGATGTCGTTGAGAAGCGATTGGAACCGCCCCGCGTGGGACTTCTCGGCCTTGGCCAAGGTTTCGAACCAGTCGGCGATCTCGCCGAAGCCCTCTTCGCGTGCCGTCTTGGCGAAGCCCGGGTACATGTCGGTGTACTCGTGCGTCTCGCCAGCAACGGCGGCCGCGAGGTTGAGTGCGGTGTCGCCGATCGGCAGACCGGTAGCCGGATCGCCGACCTTCTTGAGATAGTCGAGATGACCGTGCGCGTGGCCGGTCTCGCCCTCGGCGGTCTCGCGGAAGTTGCCCGCAACCTCCGGGTACCCTTCGACGTCGGCGACCTTCGCAAAGTAGAGGTAGCGTCGGTTGGCCTGGGACTCACCCGCAAATGCGGCTGCGAGGTTTTCGTGGGTCTTGCTGCCCTTGAGCTCTGACATGGCTTCTTTTTCCTCCGATGTGATGCTTGCTTCCGACTACATAGGGCGCGCTCGGCGCCAGTCGAGAGGAACAAGTTATCCCGGTCTTTTCGGCGCTCGTCAACGGGACGGTGCGACTATTGCCGGACGGTCGCCAGCCCATCTCGCACCGCTTGAATCATATGAAAACTAAGCTATTCCCGCGCCCATGCAGGGGACCCAGCCTTGAGCCCGACCGCGCGGGCCATCGCCTTTTATCTTCCGCAGTTCCACCCGATTCCGGAGAATAGCGATTGGTGGGGAGCGGGCTTTACCGAGTGGACGAACGTTCGCCAGGCCAGACCGCTTTTCGCCGAGCACTATCAGCCGCGCATCCCCTCTGAGCTGGGCTACTACGACCTTCGCTCTTCCGAGACCCGCGAAGCCCAGGCGGAGCTTGCTCACTCCCACGGCATCGAAGGTTTTTGCTACTGGCACTACTGGTTTGCCGGCCGCCGGCTGCTCGAACGCCCGTTCAACGCTGTATTGGACAGCGGTAAGCCCGATTTTCCGTTTTGTCTCGCTTGGGCCAATCACAGCTGGACCGCGGCATGGGTTGGCCGGCCCTGGGAGCTACTCGTCGATCAAACCTATCCCGGGCGCGCCGACTACGAAGCCCATTTCCGCGCGGTGCGGGACGCGTTCGCCGACGATCGCTACATCACGGTCGACGGGAAGCCGCTCTTCCTGGTGTTTCGCCCAGACAAGCTCGCTGACCCGCTTGCGTTTGCCGATTGCTGGCGGGAGCTCGCGCTCAAAGCTGGCTTCAAGGGTCTGTATCTCCTGGGTGTATTGAACGCCGGCGCCGATGCGAGAGCCCTTGGGCTCGATGGAGGAGTCCATAAAGGCCTCGGGAATCTGTTGACGTTCCTGCCGTCGCGTTTGCAGCAAAAGGCCGAGGTGCGTCGGCGCGCTCAGGTCTTGCTGGAACGCCCAAGCCTGGTGCACCTGCATCAAGCGATCGCGCGATCGCGGCGGCCCTCTTGGCTCGGGCCGCTTCACAATTTGCACGACGGGATCAGCGAGGGGCTATTACTGCCGTCGGTCTGCTCGTATCGAGAGCTCGTGGACGCCGAGCATCGGGGGCTGCGCGTTGGTCCCGACGAGTTTCCCTGCGTGATTCCGAACTGGGACAACACCCCCAGGGTCGGCCGCTGGGGCTGGGTTTTGCACGAGTCCTCACCTGAGCTCTTCGCCGGGCATTTGCGTCACGCTCTGAGTTTCATTGCCGATCGGCCCTTCGATAAGAGGCTCGTCTTCATCAAGTCCTGGAACGAATGGGCCGAAGGCAATCACCTGGAGCCCGACCAACGGTACGGGCGCGGCTATCTCGAAGCCGCGCGGCGTGAGCTTGTGCAGAACGTCGGACTTCCGATGCGTGAGATGGGCAGCTAATCAGCCGTCCAAGGCCAAAGAGATGTCGCTGGGATCGCCTCAAGCGGCGGACTGACTGTGTCCGGGCGGTTCATCTTCGCTGGCGTATTCCTCGGCGCGGTAATAGTGATAGTAGCCACCGCCGCGGTAGCCTTTCGCTCCGCGGCTTGGCTCCACGTCGTTGAGCACGCCGCCCAGCAGGTTCGCGTGAACGTCGCGGAGGCTTCGGATGGCTGAGATCACCGCGTCTCGGGTTGTCGCCTGCGCCCGTACGACCAGCAGAGCGCCACCGCACTGGGGTGCAAGAATCGCCGCATCGGTGACGGCGTGTAGCGGCGGGCTGTCGAAAATCACTCGGTCGTATTGCGCGGCTGCCTCCTCGAGAAAACGCGCGAATTGCTTGGTGTGGAGGAGCTCTGCGGGATTTGGAGGCAGAGGCCCGCAGGTCACCACCGAGAGCTTGTCGATGCCAACGTCGCGAGTCACTTGAGCAAGCGTGTTTTGGCCTAGGAGCACGCTCGTGAGGCCGATCCGATTGTCGAGGTTGAACGCCTTGTGGATGCGTGGGCGGCGCAGGTCCGTGTCGACCAGGAGTACGTGCTGGCCGCTCTGTGCCATTGCGATTGCGATGTTCGTGGCGACGGTCGTCTTCCCGTCTTTCGGGTTTGCGCTCGTGACGACCATCGTCTTGTTGGGCGATTCCGCCGCCATGAACATCAAGTTCGTGCGGACGGTGCGGCAAGATTCGGCGGCCATCGACATGGGATGGCTGTGAACGACTTGATCGAGATTCTCGACCTCCCCGACCCGTTCCCGCTTTCGTCTCGCAGAGTAACCACTCGATGAGCCGGCACTTGATCCCGCGACCCGTGGAAACACTCCGAGGATCGTCAGGCCGAGCCGTTCGACGTCTGGGACGTCTTGTATTCGCCTGTCCAATTGATGCAGGAGGAATGCAAGCCCGAACCCTAGGAGAAGGCCACCGATCACGCCACCGACGACGTTCAGGCTAACCACTGGCGAGATTGCTGCCTTGGGAACCAGCGCTCTATCAACCACGCGAACGTGAGTCGTCCGGAGCAAGCGCGTGAGGTCGGTTTCGGCCGTGCGCTGCAGGAGCAGGTCGTAGAGCTTCGAGTTGCTCTCCTGTTGGCGGCTCAGGCGCGAGTACTCGATTTCGCGCAGATTGAGGTCCATGCCGGCTTTCTGAGCCTTGTTCTGAACCTTGCTGAGCCCGGTCTCGACCGCTTGGGCCTCTTTGAGGTCGTCAGCTGCGATCTTGATGAGCGTTTCGATTTCGTCGTTTATCGATGCGCGAATGGCCGCAATCTCTCCCTTGAGCTCGAGCATCGTCGGATGCGAATCGCCATATCGAACCGCAAGCGCCGCGCCCTCTGTCACCTTCGAGCGGAGCTCGGTCCGCAAGGCATCGAGCTCACTATCCTCGCCGCCACCGTTGCCTTGAACGGCTTCCGGATGGGCGCGTGCGGCCTTCAAGCGCCCGAGCCTCGCTTCGAGCTCGATGCGCCGCGCCCTGATACTAGTCAGTCGCTCGTTGTATTCGCGAATTTCTTCTGCGAGGAGATTCTGACGATTCTCGACCGAAACCGACAGGACATTGTACTGCTTTTTGAATTCGTGCAGAGCGTGCTCGGACTCGTTGAGCTGTGTCCGGGTCGAGTCGAGTTGCTGCGCGAGCCACTCGGCAGCCGCCGCCGTGGAGCCCAGGCGATCCTCCATCGTCTTCTCGATGTAGGCACTGGCAACCATGTTGGCGAGCGTCGCGGCACGTTCAGGGTCGGTGTCGCGAACTTTCAGCCGAACCAGCCGCGTGTCTTCGATCGGGTCGAGCGTCAGCTTGCTTTGAAGGCGCTGCGCGGCGACCTCTTTGGCCACGGGTGCCCAGTCTGTGTCCCGCTCTTGGCCGAAAAACGTCGGGTCGTCGGCCAGCCCCAGATGCTCGACGACTCGCTCTGCGACCGCGCGACTTTGGATGATCAGATTCTGCGTCTCGAAGAACTCGCGCGACATCAAGAAGTGCGAAACCTGCCCGCCCACGTCCTCGACTGAGCTGCCGAGCGGTGAGGTCGGATTGGGGTCGTATTCCAGCGTGACCGTCGCCTGGTAAACCTTTGGAAGCCGAAAGGTCCACAGGGTCACCAACGTCGTCACGGCGAGCGCGGTGAAGATAATCCACCAACGATATCGCACCACTGCGTCCGCCAGCCCTCTCGGAAGAAGCGACCCCTCAAAGGCTGGAGCGCCCCCTGGCTCAGTCTCGTTTGTTAGATGTCTCACGGCCCCGCTTCATCAGCGTTTCCCATCGTCACGCCTCCGTCAAGCGCGCCAGCGTCAGGGCCATGAATTTGCGGGCTTTGCGAGCTCCTCGGCAGAAGTGCAAGCCGCTCCTTTTCCCCCGTCGAAGCGACATAGGCGCCTGTAGGTGAGGAGCGCGCGTTCTCGGTTCCCCATGGCATCCGCCACCCTTGCAATCGCGAGTAGGGCCTGCCGGGATTCATGCGCCCGATGTGAGTCCTCGAAAGCCTTCAACGCAAGTGCGTGCCTGCCTTGTGACTCATAGAGCTTGCCCAGGAACATCTCGACGTCCGCAAGGCGTTTCGCCTTTCCTGCGGTTTGCCCGCGCAGGCGAGCGACGACGCGTTGAAGATTGTCTTGGTCGCCGTTCTTCACATAGATCGAGGCCGCGGTGCGGAGCACGCTCGACGGAACCTCCCCCGTGCTGAGCAGCGGGGCTATGGTCTCTGCGGCCGCGCGTAAGTCGTTTGCCTGCATGTACGCTTCGGCGAGGATCCTCTGTCCGTCCGGATCTAGGTCTCGGAAATGGCGCAGCAGATCGATCGCCTCGAGAGGCCGATGCTCTGCCAGCAGGCGGCGCGCTTGTCGGCTTCTCGGGCCGGGCAGATTCGCATCGCGCGCGCGTGCAGCCTCGTCGATCTGCACCGCTGCGCTGGACTGAAGGGGAAGACAGAGTGCCGCTCGGTCGAGGAACTTGGCGCCATCGGGACCGTCGGGCGCCGCGCGGATTGCGATGGCCGGATCTTCACTCGGGCGGAGCAGTGAGCACACGGTCGTCCGCGCGCTTCCGGGGCGAAGGGCCTCCGCCTCTCGAATCTCGATGAGCGCTTGATCCAACTCTCCCAATGTGAAGAGCCATCGCGCCGCCAACAAGTGAGGCGCGCTCCAGAGTGGCGCGAGGGCTTGGGCGCGGTTGATCCAGCGACCCGCCGAAGGGTCGCGTTCGCGCACCGCGACCTCGGCTCCGGTGAGCGCGAAGATTGGCTCGGAGGGGTGCAGGGAAAGCCCCTCCAGCGCCAGCTCCCGGGCTTTCATGTTGTCACCCTGTTCGAGCGCCTCGCGACTCTGCATCTCGAGCGTGAACACGTCGCCGCCTGCCAGCGAGAGCGCGAGGGCGGCGGCTCCAAGGCTCAGGATTGAGGTCACGGTGCAGAGCTGGCGAAGAGGCTTGCCGCGTCGGACGGAAACGGAGTCCGCCACCGACCCCAGGGTTGCGGCCGCCACCACGGCCAGCCCGACGAGCTCCAAGGAGAAGTCGGCAAGCTGATGGACGCCTATGGCGATCAGCCCACACAGGCCGCCGAGGTGCGCGTGGCTTCGTCTCAATCGGAAGCCACGGCCGATCGACCAAATCACGATGACGAGGAGAGTCAGCGCGATCGGAAGTCCCCACTCCGAAGCCCATTGCACCGGCAGGTTCTCCGGGTAGAAGAATCGCTTGTCGGTGCCCTGGTCATCGACGAACGCCGCTGAGAACGCTCCGCGGCCGACGCCTGCGATCGGATGGTGTGCGATGATGGGCAAAGCCGCGACGGCTCCGGCGAACTTTGGAGCGATGTTGTGACGATGGCCCAGCTCGCGTGCGAGGTCGCTCCCGTGGAGGGCGATGGCAAGGAGCATGATCGCAAGGGCTCCTGCAGCGAGGACGGGGACTGTTCGGCCCCGCAGAATGAAGCCATTGCTCCGTTTCAGACGGATCGCGTACACCGCTGTGAACACCGTCAGGCCAATTGCGAGCGCGAGGATACCGCCGCGCGAGAACGACAAGACGCCAGCAAGGGCGCATAGGGCCGCTCCCACCGCCCAGCCGATCCGTCGCTCGAGCGCTTTTGCGTCCATCGAGAGCCCGATGGCAATCGGAGAGGCCATCGCCATCATGCCTCCAAGGTGGTTCTCGTTCATCAATGGAGCGAGCAAGCGGCTGCTTGCATACACCGGTTTGTAAATGCCAAACACCTCTGTTGCGCCCGCGAGCTTGTGCGCGAACGCCACCAGCGCCATTGCAATCGCGCTCGCGGCAACCCCCTTGAGCACACGCCGACGCTGGTGGGATGCCGCGAATACCCGCGCAGCAAAAAAGACGGCCGCGATTGCCGACCCTTTCGCGACTTCGAGTCGTGTCGCTCCAGGGTCGAGGGACATCGGGATCCAGGAGCGGGCAGCCTCGCCAAAGAGCGGCGCGTTGGATCGCCATGCGTCCAAGGATTCGGGAACCAAGATGCCGACCAGGGCCGCGGGGATTGGCATGATCTGAAAGGCCGTCCACGCTAGAGCGATCACAATCATCCAATCGAGCAGCGTCGCGGAACGACGGCGAACGCTGATGATTTCGATCCGGCGGCTCGCGAGCATTCCGGCGACGCCCGCGAGGACGCAGATGGTCGCCACCGCCCAAGGAAACACCCCTCCAAGCAGCTGTGGTGCGACGATCAGCGTGAGCGTCATCGGAATGACCGAGGCCTGGATGACAGGGGGCGCGATGCTCGGCCCCAGTCGAAGACTGCCGGTGTCGCGGCGCTCGGGCCTCAATCTCTCGTTATCCGAGCCCAACCCCACCCGAGGCGGATTGCCATTTATCGGAGAATTCGTCAACGCTTGTCTAGGATGTGCCTCAGCTGCTAACACCGATGTGCGAGCATGGGGTTGGGGGAGATTAGCGCATGGCGAAGCCCTTTTTAGTCGCAGGTCGTTGTCGGGTGATTGCCGAAGTCGGGCAGTCCCACGACGGAAGCTTGGGCACTGCGCATGCGTTTTTGGATTCAATCGCTGACGCCGGTGCGGATGCGGTGAAGTTCCAAACGCACATCGCGCAAGCAGAGAGCCAGCCGGACGAGCCCTGGCGAGTGAAGTTCAGCCCGCAAGACGATTCGCGCTTCGAGTATTGGAAGCGTATGGAATTCACGCCGGCGCAATGGCGCGGTCTGAGGGAGCACGCTGACGAGCGGGGCCTCTTCTTCCTGAGCTCGCCGTTTTCAGAAGAGGCGGTCGACTTGCTGACCGACGTTGGGGTTGCGGCCTGGAAGGTCGCTTCGGGGCAGATCACCGATTTGTGGATGCTCGAGCGGCTCGCCAAGACCGGCTGGCCCGTGCTTTTCTCCACCGGCATGAGCCCAGTTTCGGAAATCGACTGGGCGGTGAGTTGGGCTCAAGAGAAAGGACTC
>JAOTXX010000166.1 GCA_029862185.1 Myxococcales bacterium
TTCTCCAGCTCGTCGCGGGGCCGGCCGCTGGCGCGGCGCAATGGATTTCCGATATGGAACAGGACCTCAGTCAGCGTAAGCCGGTCGACAGTGTCGGCTACGAAAGGCTTCGAGGTCATGCCCTCGCAAGCTGACGACCCACTACAGGTGAAGGCGTGACGCTTCGAGCGATCATCGTCGATGACGAGCCGCTCGCGCGAGACGAGTTGACTTTCCTGCTCGGCCAGTGCGAAGGCGTAGATGTAGTCGGTGAGGCTCGGTTCGCTGCAGAAGCCGAGAGACTCTGTGATCGCGTAGAGCCCCAAGTCGCCTTCATCGACCTTCGAATGCCCGGACCCGACGGCCTTGCTTTGGCGAACATCCTTCGTGAGAGGCACCCTGACCTCGAGGTCGTTCTCGTCTCGGCGCACGACGACGGCGCCTTCCGGGGTTTTGAAGCGCAGATCACCGACTACTTGCTCAAACCCGTCCGACTCGAGCGGCTTCGGCAAACCCTCGATCGAGTCGGCGCCGGGCGTCCCGACCTCCCTCCAGACTCGATCCCGTTAAAGCGTTTCGCGGTGCGGCGAAAGAACGCCTATATCGTGGTCGATCTCAAGGATGTCATCTATTTCGAGGCCCGAGATGAGCTGGTCTGGGCAGTGACAGCCGAAGATCGATTTGCGATCGACCGCACGCTGGCGGCCTTGGCGGAGCAGCTCGACGGCGCAGACTTCTTCCAGTCCCATCGGAGCTGCATCGTTCGGATCAATCATATCCGCACGATCGAACCGGTGGGGGCCCGAAGCTTTCGCATGCTCCTCGACCACCCCGAGGATCCGAAAGTGCCGCTCGCCCGGGATCGCGTTGGCAAGTTACGCGAGCGGATTCCCTTTCTGCGCTGAACCTTGCAGGCGTGGTGTGGCCTCGCGTATTGTTTGGGGCCATAGCGGTTGAGCATGCGGTCAACCCCGGAGCAGGGGAGATGAAGAGTGCGGACGACTACAATGGGTGGCGGACGAGTGCGGAGGCCGCTGCCGATCGGATGCGCGTCGAAAGCTGGCGCGCCGACCCTTTCTCCCCGGTCTACGACGCTGCGCTTCTAGGCAAGCACACCGAGGACTTGACGCGCATGCGCGAGGCGGGAAAGGCGCAGAAACTCATTCCGCTATTGCAGGAGGCGTTGTACCGTCACCTTGGCGAGCTAGCGGACCCACGACTCTATGCGGTGACGCCGCTCGGGACGAAGCACGTCGTCGAAGAGTTCTATGCGGAGGCGCTCGCTTGCATCGCATACTTAGCAGACCCCGATGAAACGGGACTCGACCCTGCGTTCACGTTGGCCGGGTTTCGAAGGGCAGCGCATCTCTTCGGACGCTCGGCACTCATGCTTTCGGGGGGCGCGACGCTCGGCTTCTCTCACCTTGGGGTCGTCAAGGCGTTGCTCGAGCACGGGCTCTTGCCCGATGTGCTCTCGGGTGCCTCGATGGGAGCACTGGTCGCTTGCGGCACCGGCGTGCGGACCGACGCGGAGCTCATGGCGCTCTTCGCGAACCCCCGGGTTATTCGCACCGATGCGATTAAGCGTCTTCCGTCGGCGCGCGCCGCGAGTGAACGCGCCGTCTATGATCCGGCCCGTCTGGAAGAGGTTGTCGTGCACAACTGCGGCGACTACACGTTCCAAGAAGCCTACGATCACACCGGTCGCACCGTAAGCATCAGTGTCTCACCGACCCGCGAACGCCAAAAGCCGCGGGTGCTCTCACACTACACGACACCGAACGTGCTGATGACTAGCGCGGCGGTCGCTTCGGCAGCGACTCCAGGCGCATTTCCTGGCGCAACGCTTCGCCAACGTTTGCCGTCGGGAGAAAGCGTCCCGTACATGGGGACGGAAACCTGGGTCGATGGGTCCCTGAAGGGCGACCTGCCGATGCGTCGCTTGAGTCGGCTGCATAACGTCAATCACTTCATCGTCAGTCAAGTCAACCCGCACATCGCGCCGGTACGCCGAGTAACAGGCAGGCGGGGCGTGGTCCCCCTTGTCTCGGGGGCTATCGTCTCGAGCGTACGCGCCCAGCTCGTCCATCAGCTCGGGCTTGCTCGCAGTCTTACACAAAGCACACCCCTCTATGGACCCGTCGACGTCGCCCACTCCCTAGCCGAACAGCCCTACGGCGGTGACATTGACATTCACCCCCGTCTCCGGCCGAGTGCACTCCTTCGCGCCATGTCGAACATCTCACACAAGGAACTCGAAAAGCACATCCGGGAAGGTGAACGTGCTACCTGGCCCCTGCTTGCCCGCATTCGCGACCAAACGTGTGTATCTCGCGCGTTGGATGCAGCCATCCTGCGACTAGAGGTGTAGGATCACCTCGACGATATCGCTCTGCGCGTAGATCGTGCCCACCTCGAGCTCGAGGGGCGGCGCCGCATAAAGGCGCGGTGGCACACCGATGTCTGCGAGGTAAAGCTCGCC
>JAOTXX010000046.1 GCA_029862185.1 Myxococcales bacterium
CGCCGCTAGGATCTTGAACGCGCGCATCATGAGAACTGGGCGCAGCGTACACTGTGCAGAGAGGGGGCAAAAGCGCTATGAGTCTCCCCATGGCCCATTCGCACGGACAACACGGCGGCGCAGAAGCCGGCTCGCCAACGATCGACACGCGCGAGCGGGGCGCTCCCAAGGACGGCGAGCCTCAGTTCATGGATCGCAGGCTCTTCATGCAGTTGTTGGTGTTTCAGGTGCCCACGGGGATGTCGATCGCGGCCAACCAAGAGGCGTTGCTCTCAGCCCTGAAAGAAGCCGACATCCCTGCGGTGGTCTACGCAGACGCCAACGACCCCCGCGGCGTGGCACTGCTGACCTTCGGCGAGGATCCCGCGCTTTTCGTCGATTCGGTCCGTCCTTTGTTCGAGGCTGCGCCCTTGCGTGACTGGACGCTACGCCCCGAGCTCACGATGATCGGCCGCACCTACAGCAGCGGCTACGAGAAAGATCTCGAGTTCTGGCTGCTCGATCGCCCCAGGCAGACGGTTCTAAACCCGGATTGGAACTGGGCCGTCTGGTATCCACTTCGTCGCACCGGGGCATTCGAGCAGCTCGAAGGAAGAGAGAAGGGCGGCATCCTCCGCGAACATGCCACGATCGGGCGCGCCTACGGCGACCAAGATCTCGCACACGACGTGCGCCTCGCCTGTCATGGCCTCGACACCAACGACAACGAGTTCCTCATCGGTTTGGTCGGGTCGACGCTTCATCCGCTTTCGCATGTCGTTCAATCGATGCGGGGCACGGTGCAGACCTCGCAGTACATTCAGCAGATGGGTCCATTTTTCGTCGGGCGCGCGATCGGCCGGCACGCAGGCTCCCAAAAGTGAGTCCGCATGTCTGGTAGTACGTTCGGTCGTCTTTTCCGTGTGACTACGGCCGGTGAAAGCCACGGCCCAGCAAACGTGGTCATCATCGACGGCTGTCCTCCCGGTCTTCCGCTTTCGGAGGAAGATCTCATCCCGGACCTCGAGCGCCGTCGTCCGGGGCAGAGCAGAATCGTCACGCAACGAAAGGAGCCGGACAGCCCCGAGATTCTCTCTGGCGTGTTCGAAGGCGAGACGACGGGAACGCCCATTGCGATCATCGTCCGAAACAAAGACCAGCGTTCCCGCGACTACACCAACATCAAGGACGTGTACCGGCCGGGGCACGCCGACTACACCTTCGACGCGAAGTTCGGTCGTCGGGATTACCGCGGAGGCGGCCGCAGCAGCGCGCGCGAAACCGTGGCGCGGGTGGCGGCGGGCGCCGTGGCGAAGAAGCTCATTTCGGAGGCGTTCGGCGGGCAGGTGGTCGGCTACGTGACGCAGGTCGGGGACATCGAAGCAACGATTCCTTCGGCGGTCACGCTCGATCAGGTGGAAAAGCTTCCCGATGGTGAGCCAAACATCGTCCGCTGTCCCGATCCGGAAGCCGCAGCACGCATGGTCAAGCTCATCGAGAAGATGCGAAAAGACCAGGACTCGATCGGCGGCGTCGCTGAAATCGTCGCGCGCAACGTGCCTGCGGGCCTGGGCGAGCCGGTCTTCGACAAGCTCAAGGCCGACCTCGGCAAGGCTTTGTTCAGTCTGCCGGCCGTGCTGGGGGTCGAGTACGGGGCGGGCTTCGCGGTCGCTACCGCGCGTGGCAGCGACAACAACGACGCCTTCGAAACCGACGCAGAGGGTGTCATCCGAACGCGCAGCAATCGCCACGGCGGCATGCTGGGCGGAATCTCGAGTGGGATGCCGATCGTCCTTCGGGCCGTCGTCAAACCGACCAGCAGTCTTCCTCGAAGCCAAGATACGGTCACATCGGCTGGCGACGGTACGACGATTCGAACGACCGGCCGCCACGATCCCTGTCTGTTGCCGCGGTTTGTTCCGATGGGCGAGGCCATGGTCGCGCTCGTGCTGGCCGACCACTGGTTGCGCTGGCAAGCGATACGGTTCTAGCGTGCGAAGTTCCAGGCGATGATCGCGATGGCGGCAGTGACCAGGACTGCCGTCCAAAGAAGACTTCCGCTCTTGCCATCTTTCGAGTTGTCAGAGCCGACGGCACGCCTAAACCCGCCGATCATGTTTCCCATCACGCCCGTGGTTTGGCCGCCGACCGTGTTGCGGGACGGGCCATGGCCCTTCTTCTCTCGCTTCTTCGTATTGGAGCTTTTCTTCTGATAACGCTTCGACATCCGCCCCATCTTATCCGGGATCGATGCTCGCGTGAATTGCTTTTCGCGGAGGTGAGAGGGTGTAGTGCGGTATCGGTTGTCGGTCGCGCCGGCACCTCTGGTGTTCTTGCTCACATGCTGCGAGGAGCCGCGGCTGCGCGTCCGGTGCTCTATGCGCGAGCCACCGTTGTTCCGCACGTTCAGCTTCCGGACGGCCCATGCTTTCGAGGGCCAAGGCGCGGCTCCGTAACAAGCTCTCGTCGGTGGGCGCCAGCCGGAGGCCGGCATCTGCCGCGGATAGGGCGTTCAGGTCTTGAGAGAGGCTGCCGTACGCCCGTGCGAGGTCTCGCCAGGCCCGCGGGTCGAGGGGAGAAGAGTCGGCGACCCGCTGATAGGCTTCGGCTGCTGGCCTCCAGCGCCACGCACGGGCGTACGCGTCTCCCCGTACGCGGTCGAGAACCGGGCTCGGTCCTATCAACGCCTCGGCGCGCTCGGTAAATGCAGCGGCTTCGTTCGGCCGGCCCTGGGCCGAAGAGAGCCGCGCGCGAAGGACGAGAGCGCGAGCGCTGAGAACGGCGGACTTCGATTCGCGGGCTATGCGCAACGCGCGCTCGATGCTCGGCTTGGCCACATGCACGTGTTCCTGTTTTGCATGGAGGAGCGCGAGGGCCTGCGTGAGCAACCGTTCGATGACCGGTCGGGCGGCGCCGCCCGTGGGTTTGTGCGCGACCGCCCCACGCCCCATCCAAACCGTGGCAGCGCCCACTTCGGTCACAGGCTGTTCGAGGCAGGGATCGAGTGCGACCTTGCCTCGCTGTTCGGCGCCCTGCGCGAAGCGGATGCCTCGGTCGGTGCGGCTGGCTTCACAGGCCAACGCTTGGAACTCCAGGCTGTGTTTGCGGTGAAGCAAGCGCGCCTCGACTTGCAGCGGGAGCTCGATCTGGCGCGGAAGCGTCATCGAGTAGCGAACCGCTTGCGCATCGTGTGCGGGTAGCGTCCGGTCGAACGCCGGAGCGGAGAATCGATGAACTCGATGCAGGATCTCGGGCCTGGCTTCCGCATCGAGAAGCGTTGCCCGCAGCATGAACACATCGTCCTTGCCTTCCTCGTTCGGACGCGACAGGCCGAGCAGCTTGCCGGACGCCTCGCGAACCTCGACCTCCACCCAGACATCCTGCATGTCGCGCGCTCCGCCGGGGAATCGGTGGCCGGCGCCCCTGTTTTCGAGCAGGACGTCGAAGACCAGTCGCTCTGCGCCCCGCAGCCGCGACTCTTCTGGAAGCAGGTAGCGTCGCCGGCCGGCACGCACAGGCCCGATGTCGACGATGACGGCTCCTTCGAGCTGATCGGTGGCCTGCTTGGCTTGCCCTGGATCCGGCAACTGGACGGCCATCGCGGTGTGAGACGCGGCCCAGCGGTGACTTCTCACCATTCCGTCAAAGGCGCCCGCCATCTCCGCGTCGGATGCCGACACGGAAGCCATGTGGCAGCCCTGGCAGCTGCTCTCGTCGACCGAGGTGAGCTGATTTTGCACCGCTCCGGCGAAGGCCGACGAAGCCCAGTCGCCTAGGTCGTCGATTCCGGGAAGATGGTTCTCGTTTCCGATGGACGGGCCGGAAAAAGAGCGATGACACGAGCCACAAAGCGCTGCGGTGCGAAGCGGTTTCATGGTGAGCCGCGCGCGGTGTGCTTCGATCTCTTCTGGGATTGCAGGGTCGGGGAGGAGGACGGTCCGGTCCGTCAGGGAGAAGCTCGCGTTTCCGTCGGGGCGGGTGGACTCGACGCTGTGGCAGACCAGGCAAGTAATGCCGGCGTACGCGAGCTCGTTCTCCGGCAGGACCTCTCGGTCGATATCCCCCGACATCAGGAGAAGCGGGTCGTGGCAGCCTGCGCAGAATCGACTTTCGTTCACGCCCCGCTCATCGCGAAACTGGTCGATGCTTGCGCGGTACCAGGGGTTGTCGAACGACGCATACGCGTGCGCGCTGTTCGTCCAGTGTGACGCCACGTCCGAGTGGCAGTCGGCACAATCTTCGGTCTTGGCAAGCCTGGTGACATCCAACGCCGGGGCGCTCATGAGCGAAGGGCTCAGGTCCTGCCCGGTGGAGCGCATCGGCTCCGGCGCACGCGAGCATCCCGCAATCCAAATCAACGCCATGAAAAGCCAGCGGGTCATATCGTGTAGGACGTTCGACGCCCCCGTTCGGATCTGATTCTTCTCAGAGCGTGCCGAGGCTCACGAAAACCTGTGTGAGCAGCGCATCGGCCATCAAAATGCTGATCGAGACCACCACGACCGAGCGGGTGGTCGAGCGGCCGACGCCCTCGGTGCCGCCACGGGTTTGCAGGCCGAAGTAGCAACCCAGAATGGCGATCAAGAATCCGAAGAATGGCGTCTTGGAGACGCCGCTGATGAAGTCGTTGATTCTCAGCGAGTCGAGGGCCGTCGAGAAGAAGAACTCCATCGGAATCCCGTAGGACAGTGCCGCGACGAGCATCGAGCTGATCATCCCGAGGATGAACGCCACGAACGTGATCAAAGGCATGATCACGATGCAGGCGACCAGGCGCGGCACGACGAGCTTGCGAATGGGGTCCGCCCCCAAGGCTCGGATTGCGTCCACTTGCTCGGTGACGGTCATTGAACCGAGCTCCGCCGCAATCCCTGCTGCGATACGGCTGCCAACGACGAGCGCCGTCAACGAAGGCGCGAGCTCGCGGGCCTCGGACACCGCGATCACACGGCCGAGGGTGTCCTTTGCGCCAAAGGCCTCCATCGACACCGCGAACTGAATCGTCATGACGATGCCAACGAAGATCGCCGTCGCCGCGGCGATCGCAAGGCTCCGGACGCCGAGTTGCTCGAGTTGATAGATGAACTCGCTGGTGTCGAAGCGCGTCGTGAACATCGTGCGAAACGTACGCCCTGCGAGGAGCGTCGAGGCGCCCACCTCTTCGACGAAGGTTCGAAGACGCCGGATCTGAAAATCGGCCCAGGTCGTGAAATTGCGAGGCTGGGTCGATGGCGATGCGGAAGTCACGGCTGACCCGTCGTCGTCGCAAAGCCAGCTAGCACCCGATCGAAATCCGCCAAGGCCTCTTCGAAGCTCGGGCCGGGCGGGGTGATCAGGCCGAAGTCGTATACACAGTCGTCCTTCTTGAGAATCTGCAGCAGAATCTGACGCGGGACACCATCGAGCTTCGCGGTAAATCGCGTCCGCAGCGCCTCGCGACCGTCCATCGGGACGAGCTCCTCGTCGACGAGCTCCCGTTCGCTGAATCCGATCATCAGGTGGCTACGAAGGGCGGTGAGTGGGATGTCCAGCGTAGGGTCACAGTCTGAGTCGACGTGAATGACCGCCTCCTTGGAATCGTTGTGCCAGGCCAGGTCGTTTTGACGATCGACCGTGACAGCTGTCCAGCCCTCGCCGACCGGACCGATTCGATAGGACGTCTCCTCACCCCGGTAGACTCCGTTTTGGAGCGTGCCGGTGGTGGCACAGCCCATCGCTGCCGGGCCCACAAAGAGCCAGATTGCCAGCCGCCGCCTCACTGCGCCGGACTCTAACACGCCGGGCTTTCTTGTCGATTTGGGCTTTTCAGGCTCCAGGCGGGCCGCGTCCGTTTTCGTTCGCTAGACTGTAGGGACAGTGAGTTGGGGGGCGCAACCAGAACAGCCGACGCAGGTTCGCGGCGTAGCGACCTTGGACCGGCTCGTCGCGGAAGGGCGGGTGCCTCCCGACCGCTACGACGAGGTGGTCATCCATGCCCAGCGGACGCAGTCGACCGCGGAAGAAGCGATTCTGCAACTTGGTCTCATGAGCGAAGCGGTGCTCCTCAAGTACATCGCGGGCATCTACAAGACCCGATTCGTGAGCTCCGAACGGCTTGCCAAAGCGGCCATTGACCTCGGGCTGCTCGAGAAAGTGCCCCGCAAGCTTGCCAAGCGGTTGACCGCATTCCCGATTCTATATGACGCGAAGACTCGGATGGTTTCGGTCGTCGCTGCAGACATGACGGATGAGGACGTGCGTCAGCAGATGACGTTCGCGACGGGTGCGCGCGGTGTACACGTCTACGTGGCACGCGAGGGCGCCATTCGCGCAGCCATCGCCAAGCACTACGACCAGGACAACCGACCGTTCGAGATGCTGTTGAGCGGCGCCTCGTCGCGCGAGGTGCGCTCGTCGCGCGAATCCGATCCCGTGCCGGGATGGGGCCAGGTTTTCGAGGACAAGGACGGGCTTCTGGTCCGTCGTCGTAGAAAGCAATCACTCGAAGGCGAGCAGCCCGCCAACGATCAGCTGATCGAGTACGAGGTCGACGACGCGCCGCCGAACGCGGAGCCGACGATTTCGGAAGGCAACACGCTCATCGAGCAACTGTCGGCGCCTGAGCAGGGAGGCGATCTTGCAGTCGACCCGGAGGTCTACCTCGAGACGCTTAGCGTGCTCGTCACTCTGATGGAGCAACTCAACCCCGATCGCGGTGCGCACTCGATGCGGGTCGCGCGTATGTGTCAGCAAGTGTGCGAGCGGATTAGACTCAGCAAGGCCCAGGTCCAAGGCATCTTGGTTGCCGCGTACCTGCACGACGTGGGCGTCTCGACCGAGTCGCACTCCACGCCGTTCGATGTCGTGCACGACGAGAGCAACCACGAGATCGCGCGCCGATTCTACAGTGCGCCGCTTCGAATTCTGGAGTCCGTCGACCTTCCCGAGACGGCGGTTGATGCCCTTCGGCACCGCTTCGAGCGTTTCGATGGCAAGGGTTTCCCGGAGCGCCTGAGTGGAAAGGAGATCCCCCTCGGCGCCCGGATTCTCGCCGTTGCGGAAAGCTACATCGATCTGACGCAGAGCAAAGCCAATGGGCTCGGGCGGCGCGTGTCTGCCGAAGAAGCGTGCGACGCGATGGAGCCTCACAAGGGAACGAGCTTCGACCCCGCGGTCGTCGATTGGTTGCGCCACATCGTCCTGGACGACGGGCTCAACACGCAAATCTTGTCTGCGCGTCATCGCGTGCTCATCGTCGATCCGGACCCGGAAGAGACAGCGGTCTTGGAGGTGCAGTTCGCCGGTAAGGGGTACGATGTCAGCATCGAGCGATCCATCAAAGGCGCCCTGCGGAGCTTGGACGCCGACGGGTACGACTTGGTGGTGAGCGAGGTGAACCTAGCGGACGGTCAAGGTTTCGAGCTACTCGAGCTCATGCGCAACAATGGGCACGCCCAGACGCCGTTGATGTTCGTGTCGTCCGACCGCGCTCAATCTTCAGTCAATCGCGGGCTCGAGCTCGGAGCGGCAGACTACGTGGTCAAGCCCACGTCGGCCGCCGTGATCGCGGCCAAGGCGGGTCGGATGATCGCGAACAGTCGAGCTCAGAAGCCTGGGGGCCGCGGTGTCTCGGGCTCGCTCCAGGAGATGGCGCTACCCGATTTGATTCAGATGATCGCGAATGGTCGCAAGCACGGGATCCTGAAGGTTCGCAACGGCGCAGCGCAGGGTGAGCTGATGTTCCAGGACGGCTCGATTCACGACGCGCGCTTCGGCGAGCTCTCGGGGGCTGAAGCCGTCTATGGAGTGCTTCGCCTCACGGATGGGGAGTTTACCTTGGAGCCCCAAAGCGCGCCCGTACCGGACGTCATTGGGATTCCGACGCACCACCTCTTGCTCGAAGCCATGCGTCGACTCGACGAAGAGCAGCGCTAGCACCAGTCAGGTGTTCAGCGCTCCGCCAGTTTGAGACGGGCACGCCGTGGGATATGCTGGTGAGGTGCGTCTGTGCCATCAATGCGGCGCGTCGGTGGAAGACGCCGCGCGCTTTTGCTCTGCCTGCGGTGCCGCCTCTGACGAGCAAGAGGGCGGCGGTGGCGCGGACCCGCTCGTCGGCCGTGTCGTCGGCGGAACTTATCTCCTGCAAGAGGTCGTCGGCGTCGGGGGCATGGGCCGTGTCTACAAGGCCGAGCAATCGACGCTAGGGCGGACCGTCGCGGTCAAGGTCATCCACCCGCATCTACTCGGGGACGAGCAAACGGTCGCGAGGTTCTACCAGGAGGCCCGGGCGTCGAGCCGCCTGAATCACCCCAACAGCGTCAGCATCATCGACTTCGGCCGGACCGACGATGGGATTCTCTACCTCGCCATGGAGTTCCTGAGCGGCAAGGACTTGGCGTTGGTGATGCACGAAGAAGGGCCGCTCGACGTGGATCGGATCTGCAAGATCCTGATCAACACGCTCGATGCGCTAGGCGAAGCGCACGAGCTCGGCATCGTGCATCGAGATCTGAAGCCCGAGAACGTCATCTTGCGTCCGCTTCGATCCGGCGATGATCTGGTCAAGGTCGTCGACTTCGGGCTTGCCACGATCGTCGGTAAAGAGAGCTCGATCACGAAACCCGGCCTGGTCTGCGGCACGCCTGATTACATGTCGCCGGAGCAAGGCCGCGGTGATAGCGTCGATGGGCGCGGGGATCTCTATGCGCTCGGCGTCGTGCTGTTCGAGCTATTGGCCGGGCACCTTCCGTATATCGACGACACGCCCACCCGGGTCGTCCTGAGGCACATCAACGACCCGATTCCCGACCCGCGCACAGCGAACCCACCACGCGAGGTGCCCGATCGATTGGCGGAAGTGACCATGAAGGCGCTGGCCAAGAATCCCAACGACCGCTTTCAGGTCGCTCGAGACATGCAGCAGGCGCTCCGTGGCGCCCTCGAAGATACACTGGTCCTCCGCGCCTCGGTCGTTCCGTGCCCGAGCTGTGGCGCTGCCACGTCTCACGCCCAGAACTTCTGCGGCGAGTGCGGCGCACGGCTTGCCGGGCCCGAACCAGCGCTTGGTAGCAGTCGTTCGCTTCGGCCGTCATTCTATCCGCCGCTAGGGTCGCAGCGGCTCTTCGTCGGGCGCGAGAATGAGCTTCGCCTGATCCGCGAGCATCGTCATGGGGCCAC
Organism: Myxococcales bacterium; assembly: GCA_029862185.1. GTDB lineage: Bacteria > Myxococcota_A > Polyangia > Polyangiales > Houyiibacteriaceae > SG8-38. The sequence continues at coordinate 9,136 of JAOTXX010000046.1, forward strand.
GCAAGGGGCGCATTGGGTTCACGTGTTCGGCGAACCCGGCGTGGGCAAGACCCGGTTCCTCACCGAGATAGCGGAGGTTGCGGCGGCCGAAGGTGACCTCGTAATCGGTGCCGGCGCACATTCGACCGGCGCGCCGGTCCCGTATGCGGCGATTCGAACGATCTTGGCCGAGCTCCTCGAAGTCGATGATTCGGAGCTGGCGAGGATGGCGGTCCGCCGAGATGACCTGGGGTCGGCACTCGCGTGCGCGGGGGTTGACGAGGTGATGAACCCTGCCGGTCTGCTCGGAGGCGACGGTCGATCCAGGACGGGCGCCGTGGGCGAAGCGCTGGCGTCTGCGGTTCGCAGCGCTCGCGCGCGGGCATCCAGTGGACGAGTGATGTTGATCATCGATGACCTCTCGTACTGCGATGGGCTCACCCAGCGAACCATCGTGGAGCTTTCGCGTGCGCTAGGGACAGAGCCGGTGCTCTTGGTGACTGCCGGTGACCACGATCGAGGCATCCTCGCCGATGAAGGGATTCATCTCCAAGGCCTCGACTCGGAGCAGGCCGAACAATTCTTGGCTGGGTCGTTCCATCTTCGCTTGGTATCGGGCCTCGACAAGCTCACCGAGTCGGTGGGCGGACAGGTCCTGCCACTACACTTGGAGCAGTTGGAGGCGCTTGGGGCTACCCCGGACGACGGACCGTCGCCTCGCATGGCCGATGCGATCGCCCTGCGTATCGAACGTCTCGAAGTCGACGCCCAGCGCCTTCTTCAAGCCGCCGCGGTTCTCGGTCGGACCTGCGATCTGGACGCCCTGCGCCGCGTCTCGGAGAACGATGAGCTGCACGGGCTCGACGAGCTTGCCGGGAACTCGCTCGTGCAACTCGATGGAGGCAGGGTGAGCATCGTCCATCCCTTCATCGCGGAGCTCGTCGCTGCGTCGATTCCCGCCGAGGCACGCCGTGGGCTTCACCGCCGTGCCTTCGAAGTCCTGAGCGAGCTTCGAGCGCCGCAAGAAGTGCGTGCGATGCACGCGTACAATGGTGTCGATCCCGTGACCAGCCTCGTCGTCCTCGAGAAGGCCGGCGATGCCTCGATGAGCCGTGGCGATCACCTCGGTGCGGTTTTGCAATACCGGCGTGCGCTCGAGCTCGCTCGGCGCCAAACCTTGGAGAGCGGCGATACCGTTTACGACCGAGCCATCGCCACGTTCAGCAGAAAGCTCGGAGAAGCGCTCGCTCGATCGGGCGATGCCTCCGGTGCAGACGGAGTGCTTCGCGAGGCGCTCGACCTCACTGCGCCCAACAGCGCCGATCGGGCCAAAATGCTCTTGTCGCTGGGGCGCATCGCTGCGCGTCGGGACCGGCCTCGGGATGCCATGCGGCAGTATGGCCAAGCGCTCGAGCTGGTCGCCGGTGTCGAGCCGTCGATTGAATCCCATCTGCAGGTGGCCATTGGCCGCATTCGCCGTATCGAAGGCGACCCCCAACATGCAGCCAACGCCTATCGGCGCGCGCTCGAGCTCTTCAACGAAATCGGGGCGACCGCGGACACCATCTCGCGCGCCCGACTCGAGCTCGCCGATGCGCTCACGGCGGCGGGCGACCATGAAGGTGCCGCCCACGAGCTCGCGAACGTGGAGCGAGACGGAAGGGTGAATGGTAGCTCGAGTCTCGTGGCGCGCGCCGTAGGAATGCTCGGCTCGATCGAGGAGCTAGCGGGCCGAGCGCGGGACGCCCAGACGCGATACGAGGAGGCCGCTACCTTGGCCGCAGAGGCGGGTGATGCGCCCGGCTATCGGCGCTGGCTTTCGGCCAGTAAAACGCTCCGGGCCAGCCTCTAGCACTCTGCTATGCTCCACCCCATGCGGCGCTGCTGGTGGATCTGCGTTCTGATCGCGACGGCTGGCTGCGACCCGCTGGGCGAGTTTGGCACCGGGGAGGGAGAGATCTACCGGGGCGAGATCGTCGGCGTGAACGACCCGCTCAACTGTCCCGACGGAATCGATTGCTCGTTCATTCGCCGGGGCTTTCCCTCGGGCGTGACTCTCGGCCTCACATTCGATCCCGAGCGGCAGTACGAGAACCCGGGCACGATTTCGACCAGCGGTGAGCCCTGCGGCCCCACGTTCTCCGATACGCCGCTCCTTCCAATTCCGCCGCTCGCGCACGATCAGCTCGGGCTCTATGAGTTCCCGGGCAGCGGCCGGCTTCGCAACTACATGTTCGTCGCGCGCCCCGATTCAGGCCCTCTTTTCGGGCGGGACGTGATGGTGTTTCTCTCACTCCTTCGGGGCGGCAATATCGAGGTGCGCTTGGTTGCCGGCCCAGGGCTGGAAATTTGCGACCCGTCGGATTGCGGCGTCATCGATGCTGGGGCCTGCGACTACTTCGGTGTGTTTGGGCTCCACAGAGAGAGACTCTGATGCGCGTGCTTGGGATAGAGAGCTCCTGTGATGAAACGGCCGCGGCGCTCGTTACCGATTCGGGCGACGTGCTGGCGGATGTCGTGGCGAGCCAAGTTGCGATGCACGGGCCCTATGGGGGCATCGTCCCAGAGCTCGCCTCACGGGCGCACATGCAGGCGATCATTCCGGTCATTCGTGAAGCTCTCGCCAAGGCGCCGGGTGGGCTCCAGGGGGTCGACGCGGTTGCCGTCACTCAGGGCCCTGGTTTGGTGGGCTCGCTTCTGGTTGGTGTCCAGGTCGCGAAGGCCCTGGCCTGGAGTATCGGCAAACCGCTCGTCGGGGTGAACCATCTCGATGGCCACCTCTTGGCTGTCTATTTGCGACGGCCGGGCGAAGATCAGCCCCAGCAAGGGCCTGCGATGCCGTTCGTGGGGTTGCTCGTGAGCGGAGGGCACACGGCCCTCTACCGAGTCGAAGGCCGTGGTGACATCGCGCTTCTCGCGCAAACCCGGGACGACGCCGCCGGCGAGGCTTTCGACAAGGCTGCCAAGCTTCTCGGTCTTGGTTACCCCGGTGGCCCCTTGATCGATCGCTTGGCCGCCCTTGGGAACGCTCGCGCATTTTCGTTTCCCCTTCCGATGGCGTCACGCAAGACCTTGGAGTTCAGCTTCTCGGGCCTGAAGACGGCCCTCGCGCGCCACGTTCAACAGCACGGTGTTCCTACCGACGAGCAAGAGCTCGCCGATCTTTGCGCCTCCTTTCAAGGCGTGATCGTCGAGAGCCTCGTTCGGAAGGCGATTCTCGCCTGCCAGCGCGAAGAGCTGGGCCGGCTGGTCATCAGCGGAGGCGTTGCGGCGAATCGCGGGCTGCGTGCCCGCGCCAAGGAGGCCTGCGACGCGAACGGGGTCGAGCTTTTCGTTCCGCCTCCCGTCTCTTGCACCGACAACGCCGCGATGATCGCAATGGCTGCGGCACACCGCCTGGCGGCAGGCGAGCGAGACGACTTCTCGTTCGCCGTCTACTCGCGCGACCCCGACCGGCGCCGAGGAAAATTTCGCCGGGATGGAACGCTCGTCGAGCGCACATAGGCACGCCATGTCTGCGAGCGCGTCGGAGTCGATCGAATCGCACTACGTCGAAGTAGCCCTTCCGGTTCCACTTCGAAAGTTGTTCACCTACGACGTGCCAAGCCAATTGCGGGGTACTCTGAAGGCGGGGAGCCGCGTCGCGGTGTCGTTCAGCCGCCGGAAGCTAGCCGGCTTCGTTGTGAGCGGGCGTGACGACCTTCCCGATGGAGTGGCGCGGGCGCTTCCCGTAGCGGGCCTCCTCGAATCGGAGCCGGTGTTCACCCCCGAGTTGTTGCGATTCCTGGACCAGGCGGCCAAGTACTACATGCACCCGCTAGGTGAGGTTTTGCGCGCCGCCGCGCCGGCGTTGCCATCGGGGGCGATGCGACGGCTACGTAAGGATGGTTTCTTGGACGCTACCGAGAATCTTCCCGGGCAGCGCGTCGCACACCACCGCACCTGGAAGGTGACGGCGACCGGCAAGGTAGCGTCAGCCATGCGCCTCGGGGCGCGGCAAAAAACGCTCATGGATCGATTCACGGATCGTGATTCGATTCTTCTCGAGGAGCTGCGCGGCGAGGTCAGCGACCCACGTGCCGTCGTCCGTTCGCTTGCCGACAAGGGCCTCCTCGAATTCGAAGAGGTCGAAGCCATTCGCGATCCGTTCTTTCGAATTCCGGTGAGGCGCGACGAGCCGCATGAACCGACTGCAGCGCAGCAAATCGCGATCAAGACGGTCGCCGAAGCGCTCGCGAACGGTAGCGGGCAAGCGTTTCTCCTCCACGGTGTGACCGGGTCGGGAAAAACCGAGGTCTACCTGCGCGCGATCGACGAAGTCCGAAACGCTGGCCGTGGCGCAATCTTGCTCGTGCCCGAAATCGCGCTCACCCCGCAGCTCGTTGGACGATTCCGCGCGCGGTTTGGCGACGACATTGCCGTGCTTCACAGCGGGCTCACTGCACGTCAACGAGACGATGCCTGGCAAGCACTTCGCAAGGGGAGGGTGCAGGTTGCGATCGGGGCACGCTCCGCGTTGTTCGCCCCCGTCGCAGAGCTCGGTTTGATCGTCGTCGACGAGGAGCACGACCCGTCGTTCAAGCAGGACGAGGGCTTTCGCTATCACGCCCGGGACATGGCCTTGCTCCGGGCGCGGTACGCCGGGGCGGTCTGTGTGCTTGGGAGCGCCACGCCTTCGGTCGAAACCTATCATCGCGCCAACCAGGGGCTCATAGGTTTGCTCTCGCTGCCCTCGCGAGCGACCGGTGCAACCATGCCCGACGTGGAAATCGTCGATTTGCGTCGACACCGAATCGGGCCGACGGGGCATCCTCTCGTCTCAGGGCCGCTTTTCGCCGCGCTCGGCCGCTGTTTGGAAGACGGCCATCAGGCGATCATCTTTCTCAATCGGCGCGGCTTTGCGCCAAGCCTGCGGTGCGCGTCCTGTGGCGTGGTGGCGGAGTGCCCTGCGTGCAGTGTAGCCCTGACGGAGCATCGGGGGCAGGGCGCGCTTCGATGCCACTACTGCGATTTCCACCGAGCGATCGCCGTTCCCTGCACGGCGTGCGGGAGCACCGAGTACAAACGGCTTGGAGTCGGTACCGAACAATTGCAAAAAGCCGTCGAAGAGAGTTTTCCAAAGGCCTCCGTCGCGCGGCTCGATCGCGACACGGCGTCGGGGGACGGTGTCGAGCGGGTCCTCGATGCGCTGCGGAGTGGCGAGGTCGATGTTTTGGTGGGCACGCAGATGGTCACCAAGGGACACGACATCGCCGGGGTCACCCTGGTCGGTGTTGCCCTGGCCGATCAAAGCCTGGCCTTCCCGGATTTCCGCGCCTCCGAACGCACGTTCCAGCTGCTCGCGCAAGTAGCCGGTCGCGCGGGCCGTGCCGACAGCCCTGGAGAAGTGATCCTTCAAACCTACCAGCCAGATCACCCGGCGGTGCGTCTGGCCGCACAGCATGACTACGAGAGCTTCTACGTGCAAGAGATCCGCGACCGGCAAGAGGTCGGCTACCCACCCTTCGCACGCCTCGTGAGTGTGCGCGTCCACGCTGGAGCCGAAGACGACGCGCGCGGCGCGACACAGGTACTCGCCGACACCGCGCGCCAACACCAGTCCGTCAAGGACGGCGCCGTCCAAGTCCTTGGTCCGGCCCCTGCACCCCTCGTCCGCCTTCGGGGCCGGTACCACTACCGCCTTCTGTTGAAGTCCCCCGACAGAAAGCTCCTCCGCAACGTAACCGCCCACCTAGCCGCCCGAATCGACGCCGGCCTCCCCCCCGCCCAAGCCACCCTAGACATCGACCCGCTCTAGGGGACACTCTCCACCCCCCCAAACCCCCGAACCCACACACATTCTGCGGCAAAGATCGCAGCGACCCTTAGACAGGGTTTCTGTGTGCCGCTGCGATCCGTGCCTGAGAATCGCAGCGTTTTCGAGTGCTTACGGGGTAGGAGAGTGTCCCCTCATTGGGCGGCTTCTTGCTCATTCTGACTGCTTGGCGCCTGCGCTGCGTCTTCCGCTGCGAGAAATCCGAAGGTCAGCGCGGGGCCTATGGTGCCTCCGGCTCCCGGGTAGCTGCGTCCCATCACCGAGGACGACGAGTTACCGGCTGCGTAGAGTCCCGAAATCACCTGACCGTCCGCTCTGAGCACGCGACTGTGCCCATCGGTCACCAGACCACCCTTGGTCCCGAGGTCGCCCGGGTAGATTTGCACGGCATAGAACGGAGGCGTTTCGATCGGACCGAGCGAGCAGTTGGGCTTCACACTCGGATCGCCGTAGTAGCGGTCCTGCGCGCTCCAACCTCGGTTGTAGTCAGGGTCTTCACCCTTGACCGCATGCTCGTTGAACCGCGCGATCGTCGAATTCACCGACGCGGCTGGAATCTCGAGTTGCTCGCAAAGCGCGTCGAGGGTAGCGGCTTTGTACAGGAACTTACCGTCCCGATAGCGACGCGGGAGCTGCTTGTCCGGCATGACCTTGCCCGGCGCAACGGGCCCGGCGATCGACGACTTCCGATATGTTGCATCGAAGATGTGAAACCAGCGAGGATCGGTCGCGCCGGTTTTAGCGACGTCGTCGTACATGCCGTTCACGACATCGATGTAAGGCGCCGCCTCATTGGTGAATCGCTTCCCTGCTTGGTTGACGAACAGTCCATGCGGCAGACTCTTCTCGACGACCAGCACCCAGGAAAAAGGCGACTTTGGAACCATCGAGACCGGCGTCCACCAGGCTTCGTCCATCAAGTCGAGAGCGCCGCCGGCATCGCGTCCCATACGAATCGCGTCTCCGGTGTTCGACGGGGTTCCCGCGGTCCATTCCGTCGTGATCGGTTGCCGCTGATACTGCTTTCGCATCTCGAGGTTGCGCGAAAACCCGCCCGCCGCGAGCACGACGCCGCGATTCGTCTTTACGCGAATCGTTTCGCCCTCCTTGCGGACCACCGCTCCAACGACCTTGCCGTCCTCAAAAACCAGCTCTTCGACGCTGGTGTTGAGCCAGGCCGGGACGTTGCGCTCTTTCAACGAAAGCAGAAGGCGACCCATCAAGGAGTTGCCCGCGCAGAGCTTCGTGTCGCGCCCCCAGCGCTTCCGTTTGAAGTAGCGCAGCATGTACAAGAACATTTGCCAAGCCATGAACATCATGGTCTTGAATCCCACACCGATCGCAGCCTGCGCCTCCTTCGCGGTGATGCCGAACTTGCCGAGAATCTGCGACTGCGGGTGTGGCTTGCGCAGTCGAATCAAGTCCTCGCGCAGCCGCGACCCATCGAAGGGAACCGGATCCATCGAGCGACCGCCGGGCAGCCCACCGGGTGCCTCGGGGTAGTAGTCGGTGTACTTTGCGAGTGAGACGTAGCGCACGTGCGTCTTTGCGTGCAGGTACGCGAGCACGCGCTTGCTTTCACGGATGTAGAGCCAAAGGCGTTCGTCTGGCACTTCGCCCTTGGTGATGTGCTTCAGATACGCGAAGCCTTTTTCGTCTGAATCCGCGATTCCTTCACGGGCCATGCCGGGATTGTTGGCGACCCAACAGACCCCGCCCGACATCGCCGAGTTCCCACCGTAGAGCTCGCTCTTCTCGACCAGCAGCACGTCCAACCCGAGATCGTGCGCCCGCACCGCAGCGCCCATGCCCGCGGCTCCGCTTCCCATGACGAGCAAATCGACTGTACGGTCCCACTTCGCCATTACGGCGCTCCTTTGCTGCCGGTCGGTTCGAAAGTAGAACATGTTCTAGTGTTGCGCTCCTGTCAAACGCACCCGATCTTGCGACCGGGGTTGCTCGGCGCTAGAAAATCCTTACCTTTCAACGGTCTTGAGCGCTCGGCCGCTCGGAGGTTCCCAGGTGATTCGCCCCATACTCTTCTACCCCGATAAACGGCTCCGCGAGCCCGGCAAAGACGTCGAGGTCTTCGATGCCGAGTTGCACCGATTGGTCGAAGACATGGCCGAGACGATGTACGCGGCTCCGGGCGTCGGATTGGCCGCGCCGCAGATCGGCATTTCAAAGCGCCTCTTCATCGTTGATGTGGCCTCTGGCGAGGACGAGCCGAGCGACCTGCGCGTATTCATCAACCCCGAGATCATCACCGCCGAAGGCGAAACCACATTCAACGAGGGTTGCCTCTCGTTCCCCGGCATTCGCGAAGACATCGACCGAGCCGAGCGGATCACCGTCCGGGCGCTCGACCAGGACGGCAAGCCCTTCGAGCTCGAGGCCGAGGGCCTGTTGGCGATTGCGATTCAACACGAAAACGATCACCTCAATGGCGAGCTGATGATCGACCATCTCAGTGTCTTGCGCCGTCGTTTGGTGCATCGCGCGATGAGCAAGCGTGCCGCGGTCGACGCCGCGCAGTGACAGCCCGTGAGAACGATTTTTTTCGGCAGCCCCGAGTTCGCGGTGCCCTGCCTCGATGCGCTGCACGAGATTAGCGAAGTCGTCGCCGTCATCTCACAACCGGACCGGCCCGCAGGGCGCGGGCTTACCATGCGGCCTCCGCCGGTGAAGCAGCGCGCATTGGAGCTTGGCCTCGACGTCTGGCAACCGACGAAAGTGCGGACCGCTGAGTTTGCCGAAAGCCTTCGGTCGCTCGAGGCAGACGTGGCCGTCGTGGTCGCGTACGGGCGAATCCTTCCCCTCGCCGTGCTCGATGCGCCCCGCGCCGGCAGCGTGAACGTGCACGCTTCGCTGCTTCCACGCTGGCGAGGCGCGGCGCCGATTCAATGGTCGATCGTTCATGGAGACGAGGAGACCGGGGTCACCCTGATGCAAATGGACGAAGGCATGGACACCGGTGCCATCCTCGCCACCGCATCAACCCGGATCGAGGCCGATGACGACGCCGCCACCCTCGGTGAGAGGCTTTCAAAAATGGGGGCGGCGCTCCTGCGCGAGCAACTGCCACGCTACGTTGCCGGCCAGATCACGCCCAAGCCCCAAGACGACGCCGCGGTGACGATGGCGCCTCTCCTCGATAAGGCACATGGCCGCATTGAATGGAACCAATCGGCACGCGCGGTGCATAATCAGATCCGCGGCATGCATCCTTGGCCAGGCGCACATACGGTTCTCGGCGAGCGGCGCATCAAAGTGCATCGCGCGCTCCCGACGACGCTCGATCCCGAAGGGGCCCGCCCAGGCGAGGTGATCGCGCTCGATCCGGAAGGCATCCTCGTGGCCTGCGCCGAGGGAACGCTCGAGATTCAAGAGCTTCAAGAGAGTGGCCGGAAGCGCGTCGACGCGCGTTCCTTCGCCAGCGGGCGAGGGGTCGCAGTGGGCGATTGCTTTTCGAGTGAAGGGACCGAGCAATGAAGATCTACACGAAGACAGGCGACGCTGGCGAGACCGGCCTTTTTGGGGGAGATCGGGTTTCGAAAGCATCGCTTCAAGTCGAAACCTACGGCGAGGTCGACGAGCTGAACAGCACCGTGGGTTGGGCGCGCGTAGCGGCGTCGGACCCGGAGCTCGATGCCCTGCTCAATCAGATCCAAAACGATTTGTTCGAAGTGGGTGCGGAGCTCGGCTCGACCGCCGAACGCAAACAGAAAAGCACGATGCCCCTGATCACCGAGGGGCAGGTCGAAGCCCTCGAGCGTGCGATCGACCAATACGAAGAAGGCCCGCCCCCGCTGACCTCGTTCGTCTTGCCAGGCGGGAGTGAAGGCGCGGCCAGGTTTCACGTGGCGCGCTGCGTTTGCCGCCGTGCGGAGCGCTCGCTGGTCGCGCTCGGCGCACAGGAGACGCTTCGGGGCGAGCTCTTGCGCTACATCAATCGGCTGAGCGACCTGCTCTTCGTTCTGGCCCGCTACGCCAACCACCGAGCAGGCGTCGAAGACATCCCCTGGAAGGGCCTCGGCGGCTAAGGCATGTCCTCGGGGTCGAGGGTGAAGTCGCGCGTTCCGACCCGACCGTCGCCGAGCACGTCCCCGGGCAAGTCGAGCCCTTCGCGCATCTCTTCGATCGCCTCGTAAAGCACCGCCCGCTCCGCCGACAGTTGCCGAATGATCGTGGACCCCCACTGGCGCTTCGCTCGGATCTTAATCGACGTCCAGGTGCGCCTGACCAGCTCGAGGTAGATCAAAGCCAGGGCGCCGCCGAACGCGCCGATCAAAAAGGTCGTGATGCCAGCGCGCCAGGGCGCCCGAGGAATCCCAGCGAAGGTGTTGTGGAGCTCGAGCTGCCCGAGGCCCACCAACAGGGCGAAAACCAACCAGGCGAGCGGAAACAAGATCAGGCCGGTGAGCAGCTTGATCGTCGCGGTGTCTTTGTATTGTCGCGAAGCGATGCGAGAGACGACGTTGATGAGAAGGTAGGGGACAGCGTTGATCACCAGACCCAAGACCAGCACGGGAGGAATCACCAAGAACACCACGGCGGCTTGGGCAGCCAAGAGGACGGGGAGCCACTTGGATTCTATCGGCGGCGGTTTGTCGAGGTCGTCGTCCTCGAGCTGCACCTCGCGGAGCGCGGCATCATAGGCCTCGACGCGATCGAGCAAGGCCTGCACCCCGTCGGGATCGGTTTGCAATCGCGCATAGTACGCTTTCCAAACCCTCGCCATTCCCAAGGAGCGCTCGGCCATGTCGGGAGCCTTGAGACTTACGCCGGCTCGCTTCGCCCGCTCGGCTCGGACCAGGCTGCGGACACGGCTCATCAGCTGGTTCAGCTCCCAACTTTCGGTCGCGTGGGTCACTTCTTGAAGCACCGGCTCGAGGACCTGCGTCAGCTCGCCGCTTCGAGCGCGCAAGGCTTCGTCGTCACCTTCCGGAATCGTTGCCAGGAGTGCGCTGGGCAGCGCCAACGGCGCATGAAACTCGACCAGCACATCGGAGCGGAACATCGTCTTGTCGTCGTAGTGGAGGCCCACCGGGATGATTACCGGCGGAACTCCCTTCTCGCCGCAGAGTTGCTTGGCGCGGTAGTAGAGCCGCGCCGCGCCAGTCTTCAGCTCCTGGACAAAAGAATCATCGTGGCTGACGCCTTCGGGGAACAAGGCCGCAAAGCCGCCGTCGCAGACCGCTTGGGCCATCGCATCGAGGCTTTTTCGATTCGCCTCTCGCCGTGCCTCGACGTTGCCGTCTTTCGCATCGGCCGCGCGAAAGATCGGGACGGTTCCGAGCGCACGCATCAAGCGTCCGACAATCGGCCACGCGAAAAGCCCGTGCCGCGCTCCAAACACGACCCGACGCGGAAAACCGCTGATGATGAGCGCTGGATCCACCAGCCCATTCGGATGCCAAGCAATGAGAATCCCGCCACCCGTCTTCGGGACGCGTTCGACCCCGCTCACCTCCACGCGGCGAAAGAACAGGCCTACGAGAAACCGCACCAGGCGAACCGCGTTGCTCCGCTCGATCTTCACCCCATGATTGTATCCCGACAAAAAGGCGGCTGTCCCCTTTTCACGATACGCGCTAGACCGAGCGGGTCATGCGAGGTGGGCTAGCTTGGTTTTTGACGGTTGCGTTCGCGATAATCGGATCTGGGTGCAGCAAGAAGACCGACGATCGAATTGTGGCGTCTGATCCGCAGCCGGCACCGGCAGCCGTGGCCCCCGCGTCCAAGGGGCCGGCGAGCTATGTGGGCACCGAGAAGTGCGCTTCATGTCACGAGGCACAGCACCAAGGCTGGCTCGGGTCGCATCATGATCTCGCGATGCAGAAGGCGACGCCGGAGTCAGTGCTTGGCGACTTCAACGATGTGAAGGTCAAGCACTTCGAGGAGACGGCACGCTTCGTTCGTGAAGGAGATGCCTTCTTCGTGGAAGCGCTGGGCGCCGATGGTGCGCGTGGACGCTTTCCGGTGATCTACACCTTCGGCGTCGAACCGCTGCAGCAGTACCTCGTGGAGATTGAGCCCGGACGTCTTCAGTCGTTCTTATTTGCCTGGGATACGCGGCCGAAAGAGAAGGGCGGCCAGCGTTGGTTTCACCTGCAGCCCGACGAATACGTGGAGCCCGGCGACCCGCTACACTGGACCGCACCTAGCTACAATTGGAACTACTCCTGCGCAGACTGTCATTCGACGGCACTCAAGAAAAACTACGATCGCGCAACCAAGCGCTATTCATCCGAGTACTTCGAGATCAACGTCGGCTGCGAGGCATGCCATGGCGCCGGGTCCCGACATGTCGAGCTCGCGGACGCGGCCGATTCTGCAACAGTCGCTCTTCCGGCGGATGCAGGTTTCGACCGACGGCTTCCGGCACCCGCCGCGCGCATCTGGTCGTTTGGCGAAGGCAAATCCATCGCATCGCTGATCAGGTCGGAACCGAGTGATGAAACCGAAACCTGCGCACCCTGCCATTCTCGACGCGCCGATCTAGGCGGCGAGAGCAATAACTTCCACGATCGCTACCGTGTTGCGGCCCTCGACGAGCTGCTTTACTTCGACGACGGTCAGATCCGAGATGAGGTCTACGTCTACGGCTCGTTTCTCCAGAGCAAAATGCACGCCGCCGGCGTCATTTGCAGCGACTGCCACGATGGGCACAGCACGAAGCTTCGATTGGATGGCAACCCATTGTGCAGCCGATGCCATCAGGCCGCAGTGTACGACACGTCGAAGCATCTTTTTCACGAAACGGGGACTCCAGGCAGCCTTTGTACCGACTGCCACATGCCCGAGCGCACCTACATGGTGAACGATGACCGAGCCGATCATCGCTTCGGCATTCCGCGCCCAGGGCTTGCCGCTAAACTCGGCGCGCCGGATGCCTGCACCGATTGCCATGCAGGCAAGAGCGCGATTTGGGCTGAACGAGAGATCGCGAAGCGCTTCGACAGCCGCGTCAGTCATCCGTTTGCCGAGGCGCTTCACGCAGCCCGAACGCAACGGCCGGAAGGCGAGCCGGGCCTCGTGGAGCTCGTAGCGGTAGGCAATGCGCCGGCCATCGTTCGCGCGACAGCGCTTCTCGAGCTCCGCAACCTCGGTTCTCCAGCGCTTCCCGCTTTGCTGATGCGCGCCAGCAGCGACCCAAGTCCGATCGTCCGGCGCTCGGTTGCGGTCGCGGCTCGAGATATGCCGCCCGAGCAGCGGGTCGAAGTCGTGCGTCCACTGCTCCGGGACAAAGTGCGGTCGGTCCGGATCGAAGCGGTTGCTGCCATGCTCGGTGTTCGCGCAGGTGATTGGAGCGCGACGGATCGCGCCGCACTGAAGAGGGCGACCGCGGAGTACATCGAGGCCCGTTCCTTCAACACGGACCGGGGCGAAGGCTTGGTCGACATGGCACACGTCGCAATGTTGGCAGGCGACTTCAAGCACGCGGAGGAGAATCTCCGCGAGGCGCTCGAGATCGATCCGACGTTTACCGCGGCGTACGTCAACCTTGCCGATCTCTATCGATCTCAAGAGCGGGATGAAGAGGCCGAGTCGACCCTCCGCGAAGGGCTGAACAAGGCGGCCGACGTAGCCGCGGTGGAGTTTGCGCTGGGCCTCGCCTTGGTTCGCCTAGGGCGACACCCGGAAGCGATGTTGCACCTTCGCCGCGCATACGAGATGCGTCCTGAGACGATCCGCTTCGGATACGTCTATGCGGTTGCCCAGTTTGACGGCGGACAGCGCGAAGCGTCCCTTCGCACGCTCACACGAATGCAAAGGCGCTACCCGGCGAACCGCGATGTCCTCCAGTTGCTTGCTGGCTACAACCAGCAGATGGGACGAGCGAAGGCCGCGGAGCGATACGCTACGGAGCTGCAAAAGCTCAATGCCCTCTAAAGCCGAAGTCTGGGCTCAGCCCGGTTCGCGTTTCAGAATAGCCATCGTTGCCGCTTGGTCGAGACGGAGGCCGGCGACGCATGAGAGACGAAGAAAGCTCCGATGCCTTTCCTCGAGATCATGCATGCCTACTTTCGCGGCGAGCGCATCGAAGCACTCTGCTTCATCGTTCCAATCGGGGTTGCGATGCTTGCGTTTGCGGCGATAACGCTTCGCGCCGAGCGCGGCGGCTTCGCTTGGGGCTTGGCCATACCTCTGATCGTGTTCGGTCTCTTCGCGATCGGTGTGGGGGCGGCGGTTGGGTTGCGCACAGCGGCGCAAGTTGCAGGAATTGAATCCGGGTTCCAAGACGATCCCAGCGCGATGCTTGCCGAAGAGCTTCCGCGCATGCAGAAGGTCAACTCGAACTGGCCGACCTACATCGGGATGTGGACCGCCTTGGTGCTGATCGGTCTCGGGCTGCGCTTCGGCTTGAAGGCGGATTGGGCACAAGGTGTCGGCCCGGCACTCATCTTGATTGGAGCGATGGGTTTTCTGATCGACGGCTTTGCGGAGCGGCGCGCCAGACCTTACACCAATGCCCTCGAAGCCCTCGCGGCGGAGGTGCGCCGATGATGGGCGCTTCTGGCTCGACTGAGCCCTGCTTCCGCCGCACAGAAAGTTGGTTTCGTTTCGTCGGCCGTTCGGGATAAGCTGCGCACATGGCTCGCCTCTTGGTTTGTTGCATCTTGACCCTAGCCCTGGGCTGCAGAAGCCCAACCGCGTCCACCGAGCCATCGAACCTCGAGGAGACGCTGCCACCCGAACCTGCGGACACACTGCCTTCCGAAACCGCTGAGGCATTGGAGCCATCCGGGGCGACTGGTGCGATGCAGGACTTGGAAGAGGTTGTCCCGGCGGAACCCACCGAGGCTCAACCCGTGGCGGCCCCTAACGAAGCGCTCGCGGGCGAACCCGCGGAGCTTGTGCAACCCGCGGAGCCCGCTCGCGACCTCGGGGCCGAATTGAGCGCCGCGATCGGGAGCCCCGCGGACTGCCTCCGCGACTATCGGCCGGCCAGCGCGACTACCATTCGCGTCAACCTCCGCGCCCTCGTGCGCCCGACCGGAATGGTCATCGAGCCGAGCGCGAGCGGCGGAGGGCTTTCGGCGGACGATCTTCGGTGCGTCGAGCAGCGGGCCGGAGATGTAACCCTGTCGCCCCTGAGCGGGGCAGCGTCGGAACGTGTCACTGCCATCGTCGACATCGACTACCAGCCTCCTCGAGTCGAGGAGTACGACGTCGGCGCGCCGCCGCCAAAGCTCGACGACGTCGTTCAGCCCCTTCCAAAAAAGAAGCCAATTCCTCCCAGTGGCAAACCGATCGAAGGTCCTGCGCCTGACCGCATCGACGGGCCGAGCGGAGTCCCGATCGACGGGCCCAAAGGTATCCCGATCGAGGGCCCCAAACCAAGACCGATCGAAGGCTACTAGCGCGCCGCCAAATCCAGAGGTTCGGGAGACTGACCCGCTTCAGCCAAGATCGGCCAGCTCAACCGGATTCGGCTCCACCCGCCAGATGTCCCGGCTGTAATCGAGGATGGTGCGATCCGAGGAGAACGGCCCCATGCGTGCCGCATTGAGGATCGACATTTTCGTCCAGTCGGCCGGGTCCGCCCAGGCCTGGCTGACTTCCGTCTGACAGTCGATGTAGGATTGGAAGTCGGCCAGGACGAAGTAGTCGTCGTGATGGATCAGGCTGTTGATCAGGGGCTGAAACAGCGCCCAGTCTCCGCGCGAGAAATGGCCCGAAGCGATTAGATCGAGCGCGCCTTTGAGTGACGCGTTTCGCTCGTAGTATTCGTAGGGTCGGTAGCCCGTCTGTTGCAACGCGTGGATTTCATCTGTCGTGAGCCCGAAGAGAAAGAAGTTCTCGGCGCCGACCGCATCTCGGATCTCGACGTTCGCGCCATCGAGGGTGCCGATGGTCAGGGCGCCGTTCATCGAGAACTTCATGTTACCAGTCCCCGAGGCTTCCTTGCCGGCGGTCGATATCTGCTCGGACAGGTCAGCGCAGGGATAAACGAGCTGGGCCGTCTTCACGTTGTAGTTCGGGATGAAGATGACCTTCAGCTTGTCGCGAGTATCCGGGTCGGAATTCACGACCTCTCCCACGGCATTGATCAGCTTGATGATGAGCTTGGCCATCGTGTAGCCGGGTGCTGCCTTGCCGCCGAAGATGAAAGTTCGTGACGCCGTCGCGAAGCCCGGGTTCTCCTTGAGCATTCGGTATAAGTGTACGATATGGAGCACAGCCAACTGTTGGCGCTTGTACTCGTGGATGCGCTTGACTTGGACGTCGAACATCGAATCGAGATCCGCCTCGACCTTCATGAGCCGATGCGCCTGCTCGGCGGCGGCCCGCTTTCGTGCAGTCTTGACGGCCCGCCATTGCGCCTGAAACTCGGCGTCATCGGCAAGCCCCTCGAGCCGGCGCAGCTGGTTCAAATCGGTGATCCACGCCTCGCCGATGCGGTCGGTGATCAGCTCCGCGAGCTCCGGGTTGGCAAGCGCCACGAAGCGCCGCGGGGTTACGCCGTTGGTCTTGTTGTTGAACTTGCCGGGGTAGAACTCGTGGAAGTCCCGCATCACACGGGTCTTGAGCAAGTCGGTGTGTAGGGCGGAGACGCCATTGACCGAGAAGCTGCCCACTGTGGCGAGGTTGGCCATGCGCACCGAGCCGCCGCCGTGGTCATCGATGAGGGACATGCGCCGTTGTCTCTCGCTGTCGCCCGGGAAGTGCTCGCGAACCTCAACCATGAAGCGAGCATTGATCTCGTAGATGATCTCCAAGTGCCGCGGCAGCAATCGTCCAAACATCGATAACGGCCACGTTTCGAGGGCCTCTGGCAGCAAGGTGTGATTCGTGTACGCAAACGTTTCCGAGCTGATCCGCCAGGCGTCCTCCCAGCTCATCCCGTGCTCGTCGAGCAGCAGGCGCATCAGCTCGGGTATCGCGAGCGCTGGATGGGTGTCGTTCAGCTGAATTGCGAAGCCTTCATTTAGAGTCTCAGGCCGACCGCCCCGAAGCTGGTGGAGCCGTAGCAAGTCCTGAAGCGAGCAGGATACGAGAAAGTACTGCTGCCGAAGCCTGAGGTCCTTGCCCTGCGCAGGCTCGTCGTTGGGATAGAGCACTTTGGTGAGCGTCTCCGAGGCCACCTTGCGTTCGACCGCGCCGTAGTAGTCGCCCACATTGAAGCTTCCAAAGTCGAATGTTTCGGCCGCCTCTGCGGCCCAGAGGCGCAGCATGTTCATGTTGTTGACCTTGTAGCCGGGAATCGGCGTGGCGTAGGCAACCCCCTTGACGATGGTATCTGGACGCCAGCGGGCTCGGTAACGACCATTCTCATCCGTGTAGGATTCGGTATGACCGCCGAAGCCCACCGGATAGCTGTACTCGGGCCGAGCGACTTCCCAGGGGTTGCCCTGACGCAGCCACTTGTCGGTGCGCTCGACCTGCCAGCCGTCGTGGATCTGCTGCTGGAAGATGCCGAACTCGTATCGCAAGCCGTAGCCAACTGCGGGGATCTGCAAAGTCGAAAGCGAGTCCATGAAGCACGCAGCCAGGCGCCCCAGTCCACCGTTGCCCAGGCCCGGCTCGCGTTCTGCGTCGATGAGCTCGTCGAGGTTCTGCCCGAGCGATGCAACGGCCTCTGCGACTCGGCTCCGAATGCCGAGGTTCAGCAGTGCGTTGCCCAGCGACGGCCCCAGTAGATACTCAGCCGACAGATAACAGACCACGCGTGTCGGATGAGCCAACAGCGCCCTGGCGGTGCTCAGCCAACGCTGCATGAGTCGGTCTCGAACGGTGTAGGCAACCGCCAGGTAATAATCCGACCGGGTTGCCAGCGCCGGGACGTTGCCGCAGCGATAGAAAAGGTTTTCCTGAATTGCCCGGCGCAGCGTGTCGACGCTGACTCCGGTCCGATCGTCATCGACGATCGCTGGTTTGTGCGACGGCGAGCCCTTCGCGTTCATTTCCGTATCCTCCAGGAATCAGCGCAGCTAGTTGAGGGCCTACGAGTGTCGGCTCTCGCCCAGGGGATGGCAAGGGGGTACTCGCAGGGAGACTTCAAATGGCTAAAGCCGGCCGGTTGCCTCTGCTAGCGCTCGCATTCGCCTGGCCAGCGTGTGACTGAGCTGACCTGGCTCGAGCCTCCAGGTCCAATTGCCGTTCGAGGTTCCCGGACGATTCATTCGGTGCCGTTCGCCGAGGTGAAGCAGATCTTGTAACGGGAAGATCACGGTGTCAGCACAGGAGGCAAGTAGCGCCTGAATCGCCGCGTCGACGATGTCGACGTCGCCGCTCGCCCCGAAGTAGCTCTGGACGCGCTGAAGCTCCTCCTCGGCGGTCGCGTCGTTCGACTGTGCCCGGCGCTGGAGGTCGCGATACCAGCCCAGCATCGTATTGCTGTCGTGGGTCCCGGTGAACGCCACGCTCTTGCGGGGGTACTCGTCTGGGTGATGTACGCGGTTTCCGGGGTCGTGGCCAAAGGCAAACTGCAGCACTTTCATTCCCGGGAGGCCGTACTGATCACGCAGGTCCCACACCTCCTGGCTGACTGCTCCGAGGTCCTCCGCGATGAACGGGAGCTCGCCGTGCTCCGTTGTGAGCTCGTCGAAGAACGCGTGCCCGGGGGCGTCGACCCACTGCCCATCCATGGCCGAGTCGGACTCACGCGGAATGCGCCAGTATCGGGCGAAGCCGATGAAGTGGTCGAGCCGCAGCAGATCGAATAGCTCCAGCTGGCGCCGCAGCCGGGATTTCCACCATGCAAAGCCGGTGCGCTCGTGATGCTCCCAATCGTACAGGGCGTTTCCCCAACGCTGCCCCTCTGCGGCAAATGCGTCCGGCGGAGCGCCCGCGACGAATTTGGGGCGACCGTTCGCATCCAGGAGAAACGCCTCGCGGTGCGCCCAAACGTCCGCGCTCTGATGGGAGACGAACATCGGCACGTCGCCGAAAATCCCCACCCGCCGATCCTTGCAATGCCTTCGAAGCGCCTGCCACTGTTTGTCGAAGAGAAACTGCTCGAACGCGAAATAGTCGATGTTGTCCACAAACTCTTCGCGCACTGCTGAGAGGACCGAGGTCTGCCGCCGAGCGAGGTCTTCCGGCCAGGTCGTCCAATCGGCGGTCCCGTAGCGGGATCGAAGCGTGATGAACAGGCAGTAGTCGTCGAGCCAGTCACCCTCGCGATCTCGAAACTCCCGGAACGACCGCCGCATGTCCCGTGACCCTCGCTCGAGGAACGTTCGATACGCTTCCATCCTCAGCTTCGACCGAACGCGCTTGGATTCGATGAACTCGGCCTTTGCTGTCGTCGAGGCAGCGGGTAGACCGCGGAGTCTCCGTTCGTTCAGCAAGCCGTCCTCGACCAGCGCTTCGGGTGAAATCATCAGCGGCTCGCAGGCGAACGCCGAGATGCTGGAGTACGGCGATTCAGAGTCGCCGATCGGGTTGAGCGGGAGCGTCTGCCACCAGCCCTGGCCCGCCTCCGCCAAGAAATCTGCGAATGCGTGCGCGGATGGCCCGAGGTCGCCGGTGTACGCGCCGCCCGGAAGCGAGGTGATATGCAAGAGAGTTCCGCTGCGCCTCGGAAGGTCCACCGTCACCTCGGAACGCGTTCTGCGACCAGGACGACCGTCGAGTACGGTTGCACGACTTGAGTGCTTCCGATCACCACTTCTGCGTCTTCCGGGTGGGAGAAGTCATGAGGCGACTGCCGATGCGTGTCGATCAAGCGTCGCCACCGGCGGGGCTCACCTTCGCGAAGGAATGGGAGCTCAAACGTCAAAGGCTTTGAGTATGCATTGAACATGAAGTGCCAGCCGTACTGAAAAACCTCTACGGAAAAAGCCAGGCTACGGGAGTGTGGCGCGAGGTCGGGTTCGTTGAGCTTCACGCCGTGCCAGTGCACCGGAACGGCATGGAGCAGGGACGACAGGCTCAAGCCCGGCACTTCGAAGGCTACGCTCAGTCGAAGGCGGATCAGCTCTTTCACAAAACGATGAAGACCGGCGTGTTTCTCGAGAAGGCCCCAGTCGAACCAGGTGAGCTCGCTGTCGTGACAGTAAGGGTTGTTGTTGCCGTGCTGGGTTCGGCGCGCTTCATCGCCCATCACCAACATGGGGACACCTAGCGATAGAAGGTTCGTCGTGAAGAAGTTCTTGATTTGCTGGTTCCGGAGTTGCTCGATCGCCGGATCGTCGGTCGGTCCTTCGACGCCGCAGTTCCAGCTCAGGTTGTAATCCGAGCCATCTCGGTTCTCTTCCTGGTTCTCCCAATTGTGCTTTTCGTCGTAAGAGACGAGATCGTTGAGGGTGAATCCGTCGTGGCAGGTCACGAAGTTGATGCTCTGCTCGGCCTCCCGCCCCTGGCCCCCGTAGATATCGGGGCTCGCCAGAAACCGTGCTGCAAGCTTTTCGACGTGCCCCTCGTCGCCCCGAAAGAATCCGCGGACGTCGTCGCGAAACTTGCCGTTCCATTCCTTCCAATGGTCGCCGAAAAAGCTGCCGACCTGATAGAGGCCTGAGGCGTCCCATGCCTCTGCGATGAGCTTGGTGCCACTGAGAGCTGGATCGGTTTCGATGTCCCAGAGCACCGGCGGGTTGGCCACCACGTCACCTTCGGTGTTGCGCGACAAGATGGACGCCAGATCGAAACGGAAGCCATCCACGTGCATCTCCGTTACCCAATGTCGCAAACTGTCGAGAATGAGGCGCCGAACTACGGCATGATTGGCGTTGAGCGTATTGCCCGTGCCGCTGTAGTTCGCGTAGCGTGATCGGTTTCCTGGTTCGAGGCTGTAATAGGTGCTGTTGTCGAGGCCCTTGAACGAAAGGGTCGCGCCGTCTTCTCCCGCTTCGGCGGTATGGTTGTAGACTACGTCGAGAATGACCTCGATGTCGGCGCGGTGGAGCGCTTTGACCATGTCCCGAAACTCATCCAACACATCCAGTGGCTCGTTGCAGGATGCATAGCCAAAGTGCGGCGCGAAAAACGAGATCGGGTTATAGCCCCAGTAGTTGCTGAGGCCGGGTGGCGCCTCCTGCGGGTCGAAAAGAAACACGGGCAAGAGCTCGACCGCGGTCACACCGAGGTCGGTCAAGTATGGGATCTTCTCGATGAGACCCGCATAGGTTCCCCGCGTTTCGGGTGAAACCCGCGAGCTCGGATGGCGGGTGAAGCCACGGACATGCATCTCGTAGATGACTGTGTTCGAAAAGGCGTGCGCGGGGGCGATGTCCCCCTCCCAGTCGTACGCGCTGAGGTCGGCCACCACACTCTTCATCGCAGTCGCAGCCGTATCGCCCGGCCGGCGCGCCGCTTGCCGATCGTAGCCTCTCGGAACCGCGACGGCTCGGCCATAGGGATCGAGCAGCGCCTTTTCGCGGTCGTAGCGGAGGCCTTCCTCCGGCGCGTACCGGCCCTCCGCGCGATAGGCATAAAGTTGGCCTGGTCCGATGCCCGGCACGAACGCATGCCAGTAGTGAAAGGTTCGATGGTTTCGCGATGGGTCGAGCCGGATCACCCGTGCCGGCTGCGGGTCATCAGGGCCGTCGAAGAGAAGGAGCTCCAAGGCATCGCAATGCTTCGAATAGATGCTGAAGTTCACGCCACCGGGTCGAGGCGTCGCGCCCAGCGGATAACTTTGTCCGGTTCGAATCATTTGGGCGTCTGAGGACTGGTTGCGACGACCTTTTCGACCGCCTCGAGCAAGCTCTTGCTGTAGACGCGGCCGGCGAGATTCTCGCGTGCCTTCTTCGCGACCGCGTCCCACTCCGCCTTGTACGGCGAGGTGTCGACTTCGATCATGCCACGGGTGACGAGTGATGCGTAGGCCCTTGCGTCGTCACGCCGTACCAGCGTATCGTTTGCCTTGGAGGCGCGCACGCTCGTGGAGAGTAAGACCTTCTGATCGTGCTCCGAAAGCTCGTCGAATTTCTCCTGCGTGACGATTCCGCCACCGACCATGATGTTGAAGTTGTCCTTCGCCATGTACTTGAGCCGCGTGTACCACTGGAGCGCGACCGCAGCGAGGGCAGACGCCGGAACCGTATCGACCATGCGAGTCTGCAATCCGCCGTAGACTTCGGGAAGGCCCATCCGCACTGCATTCGCGCCTATCACGTTGATGAATTCTGCGAAGACGGGGTCGTCTTTCCAAGCCCACGGTCGGAAGCTTTTGAGGTCGCCCGGTTTGACGAATGCGTTCGCCGAGAAGAGCCGGTTCTTGCCGGCTTCGCCCCAATTCAGGAGCACGAAGCCCGCGTCTTTGAACATTTTGGTGAATCGGTCGTTCAGCTCGGTCCGGGCGCGCGTGAGCTGCTCGTACTCGGTGAGTAAGCCCGGCGCCGTCAGCACCAAGACCGGACGCGCGACCATTCCGAGCCCGGTCGTTGAAATCCCGGCGCCATCCATCTGCCCCGCGCGCATCTTGCGAACGAAGTCGCGCTCGTCACCCTGGCTGCCTCCGGAGTAGAAGCGTAGCTCGACGCGATGGTCGGTCTCCTTCTTGACACTTCGATTCCAGGCCTTGGAGATCTTCATGAAGCCGGAGCCCGCCGGGGCGAGCGAGGCGAAACGGATGATGATCGGGCCGCTGGCGCTGGCTTGCGGCGCGGACACGGCGCCCGGCAACAAGAGTGCACTCGCGGCGAGGAGAAAGATGAAGATGGAGCGGGTCCTGGTCATGGTTTAGTCGATACGCGCTTACGACGGCATTGCCAAGCTGCCAAACCGGACGATACTCGATCTGGCGAAAGGGAAGAACGATGAGCGATGAGGTCAAGGTCGAGCGGCTCGCCGCACTTTTCAAGCAAACCGGTGCTGCCCATCATCAGGCTTTTTTGGAAACCGACGGAGACGATCCTGAGTGGCCGCTCTGGTATGCCGAGTATCTGGAGGGTCGGCTAACGCCATTCTTGGCAGCCCCGCTGACCCGGAGTCGATTGGTGTTCTGCCTGATTGGGGCGGATGACGAGCACCGCGCCACCGAATCCGACACACCGTGGCCTGAGTACTATGCTCGGCGCTTTCTCGAATGCCTCGGTCCTGCGGACGAGCCGGCCAAGGACCGCTTGTCGCTCTACTATTTCGACGGCTGTCCGTTCTGCGTTCGTGTGCTCCGCGCGATCGACGCGCTCGGTCTCGATGTGGAGCTCCGTAACATCTACGCCGATCCCGTCCATCTCGCGGCGCTCCGTGAGGTGCGGAGTAGAACCACCGTGCCCGTGCTGAGAATCACGAGCTCGGATGGCGAGGAGCGTTGGATGCCGGAGTCGGCTGATATCGTGCGGTACCTGCAGGCGAGCTACGGCCAAGCGGCCGCCTGACGTTACGCGCCAGCGAAGCCCCGTGGACGTCGCAAAGCGGAGTCTCTATGGGGTGTCAGGGCCAGCGCCAGTGCCGGCGATCCTCTCCGGCAGCCCCCGTACGTGCAAGTCCCGCTGCGGAAATGGAATCTCGATACCCGCCTCCTTCAAAGCCCCGTTGATCGCCACATGCACTGCGCTTGGCACGTCCAAGACATCTGACGGGTCCATGAAGATCCGCAGCTCGAAATCGAGTGAGCTTTCACCAAACCCCCGGAACAGAGCCAGCGGCGCCGGGTTCTTGAAGACTTTGTCGTTGGCCTCTGCGACCTTCCTCAGAATGCCGAGCACCTGAGTCGGGTCCGTCCCGTAGGCCACGCCGAGAGGGATGGTCACCCGCTGTTGGCGCGCTGCCAGGGTCCAGTTGATGACCCGGCCGGAAATCAAGTCGCCATTGGGGACGATCACCTCCGCGCCGTCGAAGGTGCGAATCGTGCTTGCACGAATCCCGATACTGCTCACGTTCCCGAGGATGTCGTCGATCTCGATCTTGTCCCGCAATCGAATCGGCCGTTCCGTCAAGAGGACGAAGCCCGACACGAAGTTGTTGACGAGGTTTTGAAGTCCGAAGCCGATGCCCACGCCGAGCGCGCTCAGGACGATCGTCACTCTGTCGAGCGGGAAGCCGAGGACCGAGACAGCGGCGACGAAGCCGATAGCGATGATCGCGTAGCGCGTGAACGTCGTCAGCGCGAACGGGACTCCCTGCTGCATGTGAAGGCGCGGCAGAATTTCTTCCTTCAAAACGAAGCTCACGAAGCGCGCGATGATCCAGCTCACCCACAAGACGATGAAGAAGACGAAGAAGTCTCCAAACGTCACGCCTGTCTCGGTGAGGCCCATCCCCAAATCCGCTGAAAGCCAGCGCCCAAGGACGCGCCCCGCGGGTCGCCACGCCGATGTCATGTCTGCGAGCAACCAGGCAAACACCGCAGCCGCAAGAAGACGCATGGTGCGAGTCATGGTCTTCTCGATGACGTTT
>JAOTXX010000002.1 GCA_029862185.1 Myxococcales bacterium
GTTCCAAAACATCAAGTTCCGAGCCACACCGTTTGCCGCCATTGGTATACACATGATCGACAAGGCGAACGGCTTTTGGGATTTTCAGACCGGCGTCGGCTATCAGTACCTGAAGTATCTGGACCCTGATCCTAGTGTCACCAATCCGCAGCACGATGCCTTCGTTCCGTTCAAGACGTTTGGGGATGTGGACATCGCGCCCGACGTGACGTGGTACTTCAGCTGGCTGACCAACCTCGTCGTGACGACGGTTGGGAACACCAACCACACCGGAGAGACCGGTTTCAACATCGAGGTCACCAGCGTGCTGGACTTCAACATCAGCTTCCTCTACCTACGAACGGAAAACCCGCCAGCCCGCGACGACGGCATGGGCGGAACCGTTCCGGTCAAGAAGAACGACTACCAGTTGGTGTTCAGCGTCGGCGTCGACCTCGGCTGACCGGATTGTTAGCGCGTGCTTTTCGCTTGCAGGGCCGGCGCCGCGCTCATAGATGCACGGCGCTGTGACCGTGAGGTGGGCACCATCTCTCAAGCTACCAGCCTGATCGCGCTCGGCGTGGTCGGGGTGGCCCTCCGTGTGGGGCCGACCATTCGTGATCGTCTTCTTCGCCGCGTTCGACTCCCAGGGTCTGCTCCACGCCGGGCGCGAGATCAAGGAGCCCTTCAAACGCGAGTTCGCGCTCAGCAAAGACAGCCTCGAGCACTACGGGCTCGCGCAGAGCCCCAACGCCGACCCGGTGGAGACGATTCGCGCGTTCAAGCCGACCATCCTCGTGGGGGCGACGGGCCAACCGGGGGTCTTCACCCAAGAGATGATCGAGGAAATGGCGAAGCATGTGGACCGACCGGTCGTCCTGCCACTCTCGAACCCGACATCGAAGTCGGAGTGCACTCCAAAAGACGCCCTCGAATGGACCGGTGGCCGAGCACTGGTCGCCACGGGCAGCCCATACGACGACGTGACTTACGAAGGTGAGCGTCATGTGATCGGGCAGAGCAACAACGTCTTCATCTTCCCGGGCGTTGGCCTCGGAGCCATCGTTTCTGAGACACGTCAAATCAACGACGAAATGTTCTTGATCGCTGCGCAGACGCTCGCGAGCTGCGTCAGTGACGAGCGCCTGGCGCTGGGCGCCATCTTTCCAAGTCAGAACGATCTGCGCCAGGTGAGCTTCGAGATCGCGTGTGCCGTCGTGCGCTCGGCACGCGACGCGCAGCTCGGGTGCGTGATCCCCGACAACGAGATCGAGGCAACCGTCCGCAGCGCGGTCTGGTGCCCGAGCTACATTCCGATCGTCGCCCAGCGCTAACGGCGGTGACTGCACCGCCTATCGCGGGGTTTGGCTCATTTGCAAACGGAGAGTGCCGCCCCGAGTAATCGCTTGATGGGAGAGCACGGGCGTCGACAGAGGCTGGTCGTCGAGTGCGGCGCTCGTCACGAAGACACTGTCAGGGCCATTGCCGTCCGCTTCGATGACGAAGGTCTCGCCATCGTGATGGTCGGGGCTCAGGCGCAGGGTGATGCGTTCGAATAAGGGGCTTCCGAGCCGGTATTCGGATAGCCCAGGGGTCACCGGATAGAAGCCCATCGCCGAAAACACGAACCATGCGCTCAGCGTCCCAGCGTCGTCGTTGCCCGGAAGCCCATCGGGTCCTCTTCCGAAGAAACGCTCCATCGCGATTCGGGCCTGTCGCTGTGTGTGATGCTCCGCGCCAGGCACAAATGTGAAGAGATAGGGATACGCCATGTCGGGCTCGTTCCAGAGCACGAAACGGTCGGTGTCAAAGACCCAGGTGAGCCGATCGACGAAGGCCTGCTTGCCGTGCAGCGCGATCAACCCGTCAACATCGTGCTGCACGAAGAATGCATACTGCCACGCGGTACCTTCGACGTAACCAGGGCCTCCGAGCCGCAAAGCAAAGGAACCTTCGATCGCATCTGGATCGAAGGGCTCGAGAAACGAGCCGTCGGCGTTCCTCGGACGAAGTGTCCCAGTCTCGTCGTCATAGAGTCCGCGATAGGATTCGGCCCGTTGCAAGAGGCCGGGTACATCGTCGTTGCGGCCGAGCGCCTCGGCGAGTTGCGCGAGCGCCCAGTCGGCAAGCGCATATTCGAGAGTCGTCGACACGGGCCCCCAGACCGTGTCGGCGCGTTCCATGGGCACGAAACCCAGGTCGAGGTATTCGGTGTCTCCCGGCCGGTGCTCCTCCCGTTTGGCCGCGTCGCGCATCACGTCGTACACCGGGCCGAGGTCGAAATCCGTGAGACCCTTCGCATAGGAATCGGCGAACACGATCAGTGCCGGGTCCCCGACCATCGGCTGCACCTCGTCGCCGATGAGCTCCCACTTGGGCGGGGCGTTGGCGTGAAGGGTCATGTCCTGCATTCCCTTGACGATCTCGAGTTGCGTCTTCGGATACACGAGCGTCAGAAGCGGGTGCAGGGTGCGGTAGGTATCCCAGAGCGAAAACACGGTGTACCGCGTTTCACCGCCTGCTTGACCGGTTTGGTCGCGGGTGAAGATCGGATACGTCCCATCGACGTCGCTCAAGATGCTGGGATGGATCAATGCGTGGTAGAGGGCCGTGTAAAAGCGAACGCGGTCCTCGTCGCTCCCGCCGGCGACTTCGATGCGCTCTAGGTGCTGCTGCCAGACCATCGCTGCAGCGTCGCGCGCCTCGTCGAACGGAAGTTGCTCGGCATCCAGGTTCGCTCGGGCTTGTTCGATACTCACCCAAGACAGCCCAACCCACATCACCACGGGCTCGGGGGGTGCAGCTTCGTATCGCCAGAAAGCCATGGCATCCCCCGTTGCACGTGTTTCAGTACTCACGGTGCCGTCCTCGACCACTCCAAAAGAATCGGCCGCGCGATCTGCGCGCGCGACGAAATAGAGCCGCCCCCCGCCCCCGGACACACAGAACCCGCCGAACGCGGCCGAGCCGACGATCTCGTTAGGCCCCAACACTTCGAGGTCGGCTTGGTTCCTGACCCAGGAGATGCCGCGCGCCCCATCGAGCGTGATGTGGGCTGGCTGGCCTTGCGCAAACCAGAAACGAAAAACTGCGGTTCGCGGTGTGGCTGTCATCTCAGCAACGACGTCCATGTCGCTGAGCTCCACGCCGTAGTACCCCGCGTAGGCGACCTCACTGCGGTAGGCAGAGCCGTAGACCTCGAAGCTCGTGGGCGTCGGACCCGATGTCGGCGCAATCACCGGGAGGCCGAGGTCCGGACACCCGACACCGCTCAGGTGCGTCAATCCAAAGCCGTGAATCTGCGGGTCTCCATGCCGGTAGCCGCCGTTGACGAACACGCCTTCGAGCGCGTCCGCGGCGGTGGTCAGCTTCGTATGAGGGCTGGGTGACGCCATTCCCCAGGGAACGAGCGCGCCAGGAAAGGTCATCCCGTCCGCGGCCGTTCCGATGAACGGATCGACTTCGGCGGCGAGTGGGGCGCCAACGGGCGGGCTCGGCACTTCGTACCGGGTGCGGCCGGACTCCGCACAACCAGCACACAGCGACAAGGTCACAGCCAGTACGCTCGGGCGATGTCGATGAAGCCTGATCATGGCTCGTCTGGGTCTAGCACAAGCTCATCGGCAGGCCGCGGGTCGGGAAGAACGGGGTCATGACGACTGCGCTGAGAGAGTCTACCTCCAGTCTGGTGTCGAACGCCAAGCGAAGTACGCATGAGACAACTTTGGATGAGCAGGTTAGATAGGAGGCGTGACTGTAGTCGAAAGGGCTGAGCGGTGGTTGGCGGACGACCCGGATCCGGCGACCCGACGCGAGCTCAAACAACTATTGGACCGCAACGATCTCGACGCCTTGCATGACCGGTTCGACAGCTCGCTCGCATTTCGGAGTGCCGGCTTCCGCGGGCTGCTGGGTGCGGGGCCCAACCGAATGAACCGCGTCACCGTCATCCGCGCGACCGCCGGTCTCTGTGCTTGGCTTCGCCAACAGCTTCCGAACGCCGCAGAGAGAGGCATCTGCGTCGGCTTCGACGGACGGCGGATGAGCCGCGAGCTCGCAACCGACACGGCCGGCGTGATTGCGGGCGCGGGCTTCCAAGTCTGGATGCTCGACGATGAGATGCCCACTCCAGTCTTGGGGTTTTCGGTGTTGGAAACCGGCGCTGCGGCGGGCGTGATGATCACTGCGGGCGATAGCCCTTCCGCATACAACGGCTACAAGGTGTTTTGGGGGAACGGTTCGCAGATCATCTCCGTGCATGACGAGGGCATCGCGCAAGCGATCGCCCGCATCAGCAGCGCCAGCAGCGTCCCCCGGCCGACCCGCCATGAGGCGATCGCTCAAGGACGCATGCAAGCCTTGACCGATCTGGTAGAGCGGTATCGCGAACGGGTTAGTGATCTGGTAGGTCCCCCCTCCGAAGCGCGCCGTCTTTCGATCGCCTACACGGCGCTTCACGGCGTCGGAGATCGACTGATCCGGACGATCCTCGGAGCTGCCGGCTTTTCCGGCCTCAAGAGCCTAGCCTCGCAAGCGGAGCCCGACGGCCGGTTTCCAACCGTCGACTTCCCCAATCCCGAAGATCCCGCGGCCATGGTGCAGGTCCTTGCCCTCGCCAGGAGGATCAACGCGGAGCTCGTGCTCGCCAACGACCCCGATGCCGGTCGTCTGGCTGTCGCCGCCGCCTCTGACGAAGGCTATGAAGTCCTCTCCGGAGACGATCTGGGCTGCATGCTGGCCGACGATCTGCTCGAAAGAACCGAAAGCCAATCGAAGCGCCTGCTCATCTCCTCGATCGTAAGCTCGCCACTGCTCGGAAAGATCGCGAAAGCTCACGGCGCACGGTGGGAGCAGACCCTCGTTGGTCACAGCTGGATCAATCATCGTGCGATCGAGATCGAAGCGGAGGGCTACAGTTACATCCTCGGTTACGACGACGCGCTGGGCTACGGCGCCGCGACATTCGTTCGAGACAAGGACGGCATCAGTGCCGCGCTGTTGGTTGCGGACCTTGCTGCTCGATGCAAAGCGCGCGGGAGCACGCTGCTGGACGAGCGCGAGGCGATGTGGCGCCGGTACGGCCTCTATGTGAGTCGGCGGATCTCAAGGGCGTTCGAAGGGGGTGATGCAGATGAGAAGATGGCGGCGGCCATGACCCGTTACCGAGACAACCCACCCTGGCCAATCGCCAATCTGAATCTCCCCAAGACCGACCTGCTGGTCTTCGAGCCAGAAGGTGGGGATCGCGTGATCCTGCGCGCGACCGCGACAGCGGCAACGCTCGAGTACTACCTCCATGTCCGCATCGAGATCGCTGCCGAAGAAAACGCCGAGTCCGCCAGAGAACGCGGCAACGCCAGAATCGACGAGATCGCCGAGGCTGTCCGCGCGTAGCTGGAGTAGACGAGACCCAGTGGAAATCCCATCACGTGGTTACCTCAGCAAGAACGCGACTATACAGTCAGCTCACCAACAAGATGATGGCTTGCACGCTAGTCTGCAAAGAATGGGCGCCGGGTGAGCCCAGTTGTCTTAGCCCATGGGGACCATTCGGGGATCCGAGTTGCGCGGTACTAGCTTGTTATGTCGACTTGCGGCGCGCGCAAGTTCGCCATCGTCGTCACCGAGGCGGTCGGTTTCTCAGGAAACTCTTCGGCGAGCAGCCAGCGGCAGAACACGAGCCCGTCTTGGTGGCCGGCCGTGCCGACCCAATTGCCGAGGGCCGGATCCTCTTTGGAGACGTAGACCGTCCAACTGCCATCAGGATTGAGGGCAGCCTGCGCCGAATTCAGGGATACTTGATGGTATCGCGCGTCGAAAGACTGCATGTAGGCGTTCCACGTTTGAACTCCCCAGTAGCAGCACTTTGGTGAGCGGCCCCGGATGACGAGCACTTCGTCGTCGGAGAGATCAAACGTACCCAGCGCGTAAACGTTGTCGGGTGTTCCCCATCCCATTCCATCGGGGTCGAAGCCAAATGGCTCGCCAAGCATGTTGTGCTCTTCCGAGCCGGGTGGTGGGACCATCGCCGCGGTCTGGCTCACGAAGTTTCCGACAGCCCGAAGTTTCTCTGAAAGACTTGCATCGGTCTCGGGGCCGGGTGCGGGAACGTCGGCGGTGTTCTCTATGTAGATCTCTGCGACTCGGTCGCTGTCGCGGTCGAAGTAGTACTCCCGAGAGATCACGCACACCGCACGAGCAGCGGTCTTGAAGCGATTGGGCTCGTCTGGCTCGTCCGGTCCGAGGAAGATCTCGAACGAGCCGTCGTCGCCGAAATCGATGTGTGTGTGGTTGATGTTGGCGGCGAGGCTGTCGGACCAGGACCCGTCCGGCTCACCGGCATACGCGCAGAAGCTGAGGTAACAGGCATCGCCGCGGTTCCCCCAGATGCGGTAGCTCTGATCACCACGGGTCTGTGTGAAGCAGTATATCGAGTCGCAGTTGTCGCCGAGGATCTTCTGGGTCGGCCGTGCGAGCGGCACGAACGTCGGGCGGAGCGGATCGCTTTCGAGATAGAGGTCGAAGCCGTAGCTCAGCAAATGAGCGAGATGCCGGTAGCCCTGTAACTGACTTTGCTCGCTCAGGCCTCGGAACTCGTCTGTGAAGGTTTCGGGAAGCTCCCGCAGTGCGTCGACGAGCTCGACAAACGCGTCGTGGGTGTCGGTCATTCGAAGAGTCCTCCTCTCATTTGCTCGGCTCGGTAAGACCGAAATAGTCGATGTACTCCTGGAAAGGTGCCCGGTCGCGTTCGGGGTCGATTCCAAAGTCCTCGGGAGTGTAGGTGTGCGAGCCATGCTTGTCGCGGGTGTTTGCTTTCATGAAGGCGAGCATCTTGGCCTCCACTTCATCGGTGAGCGGATAGTCGAAGTGTGCGTACATTCTTCGCACGACGTCGAGCGGGTCCAACACGGTTTCGCTCATTTTCACGTCGAAGAACTGCTCCCTCTTGTGTGCGAGTTGCTTTCGCTGCGCGAGAGATCTGCTGATCAGCTTGGTCCACCACTGGAGTTGCTGGCGGCCGATTTCATGCAGATCGATGGTATCGGTCGAGGCCCCCCGGAGCGTGGCGGTCAGGCTCGTGACCGATGCGCAGACCTTGATCGGGTCGCGGTGGGTATGAACGATCCGTGCGTCTGGAAAGACATCAAGAAGCGTGTCGATCAAATGAAGGTGCGCCGGCGACTTCAGCACCCAGCGCCCGCCACGAACGCCGCCTGACTGTGCGTGCTGTAGGAAGCGTTTGTGGAACTCGTACGTGGGGCGCATGTCCTGCTCGTCCAGCCATGCCTGATACGAGGGTACGTTGAATTGCACCTGCAGCTGCTCGGACATGAAGCACATGGTGAACACCGCTACGCATTCTTGTGGCATCGTTGCCTCCATCGGGTGCATTGCTGCAAAGTCCGGGACCAACTTGAAAAATTGGTCGAGAATCTTCTGATCCTCGGCGATGCGCGGGTCGGTTTTCCATGTTTCCGGCGCGGCGGGCGGCACCGGGAACTGCACCTCCCAGGTGAGAGGCGAGCGATTGGCGGGGTCCTGCTCGAGCAGGGCATGAAGAATGGTCGTGCCGGTGCGTGGCAAGCCGACGATGAACAGCGGAGCGACAATCTTCTCCTTGGCCACGGCGTCGTGCTGCTTGCGCCACTCGACCAGCCTCAGGCGATTGACGAGGTTGTCGGTCACGTACCCCTGAACCATCAGACGGCCGAGTAGGGTGAGATCGGCTTCCCTCTCGGCGCTAGCCAAGAACCGTCGAAGCCCTTCCCGGAAGTCTTCTCCGCCGAAATCTGAGCTTCCGGCCCTCTTGATGGCCCGCCTGATCAATCTGTCTTCATCGAGTGCGATCGGCTGCACCCCCATCGCGTTGGCGCTTCGGCCGACGAAGTTGATCAACTTCACGCCAAACGGCCTGTGGGGCTCGCCTACTTGAATGTTGCGGGCCTCGCTCACGCGTCTCTACCCATACAGGCGTCCATGACTTCGTCCCCGTACATCATTCGGTTCAACTCCTCGAAATCGTCGCCTTGAGGAATGCTCATGCCGCCGCAAACGCTGAAGACCTGACCGGTCACCCATTTGCCCATGTCACTGGACAGGTAGACGACCGCATCGCCGACTTCTTGTGGGTCACCCGCCCGCCCGAGCGGCGTGCGCTCGACCAGCCCGGCGAGAAACTCCTCAGAGAAATTGTCCGCGAGCGCTTCGGTCTTGATGTACCCCGGCGCAATGGAGTTCACGCGGATCTGGAACGGCGCAAGCTCCACCGCCGCGCAGCGGGTGAGCATTTCCAGACCGGCCTTGCTCGTGCTGTAGGGAGCCATCCACTTCTCGACCTTCGAGCCACCGACCGACGAGATCGTGATGATGCTTCCGCCACCGTGGTCTTTCATCGAAAGCGCCGCATGCTTGATGCAGGTGGCGGTGCCGACGATGTTGAGCTCACAGCAGAACGTCCAGGCGTCGACGGGCGCCTCGAGAATCGGACCCGGGTAACCACTACCCGCGTTCGCGACGAGGATGTCGAGACCGCCATCCCCTGCCGCCGTATGAATTGCAGAGATGACTTCGTCTTCGACCGTGATGTCGCACACCTGTAGGGAAGCCTCCGCACCCGGAACGATCGTTTTCAATCGTTCGACGGCCTTTCCGAGCACGTCATCACGTCTCCCAACAATCAAGACTCGGGCACCTTGTTCGAGCAGGCGCTGAGCGCATCCAAACCCGACTCCGGTGCCGCCTCCGGTTACCAACGCGCGTTTGCCAGCTACTTGCATCCCGACCCTCCATCCAAATTCGTGCTTGCCCGCTAGTGGCATTTTGCAACAGTGTGACGAAATTGACAGACGAACAACGCGATTGAAGGCGTTGTGGCAAGGTCGCCGAGATGAAGTTTCTTCGAACGCTCTACGTGTACCGGCCGGTGCTCCTTTTCGCGTCGACCGGGCGTTTGTTTTTGCTAGCCCCGGTTCGGGGGGCGGACGTAGTACAATCGCCGCCATGACCACAGCGCCGGAGCTCGATTTCGGGAAAGACAACGTCGCACGCGGCTATGACGACGTGCTGGTTCCGTTGATCTTTCGGCCGTGGGGGGAGCGGCTGTTGGCTGAGCATGGGCCGTGGGACGGGCGGACCGTCTTGGACCTGGCGACGGGCACGGGAGTGGTGGCACGCTTGCTCGCCGATCGGGTGGGCTCGAACGGCAAAGTGATCGCGGCGGACATCAACCCTCAGATGCTCAACATCGCGAAGCACCATTGCGCGGACGCGGGCGAGCGCGTCCGGTTCTTGGAGTCGTCGGCGCACCCGCTCGAGCTCGAAGGGGGCGTAGTGGATGCGGTGATTTGCCAGCAGGGCTTTCAGTTCTTTCCCGATCGCGCACAGAGCGCAGTCGAAATGTTGCGCGTGCTTCGCGACGAGGGCGTGGCGCTGGTGTCGACCTGGCGCTCGGTCGCCGAGTGCAAAGCCTTTGGAGCGATTTGCGGTGCGCTCGATGCGATCGGCGAGACCGAGCTCGCGAACATGATGCGGCGGCCGTTCGACCACCTGCCCGAGGACGAGCTTCAAGCGCACTTCGAGGATGCCGGGTTCAATTCGGTCGAGCTCCAGCGACACGAAGCGCTCATGACCTGCCACGGAGGACCCAAGAGCGCCATCGAGCTCGCGCTCGCGACCCCGATCGGGCCGCACTTGCGGGAGCTTGCCGAGTCGGTGTTCAGCCGGTTCACCGATGAGCTATCTGACCGCGCCACCGAGCTGAGCCGAGGAGAGTCGCACCTCGGCAAGCTCGTCAGCAATGTGATCGTCGCGCGGAAGTAGCGCGCGCGGCGCCGATGCAGCGGGCGGCAGAGTCTCCGTTTCGCTCTCTTAGTCCATCGGGCTCGTGTTGAGGGCCCAACTGCGCAGAACTATCTTGTTATGTTAACCGGGAGACGAGTAGCGCATGAAGAACGACATCGAGTATGCCAGCATCGCGGAGGCGGGTTCCCTCACGTTTCTGTTTCATCGCCAGTGGCTTCATCTGGCCACGCTCGTGCTCCTCGTCCCGCTCTGCTGGGCGTTCGCAGCGCCAGCGCTGGGCGACGGAGAATGGCTAGGCGTCTCCGATGAACGATGGTTCTGGGCTTCGGTCATAGCCGCGATCGTTCATCAAGTGATGGTCGCGCTCGTTTTTCGCGCCCAGCTCGGGTGGTCGATCCTCAGCCGCGTGTTCGGCAAGGCCGATATGATCGTCTGGGGCATCGTATTCATGCCCCTGCTGCTGGCCCGCCCGATCTTGATTCTGGGAGTGGCCATGGCGGACGCGGGCAGCGCCGAACTGCCTCGTTGGTTCGAGCTCGCGGCCGCGACCGCGCTCATGGTTCCAGCCGTGTACGCGGGGTACTCCGTCGGGCGTTACTTCGGCCTCGATCGCGCGTTGGGTGGCGACCACTTCCGCCAGCGATACCGAGAGATGCCGATGGTGCGCGAGGGCGCTTTCGCCTGGACGTCGAACGCCATGTATGGGCTCGTCTTCCTAGGTTTGTGGTCGATCGCCCTCTTCACCGGCTCGTTGGCTGCGCTTGCAGCAGCACTGTTCCAGCACGCGTACATCTGGGTGCACTACTACTGCACCGAGGCCCCAGACATGGACCTCATCTACAGCGCCTAGTTTGCTATCTGCACAGGGTAGTCGCGCGCTAGTCGAGGCTGTACCTGGTTCAAAGACCGGATCCTCCCCGCCACGGCTCACGTCCACGGCCTGATCTACTTCGGGAACAACGGCGGTCTCGTTCGTTCGACAAATAGCCTGCCGTTGGACTATCGCAACCATCCGGGAGACTGGACCGGCATCACGCCGTCTGCGGCCGAATACTCGGCGAAGACGTCCATCACGACTTCCAAGGTCTCCGAAATCGAACCGAACGATCGGGCTTGGCCTCAGTTTGCCGTGCACAAGGGTCTGGTGTACTTGGCCAGAAACACTACCGACGGACCCCAGTTGTGGCGCTGTGATCCCGCCGTGCAAGGCGCGCCCGCACCTGCGACTGCCGCGGACTGCGACGCCGACGACTGGACGCTCATTGTCTTCAGGAGCGATGCTACGATGATTTCGGCGTCGAGCGACTTCGAAGGCGGCGCGGGATGCACGGCTCCGTGCGCCGGCATCGCTGGCAACGGTTTCGGCACACCCGCCACGAACGTGGCGTTCTTCGACGCGAAGTCGCTGAACTTCGCCGGGACCGACTTTCTCTAGGTGGTGGTCGGCGATGGACTAGCCCCGGTTTCAGTTTACCGCACGCAGAACTAGCGGCAGAAGAGGGTGGTCCGGCGCCAGTGGAGCTCTCTTCGCCCCTTGGGACCATTCTGAGAGCCCAGGCGCAGAACCGATCGTACTGCCGCTTCGAGATTCCGGGGGTTCACTTTTCTCCAGGAGGTTCGATTCCAGTGAGGTGGGCGACGAGCTTCCGTATTGCGGCGGTGGCGGCGGCCTGTTCGCGGCCTGCGGCACTCTGCTCCATTTCCTGCTTCAGGGTTTCGAGCTGCGCCTCTTGCTGAGCGCGGAGTTCCTTTTCCAAGGTCGTGCGCGTGGTATTCACGTGCGGGTTATCGATGCCCGAGATTTCCCGGAGGGTGCGCCAAAGGTGGAGTCGCTCCGAGCATTGCAGGGTAAGCCTCGTGGAGATGACTTTACGCACGATGCCGCCATCGTTGTCGGCGAGCGAGATGAAAGGAAGCTTCCCGACGCGCTGTCGTCGCGTGAGCTCCAGGTAATCGGTCAACCCGACCAGATTGCCGTCGTTCGCGGGCGGGTCGCTGAGCTCTCCGACGAGATCCGATTCGGAGGCGGCGAAGTGGGCAAAGGTGTAGGGCTCTTCGACCTCAACGGCTTGCCCTTGCGAGTCACGAGTCAAGAGGGTGTCGGTGGTCAAAAGCGCATCGAGCGACGGATTTGAGGAGAGGTCAAAGCACAGGACGAATCGGCTGTCGCGATCCGGATCGTAAGTGCACATTGGAAACGCGCGGGCGTGGACGGCGCGTTCGGCGCGACTTTGAAACGCAGCCCGGTCCTCGTCTTCCCGCTCACAGAGGACCGAAATCACGGCAGGCCGTGGGGCGGTGAGCCCCTCGAACAGCTGCCTTTGAAAATCCGACGCGGCCTCGCAGGTTTGGACGAAGTAGACACCGCGCATTGCCAGCGGCAGCGTTTCGATGGTCATCGCGGACGCCACACCGGCGTCGACCGAAGTGGCGTGCACGTCGCGGAAGCTCGAGCGGAGAGCCGCGACCTTGATCGGCATTCCACTTTGGAGCAGAGACATCACCTTGCACAACCGCGCGCCACGGTCACCATCGAGACACGCCATCACGACAAAGGGAGGACACGCGCGGAGCTCCGCTGGGCCGAGCTGGCGCCAGGTGAAGTCCGCAAAGGCCGCGTCGTGGATTTCAGGGTCGTACTTGGCGCGGAGCTCGAGTTGAGCGATGCGCAGGGCTCGAAAAGCGCCGGCGATCCGATCAAAATGTTCCTCGGCGAGCTTCAGGATTTCGCGCTCCTCGTTCTCGATCTCCGTTGAGACCGAATCGAGCGGACGGGTCGACCAGGCCTCCTTCATCTCGTCGAGCCCAGCGATGAGCTCCTCGACGCGATGGAGCCGGGCCGGCGTCATCGCACGCGAGCGCGTGCTACCGCCGAGCAGGCGCGACAAGGAACCGATGTCCATGTTCGTCGCCGCAATGGGCCCCAACGCGCGCTCGAGCTGTTCGCGATCGTGCCCATGCCGATGGTACTCGTCGAGACGGACGAGCTCCGTCAGCTCACGGATGCTCTCTTCAAAAGCGTCCTCGAGGGCGACGCCATCGTGACGCCAAACATCTTCGACGGATTGCAGGACCTGCTTTTTCATGACGGGTACACGGATTAGCCGGCGGCGTAACGGTCCATCACGGCGTCGAGACGCTGCAGGAAGGTCCGGTGATCGGGCCGCTCCTGGCGTTGCCATCGAATCTCCTCATAGGAAGGGACCTCGGGGTCTTGATAAACAAGGCCCATGGGGCAAGGGTCTACAGACACCGCGGCACGTTGAGCCTCGTTAATGTCGCGATGGTTGTGCGCCTGAACGGTGCCGCGTGCGAGGAGCGAAGGGTGAACCGGGATGCCGTCGTCGTGGTCGAGGAACACCAGCGGGAAGTGCACCCCGCCCTCGCCAAACGCTTTGGGCATGAACACCGGGCAACGCTGGAGGATTCGGACGAAGGAAAGACCATGATGCTCCCAAGCCTTTTCGATCGTCTCGTCGAGATGCGCGGGGAGCCAGGTCGCGGTTTGGGCGACGAAGGAAATATTGGTCATCCCCATCACAGTGCTCAGAGGGTTCATCGGCTTGAGGTAAGTGCCCCGCGGCGTGGTGTTGGTTTTCCATCCGTCGGGCGTCGTGGGTGAGACCTGCATCTTGGTGAGGGCATACACCTCGTTGTCGAGTACCAGCACGACCGCGTTGATGTTGTATCGGATCGCGTGCAGCCAATGGTTGCCGCCAATACTGAAACAGTCCCCGTCCCCCATGATGACGATGACGGGAAGCTCGGGACGCGAGAGGCGCACGCCCGTCGCGATCGGCAATGCGCGCCCGTGGATGCCGTGAAAGCCGTAGGTCTTGAGATAGTGGGGGAGGCGGCTCGAACAGCCGATGCCGGAGACCGAGACGACGTTCTCCGGATCCAAATTGTTCTTGCGCAGCACGCGCTGGAGCCCTGCGAGCACGCCATGGTCGCCGCATCCGCTGCACCAGCGGGGTCGCTCGGATTCATAGTCGTCGAGGGTGTGCGCTTCACTCGCATGGCTCTCCATGAGGCACAAATCCGTAAGCGTAGACATCGTCAGTGGACTCCTTTGCCTGCAGCGAGCGCCGGAGCCGAGCTCGCGACTCCCGGTCGGTCGGCGAGGATGCGTTTGACTTCCTCGAGGATCTCAACCGGCATGTAGGGGCGGCCCGGGACCCTTGCAATGCAGTCGATGTCCTGCAGGGTGGCGGCGCGCAGGATCCACGCCAACTGGCCATAGCGACGATTCTCATTGGTAATCAGCGGGTCATTCCAGTCGTCGCTGTAGTTGAGCTCCACCGTGATGATCTGGCGAAAGCGCGCGAAGATCTCAAGCAGGCCCGGGGGCAAGGGACTGAGGAACTGAATGTGCAACGAAGAAACCGAGAGGCCTTCGCTGCGCGCCACGTCGACGGCTTCCTCGATGGCGCCCCGCGTGCTGCCCCAACCCACGAGCAGCAGGTCGCCTTGGGGCGCTCCGTGCACGCTCGGTGGATTCAGGGTTTTCTGCAATGCGGCGAGCTTCCGGCTGCGCATCGCGTGGCCGCGCTGGTTGCTCTCGGCGTCGTAACGGGCCTTTCCATTGCGGTCGTGGTTGAGCGAGGTCGTCACGCCCATGCCATCCGGCTGTCCGGGGAGTAGGCGCTGCGAAAGGCCCGTCGTCGGATCCCAATCATAGGGCAGGGCTCCGGGCGCCACTGGGCTGAGGTCGAGCGGAGGCCTCCGTGGCGTCTGGGAAACATCGGGGCGATTGAAGAGCTGCTGGCCGGTCGCCAGGTTGGCATCGGACAGAACGATGACGAGCATGCGAAATTCTTCGGCGATCTTTCGTGCGATCGACAGAATATAATAGCACTCTTCGATGGTGCTTGGTGCGATCACGACCTTGGGGGCGTCCCCGGGAGCGCCGTAAATCGCATGAAGCAGATCCGACTGCTCGATCTTGGTCGGCAAGCCGGTGCTGGGTCCGCCGCGTTGAACATCCACGATGACGAGGGGTGTCTCGGTCATCACGGCCAAGCCCTGGAACTCGGTTTTCAAGGCCATGCCGGGTCCCGAGGTGATCGTCAGGGCGGTCTTTCCGGCGTACGAGGCCCCGAGCGCCACCCCGATGGCGGCGATCTCGTCTTCGGCCTGATGCACGAAGCCACCAAAATCTTCGAAGATTTCGGACAGGGCGTGCGAAGCGGAAGTCGCCGGTGTGATCGGGTACATCGAACAGATTTCGAACCCCGCAGAGACAGCGCCAAGCGCGAGGGCGGTGTTACCGTTCATCGCCACTTTTGCCACGTCGCTTGGATGCGCTTCGATTTCGAAGCATCGATCGAAGTGCGTAACTCCATATTGATGACCCGCGGCTGCGAGTCTCACCGCCAGCTCGATCACCCTGCGGTCTTTGGCCTTGAAGATGTCACGAATGACATCGTCGAGCAGGTCCAGGTCCTTGCTGTAGAGGGCGCACAAGATGCCGACCGCAAACATGTTCTTGCCCTGTTGCGCATCTTCGGCGTGACGGAGGGTTTCCTTTGCGAGCGGGACCTCGACGATCGTCGCGCCGCGTGAACGAAACTCGTCGAGCACCTCGCGGTAGGACAGGCGATACTTCTCGTCCTCGTGCGTTGCCCAATGATCGTCGATCAGCACGAGGACGTCGTCGGCGAGACTTCCTGCTTCGAGGCGGGAGAGCAGGGCCATTTCGTTGAAGGCCAGCACCACGTTTGCGCGGTTGCCCGCATTGGTGACCCGGGCGCGCTCGGCCAGGCGAATTCGGTTGCCGCTGGCGCTTCCAGTCGTGTGAGGCGGGGGCCGGATTTCGGAGGGTATGATCTCCACGGTCCAAAGGCCGTTGCCTGATTTCGCGCAGAGTTGGGCAAACGCAAGGGCTGCTTTTTGCGCACCTTCGCCTGCGTCGCTGACGATTTCGACGATGTGCTCCGGGAGACGCAACGGACGGGGACCGCTCATGGGTTCTTCTTTTGAATCTTCGAGATCTATCACGACCCCTGCGGGCCGAGCAATCCTTCACGGGGTTTGTCTGCGATTGGCGCAGCCCAGGCGATCGCAGGAACGAGGCCTCCGTAGTAAAGGACGTTCGGGAGCACGCGCAACAGGAAACCGACATCCTCGCCGGTCGTTAGAATGACCGCGTCGGCTACGGCCCACAGCGCGTAGTAAGCGATCACGAATCTGGTCACCCGCTGTGTCCACTTC
This sequence comes from Myxococcales bacterium, assembly GCA_029862185.1. Taxonomy (GTDB): domain Bacteria; phylum Myxococcota_A; class Polyangia; order Polyangiales; family Houyiibacteriaceae; genus SG8-38. Next base: position 15,994 of record JAOTXX010000002.1, read on the forward strand.
AGCGGACCGCTGCGGCGGGGCAGATACACGCGGGCCAGGCCGATCGATAGCAAGACGAACAGCGCCTCGTAGACGAAGAAAAGGACGCGAGGCTCGTTCGGGCCCAACGCGAAAACGATGAGCTGCGATCCCGTTGGCACCAGGAGCGTCCAGGCAGACGCGCGCATCCACGCACCCGGGCTCGTCGCGACGGTCCCGTCTGGTTTCGCGCTCTCGATGAAGAGGAAGAAACGAAAATCCCCGATCAAAACGAAAGCCAGCGGCACGAACGAGGCTGCGGCGCCGGTCAGCGGACCGATGCCAGGAACATCATTGGCGGTTAGCCAGGCATCGAGGAGCGAGATAGTCGCAAGCGCAACGCAATAGCGGCGCACCGTGGCCGACAGGCTGGGCCGTGACAGCGCCAGCAACAGCCCGAAGATCGCGCCCGCCCAGAGCAGCAGCGGATGCTGAAGGAACGAATCGTAAAACTCGGCGTAGCTCACGGCGCGCCTGGCTCGATTTTGTGGGACGCCATCGCGCCGAGATAGGCAACGATCTCATCGATGATCCGCGTCCGGTCGGGCAAGTCCGGGTTCAATGGAGGCATCCTGGGCGCAATGCGCATGAGGGTCGGATCATCGATCCACTTCCGGAGCCACTCTTCCTTCAGGTACTCGGTTGGATTGGCCGGGTAGTTCAGCTCCGGGCCAATCGCGCCCCCACGCCCGTTGATCGCGTGACACTTGGAGCAGTGAGCCACAAAGGCATCGAACCCAGCCTGCACCTGCGAGGATGAATGGGCTGGTGGCGCCATCTCCTGGAAGCGCGATCGAAACGATACGAGGTCGATGCGAATGACTTGGTACGGCCAACCGTAATCGCCTTCAGTCCGCACCCGGGCATTGTCCAGGTTCTCCCAGATGACGTAGAACGGGCGCAGGTCGATCCGCCGTCTCGTGCCCTCTTCGTCTTTGAGGATCGTGAACCCCACGTCGCCGGGCCGATCGATCGCGAGAAACGCCTGGTGCTCCAAGATGCGTCTCACAGGAATCGTGGGCTCGTAGCCGTCGCGACAGCCAAAGAGAATCGCTTCCTTCGTTCGCCAAGAGGGCCCGTACGCTTCGTCGAGCACCCGCTCGAGCGGAACTGCGGTGAACACCGCGTTCGCGCGCTCGTAGGGTTCGAACACCTCGAGGCGCAGAGGCTTCAGGTTCTTCATCAGCTCGTCAGCTGTCAGCAACTTCACCGGCTTCGACTCGATCAGGAAATCGATCGAGCCCGCGCCTGGGTCTTCGCCGGGGGACGTTGCGACTTCAGCGGGCTCCCCTCGTGGCGCCGACTCCAGCTCAGTGCGGCTACAACCCAGCAAGCTGCAGGCGCCAAACGCGATCACGACGGCCACCATTGCTGCTGCGCCACTCGGCCCTGCTGTTCTCACCGTGCTCTCATCGCGCCGATCGGCGAGCCTCATGCACCCTGGTCGCGGAGGCATCCGAGTGCGATCTCGGTGCGTGTGACCGAGGCGGCGCTTTGCGGACCGCGACTCAGCATGCAGAGGTGCCGCGCCTCCGATTGCACGAGAACGCCTTGCGCATGGCCCGATTGCATCAACTCCTGCGCGATGTCGCGCACGAGGTCTTCCTGAATCTGGAAACGGCGCGCGTAGGCGTCGACCAGCCGAGGCAGCTTGCCGAGCCCCAGAATGCGATCCCCAGGCACGTAGCGGATGCTGACATGTCCATAGAACGGAAGGAAGTGGTGGGCGCAGATCGAATAGAACGCGATGTCCTGGACCTCTACAGCGCTTCGGGGCTCGTCCGACCCGACCAACCGTGTCGTTTTCAAAATCGTCGACGGGTCGAGCACGTAGCCGCTTAGCAGCTCCTTGTAGCAACGCGCGATGCGATCCTCCGCGTCGGGGCTGTCGAACCAGCCCAAAGCCCGCGGGTCGTCGGTGATGTGTTCGGTCAGCCAGTCTGTGAGTTTCAAGGCGTTCTCCTAAGCGAGCGTTCGAGCCAAGACCAAAGTCCGATGCGATCCAAGAGCGGGTTCATCCAGCCCGTGCTGATGCAATACCCCGAATCGTGGGGTGCCCGATGATGGCACGCATGCTCGTCCGGGCGCAAAGCGAGACCCGCACGCTGAAGAAATCGCGCCAGCCTCGGAGCGCGCGACATGTGCGCCCATTTGTGAACCTGATTGGACCACGACCCGACGGCGGCCATCGTCCAAACGACGGCCACGGCAGCGGCGCCGAGCCCGGACTGAACGCTCGGCGCCAACAAGGCCAGCACCGCCAAGGCAAGCGCGGAGAAAAAGCAAGGCTCACCGTTCGTCTCGACCCAGTCGTGCTCGACCATCTGCCTCGGATCGACGTGATGCTCTCGAAACGCACGGATGAGGAGCGGGCCGAGGACCGGTGTGGCGGCGTCTCCGAACCGGTCGCAAGCCCAGTGCACGACTCCGCTCAGCACGTCGATCGTGGCCACGCCGAGGGGGAGGGCGATCAGCACGGCCAGCCACCAGCCATCGGTCACGAAGCGAGCGAGGTTCGAGCCCACCCACACCGTCAGGATGATCGAAGCCAGAATCGATGCGGCCAAGACCGCGCGCCGTGTTCGGTGCACCATGCGTGGTGGAACTCTAGAGTCGCTCCTGCTCGAACGCCATGAGGCTATTCGTTCCTGCGGGTCGCAGTCGTGCGCCAGGCTGGGTCACCTCTTTTCACGGATTCGCGCTCGATGAGTCTGCGTTTTCTGTCGAGCCCCCATCGGTAGCCGCTCAGGCCGCCATCCGCACGAACCACGCGGTGGCAGGGAATGATCACCGCGACCGGATTGGCCGCACAGGCCCGGGCGACGGCCCTCGCGGACTTGGGCCGTCCAATGCGCGCAGCGATCTCCCCATACGAGGCGGTTTATCCGGCCGGTATCTCGCGGAGGCTCCGCCAAACGAGCTCTTGAAAGGCCGTGCCGCGCACATCGAGCTTGCAGATCCTCGGTAAGCGACTCTCGAGAGGCAGCAAACAGGACCGCGCAGATACCCCTGTCGGTTGCCGCAACCGCGACGAGGCCGAGCGCCTAACGGTTCGCCGCATGAAGCGCTTTCCCGCGGAAAACCTTGTTCAGCGCTCCGCGGTTTCGGTATAGTCCGCCGAATCATGCCGGCTCGACAACTCACCGTCCTCGGCGGACATCCCAGAGGCCCCGCTGCGACGATCCGAAAAGATAGCTGGTGGGTTTCGCCCATGGCTACGTTGACCGTGCTCACGGCCTTTTCGATCTACGTGACCTGGGCCGCATTCCAGGGCGAGAACTACTACGCCAATCCCTACCTCAGCCCACTCTATTCGCCCGTCCTTTATACCGATCCGTCCGTGCCGGGTGCCGCCCCACTCGCCCACTCCTGGTTGGGGGCATGGCCCGCCTGGTGGCCGAGCTTCCTGCCGGCATCGCCTGCGCTCCTCATCCTCTTCTTTCCAGGGGTCTTCCGATTCACCTGTTACTACTACCGCAAGGCGTACTACCGCGCGTTCACCGGGTCGCCGCCTGCATGCGCCGTAAATCCGGTCACGAGTCGCAGGTACCGGGGTGAAACCGCCTGGCTCATTTTCCAGAACCTCCATCGCTACGCGCTCTACTTCGCCGTGGCGTACATCTTCATCCTTTATTACGACGCGTTCATTTCGCTGTTCCGAAATGGAGAGTTTGGCATCGGTGTTGGCAGCGTCGTGCTGTTCCTGAACGCGACGTTTCTCGGCGGTTACACCTTTGGCTGCCATGCGCTCCGGCACCTGGTCGGGGGCGGGATGGATTGCCTGTCCTGCGGCGAACAAACGGTTCGCTACGGCGCGTGGAAAAAGGTGAGCTGGCTCAACGCACGGCATCCCAATTTCGCCTGGATCAGCCTCTGCTGGGTCGGGTTCACCGACGTCTACGTCCGGCTGGTCTCGATGGGCGTGATCACCGACCTCAATACTTGGACGAACTAGCGATCGATGAACGTAGGCGAGATCCAAACCTTCGAACACGACGTGCTCGTCATCGGCGCCGGCGGTGCCGGGCTCCGTGCTGCCATCGAATGCAGCGCGCGCGGGCTCAACACAGGCGTCATCTCCAAGAGCTTGCTCGGCAAGGCGCATACCGTCATGGCCGAGGGCGGCATGGCTGCTTCGCTCGGCAACGTCGACCGGCGCGACAATTGGAAAATCCACTTCCGCGATACGATGCGAGGCGGGAAATTCTTGAACCAATGGCGCATGGCGGAGCTGCACGCGAAGCAAGCCCCCGAGCGCGTCCGGGAGCTCGAAGAGTGGGGAGCGGTGTTCGATCGCACCCCCGATGGCTTGATCAGTCAGCGAAACTTCGGCGGCCATCGCTATCCGCGGCTCGCGCACGTCGGCGACCGCACGGGTCTCGAGCTCATCCGTACGCTTCAGGACCATGGGGTCCACCAGGGCATCCACTTCCACATGGAGTGCACCGCGCTTCGACTCCTCCTCGACTCGGGCCGAATTGCGGGCGTGGCTGGCTATTGGCGTGACACGGGTCGATTCGTGCTGTTTCGTACGCCCTCCGTGATCATGGCGACGGGTGGCGGCGGCAAGGCCTGGAACGTCACGAGCAATTCTTGGGAGTACACCGGTGACGGAGCGGCCCTTGCGTACGAAGCAGGCGCGGAGCTCATGGACCTCGAGTTCACCCAGTTCCATCCAACCGGCATGGTGTGGCCGCCTTCGGTTCGCGGCACCTTGGTCACCGAAGGGGTTCGCGGGGACGGCGGGATCTTGCTCAACAACAAGGGCGAGCGTTTCATGTTCAACTACATCCCGAAGCGCTTCGCTTCGGAGACGGCGGACACGATTCTCGAAGCCGACAAATGGCCCGACGACCCAAGCGCGCGCCGCCCGCCCGAGCTTCTGACGCGCGATGTGGTCGCGCGGGCGATCCGAGCCGAGGTGCAGGCCGGTCGTGGCTCACCCCATGGCGGCGCGTTCCTCGACATCGCATCGCGCCGGCCCGCCGATGCGATCAGGCGAAAGCTTCCGTCGATGTATCATCAGTTCAAGGAGCTCGCGGAAGTCGACATCACAACGACGCCGATGGAAGTGGGCCCGACGCTACATTACTTCATGGGCGGGATTCGCGTCGATGCAGACTCGCAGCAGACCAACGTGCCGGGCTTGTTCGCCTGCGGAGAGTGTGCGGCGGGGCTGCACGGGGCAAACCGTCTAGGTGGCAACTCACTCTCCGATCTCATCGTCTTTGGTCGGCTCGCCGGCATCGGCGTCGCCGCGTATCTCTCCGAGCAGGGCACGACCCCACGCGCCGACGACGAGCAAATCACTGCGGCGTTCCGTGAGGCGACCAGCATCTTGAACCGGGAATCGGGCGAGAATCCTTACCTCATGCACGAGGCGATCCAGGAGGTGATGAGCAGCAACGTGGGTATCGTCAGGACGGGAGAAGAGCTGCAAACCGCGGTCGAGCAGCTCGAAGCCTTGAAGGCCCGTGCAAAGAACCTCAAAGCGCCCGGAACCAGCCAGTACAACCCAGGCTGGCACGAGGCGCTATCGGTGAAGTCACTCCTGGTCGTCGGCGAGGCGGTTGCGCGGGCCGCGTACATTCGCGAGGAAAGCCGGGGCGCACACACGCGACTCGACTTCGAGGGTGAGCGCGACGAGTGCGCACGCTTCAACGTCGTCACGAAAAAGGGCCCGAGCGGCGAGATGCAAGTCGCGAAGGTCGAGCGCCCCGATCCACCGAAGGAGCTTGCGGCGATTGCCAACGCGACGCTCGATGATCTCGAAGGAGGCAAAGTCGGATGAGCCCACGCAAATTCAAGATTTGGCGCGGCGATTCCCGCGGAGGCGAGTTCAACGCATACGACGCGGACGTCGACGAAGGGATGGTCGTCCTCGATGTCTTGCATCGCATTCAGGCACTCCAAGCCAACGATCTGGCCATCCGGTGGAACTGCAAAGCAGGGAAGTGTGGCTCGTGCAGCATGGAGATCAACGGCCGGCCCCGGCTCGCCTGCATGACGCGCATGAACAGCTTTGGGCCGGAAGAGGTCATTACGGTGCAGCCTCTCAAGGCCTTCCCAATCATCAAAGACCTCACCTGCGACGTCTCTTGGAACTACGAACAGAACAAGCGGATTGCACCATTCAGGCCGAAGCCGCGCGGACGAGATGGAGAGCATCGGATGTACCAAGAGGACGTCGATCGGGTGCAAGAGTTTCGTAAGTGCATCGAGTGCTTTCTCTGCCAAGACGTCTGTCACGTTGTCCGGGACCGCGACCGCAAGGATGCCTTCGTGGGCCCGAGGTTCATGATTCGTCTCGCCAGCCTGGAGATGCATCCTCTCGATGACGACGATCGCGTTCCCGAGATCAAAAAGGAATACGGCTCGGGGATGTGCAACATCACGCGTTGCTGTACAGAAACGTGCCCGGAGCACATCAACATCACCGACAACGGCATCATTCCCCTCAAAGAGCGGGTCGTGGACCGATACTACGACCCACTCGCCCGCTTGGCTCGGCTCTTTGCAGGGCGTAAGGTGCGAACAAAGACTCGTTCAGAGGAGCAGTCAGAATGACACATCGTTTTGTGCTCAAGCGCATTTCCGCGGACGCCATCGCACGCTCCGTCGAGCGAGCCGTCCACTACCGACTGCTCAACGACCCTGAGCAAGCCGAGAGCATTTGCCTCGACATCCTGGAAGTCGATGATCGCAACGAGCCTGCGCGCATCGCCTTGATCTTGTCGCTCACCGATCAGTTTGGCGGAGGCGGCGGCACGCACGCGGCGCGCCGTGCAACTGAGCAGGTTGGCAAGCTCGCCGGAGCGTACGAGCGCGCGTACTACGCCGGCCTCGTGGCGGAGCGTCAGGGCCGCGCTCATCTGTTGCGCGGCGGGATGGCGCGCACGTTTGCCTATGAGGGGCTCTACGAGGCCATGGAGCACTACGAGCAGGCGGAGGCGCTCAAGCCGGCCGGAGTGGATGACGCAATCCTGAGGTGGAACGCGTGCGCCCGGACGATCGAGCGCGAAAGCCTCCAGCCGCGGCGCGACGAGCCTGAGCATCTGCTCGAGTAAGTGAGCGTGGACGCCTCCAAGCCCGAATCGCCGGAGCAGAGAGTCGCGCGCCTCATCGAGCGGGATCCGTTTCTCGAGCGCTACTCCTCCGTCCTTTTGCGCCGCCTGCACCACGTAGAAGCGACGCGCCTTCGCATCACCGAGGGGCGGGTGGGCCTGCCGGAGCTCGCATCCGGGCACGAGTACTTCGGTTTGCACTTTAGGGATGGTCACTGGGTGCTTCGCGAGTGGGCGCCCAACGCGGTTTCGATCCACGTGAAGGGGCCATTCTCCGATTGGCGGCCGGATCCGAGGTATGCGCTTTCCCGCGAAGGAGGAGAGGGCGTCTGGAAGATCGAGCTTCCCGAGGCGATGCTCTCTCACGGGGATCCCTATCGGCTCGAGGTTCGCTGGCCGGGCGGGGGCGGCGACCGGCTGCCCGCCTGGGCCCGCCGGGTCGTGCGCGATGAGTCGTCGGGCAGCTTCAACGCGCAGGTCTGGCGCCCGTCGAGTCCCTACGTCTGGCGTCATTCGCGGCCCGCTCGTCCGTCGGCGCCGCTGCTCGTCTACGAAGCCCACGTCGGGATGGCGCAAGCGGAACCGAAAGTCGGCACCTACGAAGAGTTCCGCACCAACGTCCTGCCGCGAATCCGGGATGCCGGCTACGAGGCGGTGCAGATCATGGCGCTTGCCGAGCATCCTTACTACGCCTCGTTCGGGTATCAGGTGTCGAGCTACTTTGCGTGTTCGTCGCGCTTTGGAACCCCCGAAGAGCTCAAAGCCCTGGTCGACGACGCGCACGGGATGGGGCTGCGCATCTTCATGGACCTGGTCCATTCGCACGCTGGACGAAACGAGGTCGAAGGCATCTCCTCGCAGGACGGCACCCAAAGCCTGTACTTCCACGAAGGCCCGCGCGGCGAGCATCCGGCGTGGAACTCGCGCTGCTTCGACTACGCCAAGCCTCAGGTCCTCCACTTCTTGCTCTCGAACTGCCGTTTCTGGATGGACGAGTTCCGCATGGACGGCTTTCGATTCGATGGCGTCACGAGCATGCTCTACCTGGACCACGGCCTTTCGCGCGTTTTTGCAGGCTACGACGACTACTTCGGTCCGAACGTCGACGAGGACGCGCTCGCTTACCTGACTCTCGCGAACGAGCTGATCCACGAGCTCTGGCCCGACGCGGTGACCATCGCCGAGGACGTGTCCGGGTATCCGGGGCTGGCCTCGCCTCTCTCCGACGGTGGCGCGGGCTTCGACTGCCGCTTCGCCATGGGCGTCGCGGACACCTGGATCGAGCTCACCAAAGACGTGCCCGACGAGAAATGGTCGCTCGCCGAGCTCTGGCATGAGCTGACCAACCGCCGGCGTGACGAGGGGACCATCAGCTATGCGGAGTCCCACGACCAGGCCTTGGTCGGGGACCAGACCCTCATCTTTCGCCTCATCGGGCCGCGCATGTACGACAGCATGTCAGTCCATAGCCAGGACCTCTCGGTCGAGCGCGGCATCGCCCTGCACAAGATGATTCGACTCGCCACCTTGGCCACGGCGGGGCAGGGCTACCTCAACTTCATGGGCAACGAGTTCGGGCACCCGGAGTGGATCGACTTCCCGCGCGAAGGGAACCAGTGGTCCTACGCCTATGCACGGCGGCAGTGGCCGCTCGCTGACGATGAAGAGCTACGCTTTCGCCACCTTGCCGCCTTCGACCACGATTTGATCGCGATGGCCCGCGCATACGGCATCCCGGACGGCCGGGACGAATTCCTGCTTCATAGCGACGAAGAAAACAAAATCTTGGCTTGGCTGCGCGGGGAGCTCGTAATTGCCATGAACTTTCATCCGAGTCGCTCGTTCACCGACTACAGGATTCCCTCGTCGCCGGGCACGTACCGCACGGTCCTCGATACGGACCGGCCCGAGTACGGCGGCTTCAGTCGACAGGCCGCCGACATTTCCCACCACGCGATGCCCGATCGAATCGAACGGCACTTTCTGAGCTTGTACCTGCCGTCACGAACAGCCTTGGTGCTCGCACCGGCGACTCGGACAGATCGGTGAGCGACGGAGGTCATGACTGGAAGCCGGAGCAGGCCCGCAAGTCCTTGGGGCGTTTGCTTCCCGAGCTCGAAGAAGCGTTTGCGGCGCAACTGGAGCCGTTCGCGTTCGACTGGCACCGCTTCAAGAACCGGCTTCAACGCGAATGGGAGCGCTTGTTCACGTATCTGCACGAGCTCTACGGCTGGCAGTACGATTTTCACTACACCTTGGAGCGCGTTCTACGCTCATTGATTCAGTCGTGGCTCGAGCGTCCCGAAGCTTTGCGTCGCCTCGACGAGAGGCGTGAAGCGGACCCCGAGTGGTTCCAGTCGCAGGAGATGGTGGGCATCGTCCTCTATGTGGATCTCTTCAGCGACCGCTTGGCCAAGCTCAAGGACCACATCCCCTACTTCAAAAAGCTGGGGCTCACCTACCTGCACTTGATGCCTCTCTTCGTCTCTCCACACGGAGAAAACGACGGGGGCTACGCAGTCAGCGACTACCGCTCCATCAATCCCGACCTCGGAAGCATCGACGATCTCGAAGAAGTCACCGCGGTCTTGCGCGAGGAGGGAATCAGCGTCGTGCTCGACCTGGTATTTAACCACACGTCCGACGAACACCAGTGGGCCCTGCGGGCGAAGGCTGGCGATCCAGACTTCATGGCCTTCTATTTCACCTTTCCCGACCGTGAGCTCCCCGATCAGTTCCAGCGCTACTTGCGGGACATCTTCCCAGAGGCGCGTGCGGGCAGCTTCACCTGGAACGATGAGCTCGGGCGCTGGGTCTGGACCACGTTCAACAGCTATCAGTGGGACCTGAACTATGCCAACGCAGAAGTCTTCCGCGCGATGGCCGAAGAAATGTTGTTTCTCGCGAACCGCGGCGTCGAGGTCTTGCGGCTCGACGCGGTTGCGTTTCTTTGGAAGCGGCTAGGCACGGACTGCGAGAACCAGCCTGAGGCGCACACGATCATCCGCGCCTTCAACGCCATGGCGCGAATCGCCGCGCCGGCTTTGCTCTTCAAGTCCGAGGCGATCGTTCACCCGAACGAGGTGATCCGGTATGTCCACCCCGACGAGTGCCAGCTGTCCTACAATCCTCTTCTCATGGCGCTTCTTTGGGAGGCCCTGGCGACCCAGGACGTGCGGCTCCTCTCTCACTCGATGCGCACCCGCTACCGGCTTGCTGCGGGTTGCGCCTGGGTGAACTACTTGCGCTGCCACGACGACATCGGATGGACTTTCGACGATGACGATGCGCGCAGCATCGGCATCAATCCAGCCGCACATCGTCGGTTTCTAAGCCAGTTCTACACCGGTGAGTTCCAGGGCTCTTACGCACGCGGGACGAAGTTCCAGCAAAACGCGCTGACGGGTGACGTTCGCGTCGCCGGGACGCTGTCTTCGCTCGCCGGCCTCGAAGATGCGATCGAACGAAACGACAGCGAGTTGATCGAGCGCGCTGTCCGGCGGATCACCTTACTCATGGGGATCCAGGTGAGCATCGGCGGCCTCCCGCTTCTGTACGCGGGCGACGAGTACGGCATGATCAACGACTACACCTACCTGACCGATCCACGAAAGGTCAACGACAGCCGCTGGGTGCACCGCTGCAAAAAGCGCTGGGAGGCCCAGGAAGACCTCGCCGATGTCGATACGATCGAGTGGCGCTTCTTCCGCGAGACCTCGAAACTGTTCAAGCTCCGAAAACAGCTCCCAGCCCTCTACAACGGTGGCATGGAGGTCGTCGACACGGGCAATCCCCATCTGTTCGCCTACCTTCGGTCGCACGCCGAGCAGCGCTTGCTGGTGGTCGCCAATTTCTCCGAAGCGACTCAAACGTCCGACGCAAGGTTCATGCTCCCCTGGGTTCCCGAGGGCGAAGCGCTCGACTGCCTGAGTGGCCACCGGGTCGCGCTCGCCGAGGGGCTCGTCCTCGAGCACCACCGCGCGGTCTGGTTGGAGCTGTGACGCTGCCGTCAGCCGAGCCGAGCCGGGCGTAGGCGCCTAGGCGTTTGCGATCGCCTCGGCGGTTCGCACGCCGCCGAGCGCAACAGCAAGCGTGCTCTGCCCAAGCAGGACGGAATCACCCACGAGATAGAGGCCCGGCGTCGCCTCGCGCGGCCATAGCGCCCGAGGTCGGTAGTGCTTCCATCCGACGCGCCTCGGCACCCCACCGACGTAGCCCAAGTGCCTTCCGGTGAACCGGGCGAAGGTCCGTGGGCTCGCCGTCATCTGGAACTTGGCATGGTCGAGAAGCTCGGGCGCGCGCCGTCCGATGGTCTCTCGCATTCGGTTTTGGATGTCCGCAATGTAGACGCCCTGATGTTCGGGCCCGAGCGCGCGGAGCTTCTGCATGGGTACGTGGGTCGAAATCGTTGCGGTTCGCTGTCCCGCCGGCGCCCGTTCGTGCTCGTCGGCTGCGCTGATCGAGCAGAAAACGTGATTGCCTTCGATGAACGGGGCGCTTTCGTCATCGACGAGCTGCAAATGCTTTGCGTCTGATCCACCCACGGCGTCGGAGTCAACGGCGAGGTAGAGCATGGCAGCGCCCCATCCGGACGCCACCGCGGCTTCGACATCGTGAAGCGCGCCATTCACCTCGGGCCCTGCGATTCCCGGGAGCGATTGAGGCAGTACGTTGGCGACGACGGTTCGCGCTTGGAGCTCCCCATTTCGCGTGTCGACGCGCCAACCTCCGCCTTGGCGCCGAAGCCCCCGAACCCGATTGGCAAGCGAGACCGTGCCACCGGCCCGATCGATTGCATCGGTCAAAGCCCAGGCGAGGCTCCCAATGCCACCGTGTACGTGGCCTGTGCCGCGGAAGAAGTAGTCGACCGCGGCCATGGCAAATGGTGCTTCGGCCTCTGCAGAGCTTGCCTGCACCGTGATCTGGCTGACCGCGTCGAGGTAGACCCGCAGTGGTTCCCAGCCTGTCAGACCGTGACTCGACACGACGTCCGAGAGCGGTCGTCCCATCCACCGGACGACGGGCGCGTACGAAAGCGACCGGCTCAGATGGCGCAAGACGGCGCTGCCACTCAGTGGCGGGAGGAGGGTCGGGTCTTCGAACAGCTTCCACAGCGCGTTGGCGACACCGCGCTGCGTAGCAAAAAAGGAGCGCAGGGCTTTCGAATCGGCGCCCGGCAGCTCCGCGAACCGGCGAACAAAGGCGTCGGGGTCCGGGGGGATCGGGAGCGACCACTGCCCCGTTCGAAGCTCGACGAGCGGATCGAGCGGGTCGAACCGAACGCCAAGGTCCCACTTGTCGTTCCAGTTGGAGAAGAGCTGCCCATCGCCGAGCCCGGAGAACAGCGTGGCGCCGGCTTCGAACTGGTAGCCGCTCCGCGTGAAGGTGCTCGCGCAGCCTCCCGGATAGCGAAGTGTTTCACAAAGCACGACGTCGGCGCCGAGCTCGGCGAGTCGCAGCGCGGACGCAAGGCCTCCAAAGCCAGCGCCAATCACGACGACATCGGGATTTTTCATCGAGACCGCTCTAAGGCCCATCGCCAGAAACGTCAGGGCTGAACCAGCGCTAGACACCCATGCGTGTGCCCGCATCGAGCGTCTGGTGCAGCCAATAGGTCACCAGGCCGGCCCTTGCCGACCAGGCGATTGTCCGGAGCCAGTTCGAGCGCACGAGCATGCGCCAGCTTCGTTCATCGAAACCGGAGGCGAGCTGGCTGTGCGCCGGAACCTGGAGCAGAAACGTCGACGTCCAGATGAACGCGATCAGCCCGATTCCAAGCCAGATTTGCGATGGGGTCTGGACGCGAAGCGGCGCCCAAAGAAACGCAAGGCCCGAGATCGCTTCGGCGATCATCAAGGGTGCGACGATGAGCGAAATCGAGTTGGCGTGATGGGTATGAAATGCCGGGAAAGACGCAGAATCCACCTGCGCGAACGACGGATATTGCACCAGCTGTACGAACCAGATGATGCCCGTCATCGCCCAGGTGGTCGCGGCTTGGATGAGAAGCGTCACCATGGTCACGCCCATTAGGAACGGACCGCTCGGACGAGCTCGCCTACCGAGTGCTCGGCCTCGATCGGGTGGCGAAGGGGCTCGCCCTCATTGACTTCGTAGTGGGTTCGGCGTCCCTGTCGGGTTCGAACGATCACCTTGGCCTCCTCCAGCTCCCTGAGGATACGCTGCACGGCGCGCTCGGTGACACCCACGGCCTGTGCGATTTCGCGGACGCGGACGTTGGAGTCTCGGGCGATGCAGACCAGTACATGCCCGTGATTACTGAGAAAAGTCCATGTTGTGGAGGTTTTTGGCGGCCCGTTGCTATTCATATGACTTCCTTTACATAAAACACAATGCAGGCATTGACAAGCCTGTATTTCATATCATGTTTCAAATCTCATGAATGAAAGGCCTGTAGCCGTCAGTTCCTCACGTCCGTCGCCGCTTCGCCGCGCCCGTCAGCTCCTTGCGCTCGACGGGCAGGACATCGGCGTCATCGTCGTTTACGGCGTGGCGCTCGGGCTCCTCTCGCTCGCGGTGCCCGTCGCGGTCCAGTCCCTCGTCAATACCGTCGCCTTCGGCTCTTTGATTCAGCCGCTCGTCGTCTTGACGGTCCTGTTGGCCGTCGCGCTGACGGGCGCGGCCATTCTTCGCGCGCTCCAAGTACGCGTGGCCGAGATGCTGCAGCGCCGGCTGTTCGTCCGCATCGTGACCGAAATCGGTGCTCGTTTGCCGCGCGTCAGCGGCACGGCGCTTCGGGATGCCAATGGGCCCGAGCTACTGAACCGGTTCTTCGACGTGTTCACGATCCAAAAGAGCGTGGCCTCGCTGCTCCTTGGCGGCGTCGACGCCGTCCTGATTGCACTGGTCGGCCTGATGGTTCTGGCGTTCTATCACCCGGCGCTCCTCGCGTTCGACCTGGTGCTCATCGTCGGAGCCGTGCTCGTCTTGATTCCGCTCGGGCGTGGCGGCACAGGCACGAGCGTCGCCGAGTCCAAAGCCAAGTACGCCGTGGCCGGATGGCTCGAGGAGATGGCGCGGCATCCCCTGTCGTTCAAGCTCGCTGGGGGCGAGGAGCTTGCGCGGACCCAAGTGGAGACGCTGGCCAGATCGTATCTCGACAAGCGTGATCGACACTTTCGAGTCGTTTTTCGTCAGCTGGTTGGCGCATTCGCAATCGAAGTCGTGGCGAGCGTGGCCTTGCTCGCCGTAGGCGGTTTGCTCGTGATCGAGCGTCAACTTTCGATTGGTCAACTCGTCGCCGCCGAGCTCATCGTGACCGCAGTCGTCGCGTCGATTGCGAAGCTCGGAGGTAAGGTGGAGATTTTTTACGACCTCGTGGCCGCTGTTGACAAGCTCGGCGAGATCCTCGACCTGCCCTTGGAACGCCCCGATGGCGAGCTCTCGCCGCCAGGCGGCGGAGCCAGCCTTGGGCTCGTCCTTCACAAAGTGGAGGTCGATCGGGAGCCGGGTGTTGCCCCGCTTCGAGTCTCGTTCAAGGTCGAACCCGGTGAGCGCCTGGCGATCGCTGGGATGGAACGGGATACCACCGCGACGATCGACGCCATCTTTGGACTACGCGCTCCGTCCGCAGGCGTGATCGAAATGGACGGGCACGACGTCCGCGACCTTGCCTTGCGCGAGCTGCGCAGCCGCATCGCGCTCGTCCGCGGCACAGAGATATTCCCCGGCTGCATTTTAGACAATCTTCGCGCCGCGAACCCAGACCTAACTGCCGAGGAGGCATGGGAAGCCTTGGGCCAGGTCGGCCTGGCCGAGACGGTGAAGGCTCTTCCAATGGGGCTGCAGACGCCGATCCTCAGAGATGGCGCGCCGCTCACGCGAACCCAGGGGATTGCGCTCACGATTGCAAGAGCGGTGGCTGGAAGGCCCTCCTTGTTGATCCTCGACCGTACCTTGGATCGGATGGCCTCCGACGCAGGCGTCCGCATCGCCGATCGCTTGTCGGCCAAGCGCGATTGCTCGCTGCTGATTGTTGCCGAGGACGCTGCCGTCTTGGGACGAATGGATCGGCATCTTCAGGTGTCCGACACAATCCGACAGGAAGGAGAGGCAGCATGAAGGGGAGATCGATCAACGCCGATCACTGGTCTGGCTTCGAACGCGACACGCTTCCGGAGACCCTGGGTGTCCCCGCACCACGGCGAACGATTGTGGTCGCCCGAATCTTGGTTGCCGTCTTTCTCACGTTTTCCCTGGCGGCGCTTCTCGCTCCCTGGACGCAGAACATCCGTGGAAGCGGGCGCGTGTTCGCGTATGCACCCGATCAACGCCAGCAGCCCGTCGAGGCGACCATCTCGGGGCGCGTCGAAAAGTGGTTCGTGCAGGAGGGGACGCAGGTCAAAAAGGGTGATCCAATCGTGCAGCTGACGGACAACGACGAATCGATCCTCGACCGTCTTGGGGCGGAGCGAGCAGCCATCGAAGTCCGACGAATCGCGCAGGCGCAGCGCACCGAGACGCTGAGCAACCGGATCGAATCCGTGCGTCGCTCGCAGCGCGCGGAGATCGCGGCAACCGAGGCGAACATTCAGATTGCACAGCGCGGCGTCGAGGCAGCCCAGCAGGATGTTGGGGCAGCGACCGCCGAGCTCGAAACGAACGAGCTCAATCTGCGCCGTCAGCGCGGTCTGTTCGACGATGGTCTCGCGTCTCAACGAGAGCTCGAGCTTGCAGAGCTCGCGGCGCGACAGAGTAGGGCCAAGGTCGCGTCGGCCAATGCAAGGCTATCGGCCTCACGCAATAAGCTGACTCAAAGCCGCGCAGCGCTCCGACGAGTCATCGCGGCCACCGAGGCGGAGATCGAGAACGCCGAAGCGAGTTGGCGGAGCGCGGAGACCGAGGTCGCATCGACCAACGCGGCACTCGCTCGCCTCGACGTGGGAATTTCGCGTCAACGGGCCCAAACGATCAAGGCGCCGACCGACGGGACGATTCTTCGCGTCGTCGGTCGACTCGGCGGTGAGCAGGTCAGCCGAGGCGATGTGCTCGCCGTGCTCGTGCCCCAGACCGAAGATCGCGCGGTCGAGCTCTATGTCGACGGCAACGATGCCGCCCTCATCAAGGCCGGCAGCCCCGTTCGGCTTCAGTTCGAGGGCTGGCCCGCTGTCCAGTTCTCCGGCTGGCCTTCGGTCGCAGTCGGAACATTTGGCGGCCGCGTCGCCTTTGTCGATGCCAGCGACGATGGGCGTGGAGACTTCCGCATCGTGGTCGTGCCTGACCCCGAGGACAGTCCCTGGCCCGCTGCTAGCTATCTGCGGCAGGGCGTGCTCGCAAAGGGTTGGGTCTTGCTCAATCGGGTCTCCCTCGGGTTCGAGGTGTGGCGGCAGTTCAATGGTTTCCCGCCAACGACCGATCCACCGCCCATGGCGACGACCGGCATGGACGCCAAATGAGCCTCGCCCAGCGTTTGAGCGTTTTCGTCTTGGGCTTGCTCACGCCGATGGTGGCGCTGGCGAGCGAGGAGCGAGGGCGGCCGCTCCATTTCGAGGAGGTCCTGCAGTCGGTGAACGAGCACGATCCTCGCATCCGCCAAGCGGTTGCGCAGCTGCGCAAGGCGGAGTCCAAGACGATGGCGGCCCGCGGCGCGTTTGATCCAAGGCTCGAGGGCGACGGCAAGATCCTCACTGGCGCGTACTACGACTTGCGAAGGGCCAACGTGGAGCTTCGTCAGCCCACGACGCTATGGGGCTCGGAGATCTTCGTGGGCTATCGCGTCGGTCTCGGCATCAACGAGCGTTGGCCGACCTATCGGGACGATCAAACGCTCTCGGGTGGCGAGGTTCGTGCGGGAATCGAAATGCCGATCTGGCGCGGTGGGCTCATCGATCCGGAGCGTGCCGAGCGTGCCCGCGCGATTCAACTGGAAGAAGCCGCCGACCAAGCCTTGTCGGCCGCAAGGCTCAACCTCGAGCTCGCTGCGGCGCGGACCTATTGGAATTGGGTCGGCACGGGACAGAATAGGGAGGTCGCCAGAGCCTTGCTCGATTTGGCCGAGCAGCGTGACGCGCAGCTCCGGCGCCGTCTCGCGGCCGGTTCGATCGCGTCTTTTGACGTCGTCGACAACGAGCGGATTTTGCTCGAGCGAAAGGCTTTCCTGGTCGCCGCAGAGCGCGCCTTCGAGAAGGCGACCTTCGAGCTGTCGTTGTTTCTGCGTGATTCTCAGGGTATGCCTGTCGTCGCTGGCGCCCAGCGTGTCCCCGAAAAGGTGTCGGTCATGCCGCTCGAAGAGCTTTCAGTCGAGCGCGCGATCGACGAAGTCCTCGCCTGCCACCCCGAGCTCAAGAAAGCTCGCGCAGACCTCGACGCGGCCGAGGTTGGTCAAAAACTCAGTCGCAACGAGGTCTCTCCCGAGCTGAACGCGGTGGTCGCGTACTCCCGCGACCTCGGGGATCTCACCAACACGGATCTAGATTTCACGCTTCCGGGCAATGTGTTCGAGGTCGGCGTGAAGCTGTCGATGCCTTTGCTGCTTCGCAAGGAGCGCGGTTCGGCGGGGGTCGCAAGGGCGGACGTGGCCGACAAAGCGGCGCAGGTACGCTTGGTGTCCGACCAGCTCCGCGCCAGGACCCTCGACGCGGCTTCGGCGGTCGAGGCCGCCCAGCGCCGAGCCGAGCTGACCGATGATGTAGTCGACACGGCCGCCGAGCTTGCGGAGGGAGAGCGACGGCGATTCGAGGTCGGTTCGAGCAATCTGGTATTCGTCAATCTTCGCGAGCAGCAGGCCGCCATGGCTCAGATGCGCTACATCGAAGCGGTCGCGCAGGCCGAGATTGAGCGAACCCGCTGGGAAACCACGACCCGTGTCCGATGCGGCGGAGTCCCCCCCTGAACTTGGCACCGTGCTGAGGCTTGCCGAAGTCGACTCAAGGCCTAAGAGCTTGGTTCGAAAGGAGTTCGCCATGGATCTGAATACCGGCATCTCATCGGAGCACCGCGAAAAGCTGGCAGCCGAGCTCTCGAGGCTCCTGGCCGACAGCTACACCCTGTATCTCAAGACGCACAACTTTCACTGGAACGTCACGGGGCCGATGTTCCAAACGCTTCATTCCATGTTCGAGCTGCAGTACACCGAGCTCGCGATGGCCGTCGACGCGGTCGCGGAGCGCATCCGAGCCCTTGGCCTGCCTGCGCCGGGGAGCTATGCCGCGTTCGGAAGGCTTGCGAGCGTTCCCGACACCGATGGGGTTCCGAAGGCGCTCGAGATGGTGAAGTTGCTCGTCGAAGCGCATGAGACGGTGATTCGCACCGCGCGCGAAGTCGTGCGCGCCGCCGAGAAGGCTGGCGATCAGGCCACCGCCGACCTGGGAACGCAGCGCCTCCAGCTCCACGAGAAGACCGCCTGGATGCTCCGAAGCCTGCTCGAGGACTGAGTCATCGGCGCGGCAAGGATTTGGCAAACCACCCGCCTGGCTTTAGGGCAGGGGCATGGCTAGAGGCATACGCGACGTGATCCGGCGGGCTGCGAAGGGCAGCTCGTGGTCGCACTTCATGGATTACGCGTCTCCCGCTTTGTTCGAAGTCATGCCGCTGCGGGCGCTCTTGGCACAGGGCAAAGAGTTCGTTGCGAATGGTTCGGACGCGCGACGCTACGCGAAAGTGCGCGAGACCATCGCGTCTTCACTGAGCGCGCGCGGCGTCGCTGTCGAGCTTGGGCCACAGGATGACGGTGCGGAAGGCCTCGCGCCCCTGAGCCTCTCCGAGCCTTTGCGGCGGAAAACCGGCCATCAGATTCTCGAAATCTATTTCACGCAGATCCTCGCAGGCCCTGACACGATTCTAGACTTGCGGGCGGATTCGTTCTCCGCGTCCGAGGGCTCGACGCTTCGTTGGCGACCCAAGGCGTTCTATGTCCAATGGCAACCCGAGTTTCTGACGGGGCTTCGCGACCTCTACTCTGGCTTCTACCTCGATGACGAACCGCGCTTTAAATCGGGCTTGTACCAGTTGGGCCTGCAAGATTCAGGAGACGCCCTGGTCAGCCATCTGGGCAGCGGCGACCAGCGAAGCGTCCGCTTCGAGACGAGCGCATTTCACACGAGCTTTCACGACACCTTCTTGGCGTGCCGCGATCGCGGCGTGGCGCTCCATCGAAACTTCCTCGCGCTCGGCATCTATCTAGCATGTCTTTATGACGTGCTCGAGTCACTGGACCTCGAATTCGATGTGCGGGGCGCGTTCGAGCGAACCTGCGGGCACAGCTAGCAGGCGATGAACCCCGACCAAGCAACATCTCGAAGGCTGCTGCTCACTGGGGCCACCGGTTTCGTCGGCCGACATCTCGATGCGGCGCTGGCAGAAACGAGCTGGGACGTCGTCCGTGCCACCAGAAATCCGAAAATGGCGTCTCAGCCCGGTTGGGTCTACCTCGACGTGTCTGACCCGAGCTCGATCGGCCCCGCCATCGCGGGGTGCGACGCCGCGGTATATCTCATCCACTCGATCGACGACTCGAAGGACTATCCTGCGCGGGAGGCAAGGGGAGCCGAAGCGTTCCTCGCGGCCGCCGAGCGGGCCGGCGTCCATCGCATCGTGTACCTGGGCGGCGTGGCTCCAAAGGGGAAAGCCTCTAGGCATCTTCTCAGCCGATTGCACACGGGTGAAATTCTGCGTTCGGGGACCGTCTCGACCATCGAGCTTCGCTGTGGGCTGATCATCGGCGCCGGGGGCAGCTCTTGGATGATGGTTCGCGACCTAGCGGCGCGACTCCCTGCCATGCTTCTTCCGCGCTGGCTTCAGTACTCGTCTTGGCCCGTGTGGATCGAAGACGTCGTCCTCGCGATCGTCCGTGCGCTCGACTTACCCGAACAAGGGAGCGCCTGGTACGACGTGCCGGGACAGGAGCGCATGACCCATGCCAATTTTCTTTCGCGCATCGCCAAGAGCATGGGGAAAGATCCGAGGCTCATCGGCGTGCCCGTCATCACGCCAAGGCTCTCGAGCTATTGGATCGCGCTGGTGACGCGGGCGAGCTTGGCGCTTGCACAAGAGCTCGTTCAGGGTCTGCAAAGCGATCTCGATCCAAGCGGTGAGTCGATCTGGGACCGACTCGGTGACGAAAATCCGACGGAGTTCCAAACTTCGGTGTACCAGGCGCTGGAAGACGAGACGGCCCCCAACACCCCGACACCGAAGCTGGTGAGCAGGATGCGTGCCCGTGTGAAGGGTAGAGGCTAGGTGGAGCGCGTCGAAAGAGCCGAGGCCATGGCGCTCGCTGCTTGCGTGGCGGCGTTTTGCGTGGCGATGGGCTTGCGCGAGGTCCTCAACATTTGGATCGGCACCGGCGTTGCGGCGCTGAGCTCGGTGCTCGTGCTCTGGCTCGGTGCGGGTCCCGTGCTTCGATCGAACCTTCGAGCGCCGGCGGCGCTGAGTCTGGTCGTCGGGCTCGCCGTCGGGGTGCTCATGTCTTTGGCAACCTGGTGGCTCTATCCCATCAGCGTATCGATGTTCCCACCCATTCAAACCGAGGTCGAGACCTTGTACGCGCTCCTTCGCGAAGCGCCAGGGCCGGTCCGCGCGTTTCCCTTGCTCCTCTTGGTCGTCGCGGCCGAGGAGCTGGTCTGGCGTGGGGTCGCCATCGATCTCTTTTCGAAATCGCTCGGTCCATGGCGGGCGATGCTCGTTTCTGCGCTTCTCTATGTTCTTCCACAGGTCGCGCTTCGGTCGCCCTTGCTCATCATCGTGGCCCTGTGTTGCGGCCTGCTCTGGGGAGCTCTGAGGGTACGCACCAACGGCCTTGCGGCGCCGTTCGTCGCGCACCTGGTCTGGGACATCCTGGTATTCGTTTGGCACCCGGTCGCTTGAGTGGCGTGACGAAAAGCCGCTAGGAGATCGTAAACGAAGGCTCTTCGCCACGCAGGATGCGCCTTAGGTCGCCTCGAACCGCCCGGTTCCCGACCTCAGAGGCAAGCTGGCTTGCGCCTGGTACGCGCCGGCGAAGCCATTCGAACGGCGCAACGGCCGCGCGAATCGGGTAGACCGAGTACTGCCATAGGTCATCGGGAATGCCGAGGTCGTCTGCGATCTCGGCACCGTTGAACGCACGGGCCAACCCGTTGTGGATTCGACTCACCGCGAGCGCGAGGACCGGAGGTGCCTTTCCCTTCGCGTTCTGCCCCGGCACCTGAAGAAGCTGCTCGGTCAAGG
The DNA here is from genome assembly GCA_029862185.1 of Myxococcales bacterium. GTDB lineage: Bacteria > Myxococcota_A > Polyangia > Polyangiales > Houyiibacteriaceae > SG8-38. The sequence goes on from JAOTXX010000002.1 coordinate 37,242, forward strand.
CGCGCGAATCTTCGTCGGGGCCAGGCTGCACCAGCCGAAGAAGGTCGGCGAGGCGCCGGGTCTTGGCCTCGCTGCTGAGCGCCTCGAGCAGCCACGGGTCGACCCCGCTCAAGTGCCCGCAGTATCGCCACATCGCGAGAATCGCTTCCCGCTCCTCTGGGGTCAGGAAAAAACCAAGGCGTTGCGCGCCATCCATCATTAAGAGCGAAAACTCCAATAGCGTGCCGAACATGTCGGCCTGGTTGATCGGCAGGCCCCAGAGATCGGTGCGCCACCGGCCCGAGTCCAAACAAGCACGGCGCACGTGCGAGTGAATCAAACTCACGCGCAGCGAGATGTCTCGACCGGGGCGTCCAGATCGAAGGCCGTCGACCTGGGTTGCCTCACTCACGAACCGCGCGGTTTCGGCCAGGCGTCGCTGGGGGCGGTGGCGAAGCTCCCCGGTGAACGCCAGCGGCTTGACGGCTGCGCTCGAATGATACCCGTTGATGAGAGACCAAGCGCTGAGGACGATCATGCCGAGGATTCCGAATCGCTGGTATGCGAGTGCCCCGGTTCGAATCTGATCGAAGTCGACCCAGGCCGGAAGCGCGTCGGCGCGCTCGAAAAACCCTCGGAGCTCGGGGGAAGCCTCCGGAACCGCTGAAGTGCCGTCGCGAAGCGTACGCTCGAACTGCGCCTTGGCCGACTCGCCGTGCCGCTCGATCCATCGAACGAGCGCATCGGCCAGCGGATCGCCGACGAGATAAAACCCCGCGTAGCGATCGGCATCGTCGCCGAATCGCCGTCGGGCTTCCTCTCGATTCTCATAGCGACTCGGAAAAGCGGTGTCGGTCATCGGCTCGCCAAATCTAAGGCTCGTGGCGTCACGCGGCCAGCTTCTGGTCCCCTGCGGGCTCATCGTCGAGGTGGGCGGGGAATCAATACTGACGTTCGGGCCTTGTACCGGCGATAGCCTTCCTCATCGCCCCATCGTTCATCGGATCGCTTCTCGAGGAGCGGGATGCCGCTGACGCGCGTGAGCAAAACGATCACGAAGATCGGAGAGATCATCGTGGCCCATTGCCAGCCTGCCAGAGTCGAGGCCGCGATCAGAGACACGCCGAACCAAAGCACGATCTCGCCAAAATAGTTCGGGTGTCGAGACCAGGCCCAAAGGCCCGTGTGGACGTAGTGACCCGGGTTGGCCGCTCGGAACTCGCTTTTTTGCAGATCGGCGACCACCTCGATCGTGAAACCGATCACCCAGACCGCAACGCCCAAGGCGTCGAGCGAGCCAAGCGGCGACGGCGACACCGTCGCGATCGCAGCGAGCGCCGCGCAGAGCGTCAAGAACACCCAAAGCCCTTGAAGCGTCCAAGCGACGAAAAAGCGCGAGGCGCTCGGCTTGATCTCGTCAAAGCGGGGATCGGAGCCCGCATTCCGGACGCGCCGGAATAAGAAACTGCCGAGGCGGGATGCCCAGATGAAAACCAGAAGCCCGAGGATGATGGAGCGGCCGTCGCTCGGGCGGGAAGCAAAGAGCGCAAAGCCCGTAACCAGCATGTACGTGAGGCTCCCGACGAGGTCGTAGAAATGCTCGGTCTGCTTCCAATAGGCCGGCACGAATGCAAGCCACTGCACGCCGAATGCGATGGCGGCACAAAAGAAGAGGACCGGAACGCCGCCCATCTCTGCGCTGCCGTGACTTCCTGCCCAGGCGATCGCCGCGGCGACCATCACCGCTCCTGAAACCACCGTCGATGCGAGCGCAATGCGCTTAAAAGCCATGATTCCCCAGCCAATAGCAGCAGGGGATGCCGTTTGTCGAACATCACTTGGCGTGGTCGAGCGTTTCGACTAAACACGCACGATCATGGGACTCAGGAGTCAACAATGACGAGACGCAGCACACTTCAGATGTTACCCCTGGCGCTAGCGGCGTCCGGTTTGTCGTCACTCGCCGCGGCCGACGAAGAGACGGCGAGCCCTCCAGCGGTTTTGACCGTCAACGTTTCGAACATTCAAAACGACAAAGGGCAGATCGGCTGTTCTTTGTATTCGAAAGAAGATGGCTTCCCCTCGAAGACTAAAAAGGCGGATTCCATGCTCTTCGTCAAGTCCAAGGCCGGGAAGGCGACCTGCGTGTTCAAGGGCCTCAAGCCTGGCAAGTACGCGGTCTCGGTCATGCACGACGAGGATAAGGACGGCGAGCTCAAGACCAGCATGGTTGGGCGTCCGAAAGAATGGTGGGGTGTTTCGAACAACGTCCCGCCAGAGCGATTCGGCCCCCCGAAATACGAGGCCGCCCTGTTTTCGTACACTGGCGATCCAAAGACGATTAAGGTTAAACTCCGGCTCTAGCCGTGGCGCTTCTGCGCCCCATACACAGGAACTATGACTTACGACCGTCGATACTTAGCGGACGACGTCCGTGCAGGGATTGTGGTGTTCCTCGTGGCGCTGCCGCTGTGCCTCGGCATCGCGCTCGCGTCCGGCGCGCCCCTTTTCAGTGGACTCATCGCAGGGATTGCTGGCGGGCTCGTCGTCACGGCCGTCAGCAAGTCACGGCACGGGGTGAGCGGGCCGGCGGCGGGGCTCGCGGTGATGGTCGCCGCTGGCATCGAAGCGCTCGGGATCGAGGCGTACCTCTTAGCGGTCATCGTTTGTGGGGTGGCGCAACTGGTGGCTGCCTTTCTTCGAGCTGGCGTCATCGCGCACTACTTTCCATCGAGCGTCATCAAAGGGATGCTGGCAGGCATCGGTATTATCCTCATCCTCAAGCAGATCCCCCATGCGTTCGGGTACGATCACTCCTGGGAGGGCGAGCTCGAGTTCTTTCAACGTGACGGCCACAACACCTTCAGTGAAATTGGCTTTGCGCTACAGGCACTGAGTCCAGGCGCCATCATCGTGACCGCGCTGTCCTTGGCCATTCTGCTCCTGTGGCAGGGGCCAAGGTTCAAACAAACCCGCCTCGCGAAAGCCCTTCCGGCACCACTGCTCGTGGTGCTTCTTGGGGTAGGGCTCAATCGCCTCTTCGGTGCGGTCCGGCCGGGGCTTTCGATTTCCGACGAGCACCTCGTCAACGTTCCGCTCTCTTCTTCGCTGGGGGAGTTCTTCTCCAACTTCATACGGCCCGATTTCTCGCAAATCACGAACCCGGAGGTCTACGTCATTGGGCTGACCCTGGCGCTCATCGCGAGCATCGAGACCCTGCTTTCGGTAGAAGCCACCGACAATCTCGACCCCGAAAAAAGAGTCACCCCCACCAACCAAGAGCTCAAAGCGCAAGGTCTCGGCAACATCGTCTCTGGGCTGCTCGGCGGCATCCCGGTCACTCAGGTCATCGTGCGGAGCACGGCGAACATCGAGTCGGGCGGCAAGACGCGCCTCGCTTCGTTCATTCACGGCGTTCTCCTCCTGATCTGCGTCGCTACAATTCCAGGGCTGCTCAACGAGATCCCACTCGCCAGTCTGGCGGCCATCTTGCTGGTGATTGGATACAGGCTCGCTCGCGTGTCCCTGTTCAAAGCGATGTGGGAGGAGGGTTTCTGGCAGTTCGTGCCCTTTGTCGTGACGATCGTGGGTCTGGTCTTCACCGACTTGCTCACGGGCATCATGCTTGGCATGGCCGTCGCCTTTTTCGAGATTCTGATCTACAACTACCAGCTAAACTTCTATCGGGAGCAGACGAGCGAGGGCTCCTTTACCATTCGTTTCACCGAGCACATGACGTTCCTCAACAAGGCGTCGGTCAAGCGCCTTCTTCGGGAAATTCCCCCAGCCTGCGCTGTCACGATCGACATGTCGGCTACTCGGATTCTCGATCACGACGTGCGCGAGGTCATCGAAGACTTCGCCGCGCACGCGGAGGCAGACGGCATCGATATCACTGTCCTGGGCTCGACGCGCCCGAAGATTGCGCTCACCGACGGCGTCTAAGCCGAACGCTTGGCCAAATGGGCGCGAATCTCGTCGACCGCTTCGCGAAGCGCCTCGCGTAGCGGCGTGTATCGCATCCCGAGCTCACGCTCCACGCCCGTCCCCTTTTCGACGCTAGACGGGCTTGCGGTTGTCACGGCGCAGCGGGTGACTGGCAGGAACCTCAACCAGGATCAGCATCAATCCGTCCGGATCGGGAGCCCGGAGCTCGATCAGGCCCCAGGGTTTTTCAACCGCGCTTTCGGTGATCGGAACCCCTGCGGCGCGCAGCTCGCGTTCTGCCTGATGCACGTCACGCACTTGCAACCAGAGCTCCGTCGACGGCGCGGGCGGCTCGACCTGCCGGTCGGTGATCTCCAGGTAGCCGCCCCCTAGGAAGAACACAACGCCGCGCGATCCGCGTTCGCCAAACTCCCGCATGGGATGAAGACCGAGGGCGTCACGGTAGAACGCCACGCTGCGGTCAAAGTCGCGCGGGTGGAGCATGATACGGCTGGAAAGGATCTCCATTGAGCTCGGCAGTTGGACCTTACCTTGTCTGACGGGAATCGCGGCGCATAATTGACTTGCAGGCTTTCCTCGATTCAATCTTCGAGACGGCCATTCGGGGTGTGGGGCTCGTGTTTTTTTGGGGGGTTGGCACGTTCCTGCGGGCCACGGATGCGTGAGAAACCGTACCCCTTTTGCCGCCGAGTTCGGATAGACTCGCGTCCATGAAATCCCGTTTCAGGCTCCCGGCCTTCGTTCTCGGCGTCTCTCTATTTTTGATTTCCTGCTCTTCGGAGGACAGCGCGGCGACCGGCCCCAACATCGAGGTCGATCCGTTCGGCGACAACGGCGTGTTCCTGAAGGTGCTGCCACCCGGATCGGCCGACGCGAACGATGGAAACATCGCGACCGACCCGAATTCCACCAACCAGCTCGTGATGTACGAGAATCTCGTCTTCAGTGATTCATATCCGACACCGGGGCAGTTGGATGATGGCAATCTCGTTCCGAGCTACTTCAAAGATGAACTGTTTCTCGACGAGACCGCATTCGACGCATTGACATTCGTGACCAACGGAACGAACAGCGCGCGCATCGTTAGGACCGGCGAGAAAGCCTTTCTCGGAGCAATCGATCAGGCCCTTGTTGCGCTCCTTGAGCGCTTCATAGCGAAAGCCCAATCGGTCCATGGTTCCCGGGCGAAAATTCTCGACCAGCACGTCCGCGCCGTCGACGAGGCGTAGCACCGCCGCTCTCTCTCCGGGCGACTTGAGGTCCACGCAAAGCGAACGCTTGTTCCGGTTGTAAGCCGGAAAGTAGCCCGCGCCCGACCCCGGCAAGCCGCGGGTCTTGTCCCCATGCACTGGCTCCAACTTGATCACGTCGGCGCCCATGTCGGCCAGAACGAGGCCCACCGCCGGGCCCATCACCATGTGGGTGAACTCGATCACCTTGACGCCCGCCAGGGGCAGCGATTGTTCATCCCTCATCGCCAAGCCTATGGGCGGTATTTCTTCCGGATCTTCACCGCGCCCTTGGGCAGCTTGGCGAGAAGGGTTCGGTAGGCCCGTCGTTTGGACTTCTCGTCGGTCGCCCCGGCCATGACTTCGTCGTACCCCAAGCTCTGAAAGGAAGCGCGCGTCATGTTGATCTCTCCAACGCGCTTTTCCTTTTGATTGAAGACCAGTTGGAGACCGTCGACGTCCTCGGTGCGGTCGTACAGGAGCGGCGCTGTATAGAACGCCGCAAACATCATGGCATCGCTCACCGTCTGAGGCGGGGATTGTTCGTCGACCTTTGGGGAGGCCTCCAATGGGAATGTGATCTTGATGCCGGTATCGGTCTCTTCGACGGTTCTCATCTGCGTGAGTCCCATGACCTTGGACACCAGGGCGCTGAACTCGGGCGGGCTTTCAGGGGCGGGCTCGCTTGGAGCTGAATCCTCGGGCTCTGGGGCCTCCGTCTTCGCCTCCTCCTCAACGACCTCCGCGACGCCACTCGAATCTGCGCTACTGGGGGCTTCCTTGCGTTCTTGACAGCCAAGCACGAGGACCGCTCCGATCCACAGTGCAACAACGTTCATGTGACCCTTCACTCCGTACCTCCTGGCGACTTGATGACAAACCACTCCGTCTTTCGACGACCTAGCCTCGCACTCAACCTATCTTATCGTAAACTTCTGTCGATGCCGCCGCTTTCCCACGGGCTCTGGGCTTTCTTGACGGCCTTGGTTTGCTTGTCCAGCTGTGCGATGCGCACACCGGGTACCACGGAGACGGCGCTCGCTACGACGCCCGTGGGCACCAGCGAAGTTTCGCCGGCCGCCGAATCGACTGAGCCCGCAAAAGACGAGCCCAGCGCCCACCCGGGTATCAACGACCCCTATTTCCAGCCCGATGGGCCCGAGCGGTACCGTCGCATCCTCGAGGCTGAATCCCGCGAGATCGTCCAGCGGCGTAGCGACATCGTGGACGCCATGGGCCTTCACAGGGGGATGGTGGTCGCAGACATTGGCGCCGGCACCGGCCTGCTGACTACGGAGATCGCACAGCGCGTAGGGGCGCGGGGCTGGGTCTACGCCGTCGACATCGTGCCTGAGTTCCTCGACCTGATTCGCAGTCGCGCCGCCGAGCAAGGCCTGCGCAACGTCACCGTGATTCAAGGGGAAGAGAAAGCCGCCGGCCTGGGTCCCGGCTCGCTCGACTTGGCGTTCATGTGCGACACGTACCATCACCTCGAGTTCCCCCGGGCCTACATGCGCTCCGTGTTTCTCAGTCTGCGGCCTGGCGGAAGGCTCGTCTTGGTGGACATGAAACGCGTAGAGGGCGAGAGCAGTGCAAGCGTCCTCAAGCACGTCCGCGCCGGCAAGGCCGCGGTCATCGAGGAGGTCGAGCGGGCGGGCTTCGTCTTTCAGTCCGAAACCGAGCTTCTCGAGGAGAACTACTACCTGCATTTCCGGCGCCCCTGAGGCGGCGCTGCCAGCCCCACCAGGGTGTGAGCTTTCATACAAGTCCGGACTCTCGGCCGTTGAAGTCGGGCTTCCGAATCGGCCGAATTCGGACATCGACGACCGCTGCGTCATCCTGTCTTCCACGACCGGCTGATCTTGGGTATACCGATCCGAGCCCGAACCCGGAGAGTGTTTCTGATGAGACGCGAATGGTTGATAGCACGCAAGCGCTCACTGCTGGTCCTTCTGATCCTGCCCACCATGGCCATGGACTGCGAGCCGATGGACCTCGTCCAAATGACCCTCGACCGGATGTCGCCGGACGCCGCGGTCGATCCGGCCAGCGTCGATCCGCCGGATCCCAGCGAGCAGCCGACGGGTCAATACCGAAGCATCGACGGCACGGGCAATCACGAGACCCACTTCGAGCTTGGAGCCGCGAACACCACGCTCCGCCGCGGGATGTCCGTCCACTACGGGGACATGGTCGCCTCAATGGGCGGAAGCTCACGGCCGTCGCCCCGGGCCATCAGCAACGCGGTCTGTGCGGATTCGCAGCGTCCGCCAAACGCACTCGGCGCGAGTGATTTCCTTTGGCAGTGGGGCCAGTTTGTCGACCACGACATCGACTTGAGCGGGGAGCAAGAGCCGGCGGAGCCGATGCCGATTCCCGTTCCTTCGGGTGACCCCTTCTTCGACCCGGCCGGCACTGGGTTCATGACGATCGACGCAAACCGCAGCATATACCATCCAGGAACAGGAAACGACCCCGCCTACCCACGACAGCAGCTCAACCAAATCACCCACTTCATCGACGCATCGAACGTCTATGGCTCCGATCTGATTCGGGCCGCCATCATGAGGACCAACGATGGAACGGGGCGCCTATTGGTGAGCACTGGTAATTTGCTTCCGTTCAACACACCGGGATTGCCCAATGCCGGGGGCACGGGTCCTGAGCTCTTTCTCGCAGGAGACGTCCGGGCAAACGAGCAAGTCGCTCTCACCGCAATGCACACGCTTTTTTTGCGGGAGCACAACCGCTTGGCAGCCGAGATTGCGACAAACAACCCAGCCCTGACAGGCGAGGAGATCTACCAGGAGGCGCGGCGCATCGTTGGCGCGCTGATGCAGGTCATCACCTACAACGAGTTTCTGCCGGCCCTGCTAGGGCCCAACGCGTTGAACCCGTACACGGGCTACCGCTGGAGCACGAGCCCGGCAATCATGAACGAATTCTCGACGGCGATTTATCGTTTTGGCCACAGCGCCCTGAGCCCCACCTTGCTGCGTCTGGATGCGGCCGGTAACGAGATCCCTTCGGGACACCTTTTGCTTCGTCAGGCGTTCTTTCGGCCGGACCGTCTGGTCAACGAGGGGGGCATCGAGCCTATCCTGCGCGGGCTGGCCAGCCAACCCTGTTCGGCCATCGATACCGAGCTGGTGGACGATGTTCGCAACTTTCTCTTCGGTCCTCCCGGATCGGGGGGCTTCGATCTCGCGTCGCTCAACATTCAGCGTGGACGCGATCATGGCTTGCCTAGCTATAACGAAGCCCGCAGGGCGCTGGGCCTCTTGCCGATAGCCAGCTTCACGGAGTTCGGCAGCGATCCGGCAACTCAGGCACGGCTTGCATCGGTCTATGCGGACGTGGACGAGATCGATTTGTGGGTCGGGGCGCTCGCGGAGGATCCCGTTAACGGCGGCCACGTTGGCGAAGTCGCGTTCCGGGTTATCAAAATGCAATTCGAAGCCCTTCGTAACGGAGATCGCTACTGGTACAGGGCGGGTGGTTTTTCACCTCAGGAGGTCGCCGACCTCGAGGGCACGACGCTTGCCGACGTGATCCGGCGCAACACGACGATCGGCGCCGAGCTCAGCGACGACGTGTTCCAAGCCAACTAACGCGCTAGCGACGACGAACGGTCCGCCTGCGGGTTCCAATGCGCAGCGCGAGGAAGATCATGATGAAGCCGAGTAGACCGTCCGCAGGATCGATGCGACCCACGCGGCAATCGCGTGGGGGGAGGGCGAGCTCTCGATTGGAGCCCGGGGCCCCGCAGTCGGGGTCAGCACCGAAGTCTGCGACGCCATCTCCGTCATTGTCGAAGCCGTCGCTGCACTCTGGGTTCTCGATTCGGCCCCCAGCGCTCGGGCAACCCGTGTCCGCAAGGTCGATTGTACCGTCGCCGTCGTTGTCGATCCCATCGCTACAGGCGCCTATGATGCTGCCCGGATTGGCCGGATCCGTGCTCGACTGAATCTCGTCGTAGTTGCGCATCCCATCTTGGTCGCGATCCAGAGCGATGCGCGAGCCAGATCCTGGGGGCACGCAGGTGAAGGTCGTCGCCTGTCCAGGAACCTGCGCCATGGTTCGCATGCTCGACGGCGACAACGATGGATCGGTCAAGGAATCTGGGATGTAGCTATTGGTACCGGGATCGTAGAGGGCACTGCGTTCGAAGCCGTTCCGCATGCCGTGAGCGACGAGATCGCACTCGGTGGTCACGCCTCCGAGAACCGCCGACACGAATGTCGCGCCTGCTCGCTGTTCGAGCAATGAGATGCGGGCATCGACGTCCGAAAAGTTCGTGTCGTCGAGCGTGACCTGCTGCCCGACGATCGGGGCCAAGTCGGAGTCGAATGCAAGCAACGCATCCTCGACGTCTCGGCGCTGTGGGTCACCACCGTCGAAACCGACGTTGGCTTCATTGAAAAGAAGACCCGGGTTCTGAAACACGTCCGCAGTGAAGAAGCGGAAAAGCGTGTCGGTCGCGCCATCGTGGAGATAGCCCGTGCCGCGAACCTGGTCACCCATGTGGCTGCCATCGCCCGGCAGGTTGAAGTCGACGTTCGGCATGCCGAACATTCCGACCTTTTGATAGAGATTCCGAAAATGCGGGATTTTGAAGATCTGTGGTTCGGCCTCGAAGCTCGCCTCGCGTCCGGTGCCAAAGAATCCCTGGCTCGGGTCGTGGCGGTGGCAGCCCTCACAGGTAAAGCCATTGACGTTGGCGCCATCGGAGAGCTGACCCGTGCTGCCGTCGAAGAAGTCCATTCCGGCCTGTTGGTTTGTCGTCAAGCTGTTATCGAGAGCGCGGACAGGGTTAGGAGGCAAGGTGACCTGCAGCGCAAAGGTCGTGAAGTCGGCCATGTCGGATTGCAGCCCTGGGTCGGTGGGCGGTGTGTTCCCGCCGACCAGCCCGGAGAACGCGCCGATGAAGTTCATGAACGAGGTGAATTCGTCGGTTGGACTGAGGCCAAAAAAGCCATTGGACCGATCGCCGCGCCAGTGCATCGCCCCGCTGGTCGACAAGCCGCGAAGCGTTTGCGTCGTCATCGGACCCTTCATCGGATGGAAATCACGTACGACACCTGTGCCGTTGAGCTCGGATGTATCGACTGGAAAGAACTGAAGGACGTTCTCGAAATTGATCGTCATCGTATTGAGCGTCACGCTCTCGTCGGGATTGCCGAGATCCCAGGACAAGCTGTCGAAGTCCCCAAAAATGTGGCAGCTCGAGCATGAGGCCTCGCCATTGCTCGATGTCTTGAATGCGTCATAGAGCATGGGCCGACCGTCGACGATCGAGTCGGGCTCGGGGTTGTGAAGCGGGAAGTGGTTGACCTCCGTGCCAGTCCCCACGTCGACCACGGAGATCGCGTTGTCGAACCGGGTCAGTACGAAGAGGTTCCCATTGGCTTCGTCAAGCGCCAAGCCGCTTGGCCCGCCGCCCGATACCGACAGGTAGTTCGGGCTCGCGGCGGTGGGGCTGAACGTTGTGTTGTCCAAGTCGGACGTCGAAATCACACCGACTTTGCTCGAGCCAAAGGCCGCGACGTAGAGGGTGGAACCGTCACTCGTCACCACCATGTCGAGCGGCGTCGCGAGGCTATGATCTTTGGTCCCCGCTGGTGCGGGTGTGATGTTGTAGTTGATGTGTGAGTTCAGGTGCACAGGCGAGACGCTGGCTCCGTCGATGACGGTGATGCGAGCCTGGTGGAGGTTTCCCTGCACCGTGGATCCGCCGAAGATCCCGGGGCCCTCGAAGCGGGTCAGGTTCTGCGCGTCGGTGTTCGAGACGTAAACGTTTCCGTTGGCGGGATTGACCGCCATGTTGAAGTTGATGGTGCCGACGTGCGCAAAGCTCGCAGTTTCGTTAAGCGTCGTTGCGTCGATCTCGAAGACGTCGAGGTCTGGAAGAAAGAAGCGAATGCCGTTGCTCCAGTTCCGCCCACCCTCGTCGCGCCATTGCCCCGAACTGTCGTCGAATTGAACGATCAGACCGGTCTCTGGCGCGTTGTCTCCGTCGACATTCGTGGAAGGGCCCGGAAGGCCCCCTGGGAGCCTTCCGCTGTTGAGACCGTTTGGCGAGCTAATGCCGTCACCGTTGCACTGGCTGCCGCCGAAATTGTCACAAACCATCCCTTCATTGACCACCGCCGTTACGTTGCCGGAATGAAAGATCGCGGCGTAGACCGAGGTGCCGTCGGCGCTGACGGTGAGCGCGCGTGGTGTGTCACCAAACAGCTCCACGATTTTCAGAGGGGTTCCGCCCACGCCTGCTCCGGGGGTGTCGGCATCGAAGACCCAAACGTCGGCGCGAGGCACGCTAGGTGTGGTCAGCTCCGGGTCGCCAGCGCCGGGAACGCTAGCAATCGATGAGTCGCTGCGGTGCTGTCCGCGGTGAGCGGTCGTGATGAACACGCGGTCTCCTAGCGGGCCGGCGCCATCCGGGTCGGTGACGACGATGTCGCGCGGTTCGTCTCCGACGAGTAAGGTCCGCGTCACGGTGCCCGTCACCAAATCAACGATGCTCACGCTGTCTGACAGGTGGTTGACCACCCAAGCTTCACTGCTGCCCGGCCGAATGGCCACTGCGCAAGGTTCGAGGCCGACCGGGATCGACATCCGTCGAGTGATACCGTTCGGTACGACGTCGAAGGTCTCCAACGCGTTGTCGGGGGTATTGACGGCAGCCAAGATCCCGCCTTCCATCGCAAGTGGCCGAACGGGGCCGGTCTCGAACGCGACAAACGAGGGCTGAGCGATGGTCGGATTGGCGGTCAGCGCTAGGACGGCGCAGGCCAGCAGAGGCAAGCGAACGGATCGGTGCATGGGTATTTCCCTCGGGCAACGGGTCCCCTAAGGTACCGCGGGGGTCGGCCGGGCGCCAAGGCACTTCGATCCTCGGTTTTTCGGTGCATACTCTGGCTGAAATATGCCCACGCAGCGTGAATTGACGGTTCCCACCCTCGGGTCCTGTGCCTTCGAGTCGCCCCTTCGGTCCCAGGGTCGGATGTTCGCGGACGAGTCGATTCGGGTCCGGGTGAAGCGCCACATTCGTGACGATGCAGCCGAAATCGACACGCTCTCCTTCGAGGAGGCGGGCCCACGGCGCAAGCTCTTCTTCAATCCGGCGGAAACGACTGCGGCGTTCGTGACCTGCGGCGGGCTGTCTCCCGGCTTGAACAACGTGATCCGATCCGGATTCCTGGAGCTGACGCACAACTACGGCGTGAAGCGCGTCCTGGGGATCAGAAACGGCTACGCCGGGCTCAACCCCGACTCCGAGCTCGAGCCGACGGTGATGACAGAACGCTTCGTCCGGAACATCCACCATCTGGGTGGGACTGTGCTCGGAAGCTCACGTGGTGCGCAGGAGCCGGGGGTCGTCGTGGATTTCTTGGAGGCGCGCGAGATCGACATCTTGTTTTGCATCGGTGGCGATGGCACACAGCGTGGCGCCCATTCCATTCAACTCGAGATTGCAAAGCGCGGTCTCCCCAAGTCTGTAGTCGGGATCCCCAAGACCATCGACAACGACGTGCCCTACGTCGAGCTCAGCTTCGGCTATGTCACCGCACTCGAGGCAGCCAGTGAAGTACTGCGCGGCGCGCACGTCGAAGCGGTCGGCGCCCCGAACGGCATTGGCTTGGTCAAGCTCATGGGCCGCGCCGCGGGCTTCATCGCTGCGGGCGCGTCCCTTGCGAGTCAGGAGGCCAACTTCGTTCTCGTGCCAGAGGTTCCGTTTCCTCTCGAGGGCGACGGCGGGCTACTTGAGGCCCTGGAGCGGCGAGTTATGACCCGCGGACATGCGGTGGTCGTCGTTGCAGAGGGGGCAGGGCAGCATCTGTTCACGGACAAGAAAGCCGTGAGCGACGCTTCGGGTAACATCGGCTTCGAAGACATCGGCGTCTTCTTGCGTGACCGAATCAAACGCCATTTCAGTGAGCGAAACCTCGAGCTCAACATGAAGTACATCGATCCGAGCTATGCGATCCGCAGTGTGCCCGCCAACGCCTGGGACCGGATCCTGACCGACCGAATGGGGCGCGCGGCTGTCCATGCTGCGATGGCCGGAAAGACCGACGCCATGGTGGGCTACTGGAACCAGGAAATCATCTACGTGCCCATTTCGACGGCGGTCGCGGAGAAGAAACGGATGTCGCTCGAAAGCGACTTGTGGAACGCCGTGCTGTCCAGCACGCGTCAACCGAGCTGGCGATAGCGCAAACCAAAGGAATCGAGCCATGGGTCTCAATGCAGTGGGTGAATGGATGACAGCGCTGGGGCTTGCCGTGCTCCTCTATGGGGAATGGAAGGGTCGGCCCGGGCTGCGCGCGCTGGGCAAGCCCTTTGCCTCGCTCGGCTTCATCGTGGCGGCCATCGGCTTTGGGGCCCTCGAATCGCGCTACGGAAACATCGTCCTGGTGGGCTTGGTCTTGGGAGCGATCGGAGATGTGTGCCTGCTCTGGTCTGCGAAGCAGTACTTCATCGCGGGCCTCGTTTCCTTTCTGCTCGGTCACGTAGCCTATGTCATCGCGTTCGCGGGCCTTCCCATCGACACGACGTTCGCGCTGGTGAGCGCGGGCGCGCTTGCGGTGGTCATGGTCGTAATCGCACGCTGGGTGTTTCCGCACGCTCCAGACATGCGCGGTCCCATCGGCGCATACATGCTGGTGATTTCCGCGATGTGCGTCTTCGGGGTCGGAGCGGGTGGGGCAGGCGCGCCATGGATGATTCCGCTCGGTGCGCTGATGTTCGCCGCGTCCGACATCGCCGTGGTGCGAGACCGCTTCGTCGCGCCGGGCTTTGTGAATCGCCTCTGGGGGCTACCCCTCTATTATGCGGCGCAGCTCATCATCGCGTGGAGCATCATGGCGGTTGACGGCTAGGCGCCGCTTTCGAGGCACTCGCGGTACCAGAGCTCCAAGATCATCATCGACCAGAGCTGAAACCCTCGCGGCTCTCCTCGTTGATGGCGGGCCAGCATGTCTTCGACGGCAACGGGGTCGAAAATGCCGCGTTCGCGAGCGCGCTGGTCGAGGAGCACGTCGCGCGAAAGCGGCGCGAGGTCTTGCCGCATCCAGCGATCGATCGGGAGCCCAAAGCCCTGCTTGGAGCGCGTGAGGATCGGCCGGGGCAAAAGCGTTTCCGACATCCGGCGGAGCAGAAACTTCGTCGTGAATCCGCGGAGCTTCAACGAACCCGGCAGCGAGGCTGCAAAGTCCATGAGCTCCTGGTCGACCAGTGGACAGCGCACCTCGAGCGAATGGGCCATGGAGGCGATGTCGACCTTGGTGAGGATGTTGTCGGTGAGGTAGGTTTGAATGTCGACGTCGAGAAGCCGGTTGACGGGATCTTTCGCGCGCGAGGCCTTGAACAGGCGTTCGAATTCCACAGCCATCTGGTCGTGCGCGAAGCGCTCCCGCATCGCAGGCGTGTAGATCGCCATGCGGTCTTTGTGCGGGATGGGTGAGGTCAGCCCCAAGAAGCGCTGGAACTCCGGCTGCATGATTCGTTCGCCGTAGTCCCGGACTTCCTGTGCCTGTGGCGTGGGAAGGTGCGTGAGCACGCCGGCCAGGAGCTGCGGCAGCGGCCAGGGAAGCCGACGAATGTTCCGGGCGGTGCGGCAATGCTTGTAGCGCCGGTAGCCGGCAAATGCCTCGTCTCCTCCGTCGCCGCTCAGCGCAACGGTTACACCGGTTCGTGTGTATTCGCAGAGGTACCAAGTTGGCAGCGCCGACGTGTCCGCGAAGGGCTCGCCGTAGTGCCGCACGAGCTGTGGCACGACGGAGGTCATGTCGGGGTCGACGATCATCTCGTGGTGATCGGTCTCGTACCGTTCGGCGACCAGCTTGGCGTAGGGAAGCTCGCTGTTGTCCTTGCTCGTGAAGCCGACTGAGAACGTCTTGACCGGTTGAGAGGATTGGCGCGCCATCAGGGCGACGATCAGCGAGGAATCGAGGCCTCCGGAAAGGAACGCGCCGAGGGGGACATCGGACACCATGCGCACGCGGACGGCCTCTTCGACGATCTCGCGCAACTCTTCGGTCAGCGCATCGATGTCGCCGCCGTCACGAGGCTCGCCGAAGCGGAGACGATAGTAGGGCTCGGGCTCGTGGAACACACCAGCTTCGCAGACCAACCGGTGCCCGGCCGGCAGCTTCTTCACACCTTCGAATGCCGTCATCGGCGCTGGCACGTACTGCATGGTGATGAACGCATCGATCGCGTCGAGGTCTGGCCGCTTCGCGAAACGCCTCGAGGCAGCCAGGGCGCCGAGCTCGGAGGCGAACACCAAGTCGTGCGAACCGGCATGATAGAAGAGGGGCTTCTTTCCGAACCGATCGCGCGCAAGCACGAGGCGCTTGCGTGGCCGATCCCAGAGCGCGATGGCGAACATGCCGCGCAGATGGTCCACAAAATCAACGCCGTGCTCTTCGTAAAGATGCAGGACGACCTCGGAGTCGGAGCGCGACTTGAAGCGGTGTCCGCGCTGCTCGAGCTCCTTGCGAAGCTCGATGAAGTTGTAAATCTCCCCGTTTACGACGACCGAAATGGTGTCGTCTTCGTTGGTCATCGGCTGTGCGCCCTCGTGTCGCAAATCGATGATGGACAACCTACGATGGCCGAGGCAGCAGGGGCCGTCGGTCCGCAGGCCGTGGTCATCCGGGCCACGGTACGTCATCGCGTCGCACATGCGACGAACCGCATCGGCCTCTGGTGCGGCGTTCTGATCGAGCGTTAGCAATCCTGCGATGCCGCACACGTGAAGAAATGTCCCCGCTTCGAGCTAGAAGAGTGGCGGATAGTTGTGCATCGTTTCGAGCGCGTCAAGCAGCCCGGACTTGCGGCGCTCCCATCGATGACCCATCGTTGCTCGCGATAAGAACCCGTTGATCATGCCTGCCGCCGCCACCGCCGACTCGACGCGTCCCGACCTCGCGCTCTTGATTCCTTCCTATGCTGGAGGAGGAGCCGAGCGCGTGGCCTTGTTTCTGGCCCGCACCCTTGCCGAGTCCGGCCTGCGGGTCGATCTAGTCGTCGCCTGTGCGCATGGAGAGCTCCGTGACGAACCGCTGCCCGGCGTGAACAAAGTAGAGCTCGGGGCGATTACCGAGATCCTGGCCGCTCCGGCGTGGATTCGCTACATTGGGCGCGTTCGACCCCGCTGCGCCATGTCGATGATCCACACGGCGAACTTCTCGGCGGGGCTCGGAGCACGCTTCAATTCTGAAGTTCCAATCATCGTCAACCTGCGTATCGCTCTTCAGTGCGACCCTGCCGCGCAGTGGTGGTTCCGAAAATGGTTTGGTTTCGGAATGGAACGCTTTCTCTACCAGCGCGCCGCGCGGGTGGTGGGAGTCTCGCAGGGCGTCGCAGAAGAAGCTGCGGAGCTCTTCAACCTAGCGCCGGAAAAGGTGCTATCGATTCCCAATCCTCGGCGCTCGCGGGACGCGTCGATGCAAATCGCCGCAGAGCACGAGCCCTGGTTCGACAAGCCGGTCGTCCTCGGGGTTGGGCGCCTCGCCGCCCAAAAGGATTTTGCGATGATGCTTCGCGCGTTTGCCGAGCTAGTTCCCGAGCGAGACCTGCACCTGGTCATCCTGGGTAAGGGCCCCGAGCGCGCCGCCCTGGAGACTCAGGCGCGGGAACTCGGCCTCGCTGATCGCGTATTCTTCTCCGGCTTTGTGCCGAACCCCGAGGCCTATATGCGTTGCGCTCGCGTCTTCGCGCTCTCGTCGCGCAATGAGGGATTCCCTGGGGCTCTGATCGAGGCCCTGGAAGCGGGGGCCGCCATCGTTTCGACGGACTGCCCCTTCGGTCCGCACGAAGTTCTCGACAAAGGGCGATGGGGCCAACTCGTCCCCGTCGGAGATTCGCATGCGCTGGCGCTGGCGATCGTTGCCGAGCTCGAGCGACCGGACGTCGGTCATGCGGCGCGACGTGACGAGCGCGCCAACTGGATGAGACGCTACGACCCCCACGTGATCACCGATCGCTACGCCGATCTGGTGCGAACGGTTATCGAAGAGTCCGGGGACGCCGATCACCCTAGATGAGCGGGAGCCCGGAAGCCTCTATCACGGCCTGTTTTCCCGCGGGACAGCGCTGGGAACAAGGCCGCAGGCCGTGCCGGCTTCTACGCACCCAGCAAGGGTGGTACTCTTCGGCCAATGACCACCGTAGCGCAGTTACTCGATCACAAGGGCCACGATATCCAAGCCGTTTCACCCGATGACACGGTCTACGATGCGATCAAACGCATGTCCGATCTCGACATCGGCGCACTGGTCGTGATCGACGGCGAGAAGGTCATTGGCCTGATTACCGAGCGCGACTACGCCCGTAACGTCTTTCTCCTCGGCAAGGCTTCGCCGACCACCCGAGTGCGCGACGCGATGGCCGAGGAGGTCCTGTCCGTCGGCCGCAAGGCAACGACACGGGAATGCATGGCGATCATGACGGGAAAGCGAACGAGGCATCTGCTCGTGATGGAGGCTAACGAGCTCCTCGGCATCTTGTCGATCGGTGACCTCGTCCGCAGTATCGTTGCCGAGCAGGACATGACGATCGATCAGCTCGAGCAATACATCCTACGCGGTTGATTCGTGGGGAAACGCAGCAAAGCCTGGCTCGAGCAGTTTACCACCGACGAGATTCGGGAGCTTCGCGCCATTCGCGAGCATCGGGCCTGGCTCACGCTGTTCGTCAACTATGGGCTGATCGCCGCGTCGATGGCCTTGGTCGCCTCCCTGCCCAACGTATTCACGGTCGTATTGGCGCTTTTCATCATCGGTGCGCGACAGCTCGGGCTCGCGGTCGTGATGCACGAAAGCGCGCATTACACGCTCTTCAAGAATCGCAAGTTCAACGACTTCGTGGGCAACTGGCTTGCGGGCTACCCGATCTATCTGAGCGCAAACATGTACCGGGCGCATCACCTCGAGCATCACGCCAAGACCTGGACGGACGGCGATCCGGACCTCTCGCTCGCGACGACGTTTCCGGTCTCGAAAGCCAGCATGGCGCGAAAGGTCATCCGCGACCTGCTCGGCATCACCGGGTTGAAGAAGCTAATCGGCACCACCTATCTCGTGGTCAAGGTGATCGGCGGCGAGGAGGTCGATTCCGGGACGCTTCCGATGCGAATGGAACGCCGTCCGGCGATTCGGATGGTCGTTGGCACAGTGCTCACCAACCTGATCCTCCTTGGAGTGCTGTGGGCCTTCGGCCATCCCTTGCTGTACCTCCTCTGGTTTGGCGCCTGGATGACGACGAACAATCTCGTCGCCCGCATCCGGTCGATCGCCGAGCACGCGGTCGTCCCTGATTCGGGCGATCCGATGGGCCAAACCCGCACGGTGCGCGCCGGTTGGCTCGAACGGCTGTTGATCGCGCCCAACTGCGTTCAGTACCACCTGGAGCACCACCTGGTGATGACCGTGCCGCACTACAACCTCCCGAAGTTCCACGCGATGATGCGGGAGCGCGGGTTGCTCGAGGGCGCCTGCGTCGCCGACAACTACGTTCAGGTCCTGCGCGCAGCCGTCGCCTGAGGCGTGGAGGGCGTCTGCCTCAGCCCCGAGTCGCGGCAAGTGCTGCGATTAGGATCGTCAGGGCTACATAGCTGCTGGCGACACGCCGGTGCGACCAGCCCGACTGGTTCAGTCGCTGGTAGATGTGCGACTTGTGGGCCTCGAAGATGTCCTCGCGCTTGAGGAGTCGACGCATCAAGGTGAAGATGGCGTCGCCGAGGAGCGGCGCAGTTACGGCGCCGGCCCACCACATCGTGCTTGCGTCCGGTGCGCGGAGGAGGGCCAATGCGACGGCGCCGCCGAGGACAGTGCTTCCCGAGTCTCCCATGAAGATCTTTGCTGGCGGCCAGTTCCAGAATAGAAAGGCTACGAGAGCGGCGACCAGCAGCCACCAGCCGGGCTGGTTCAGGTACAGGGCAAAGAACCCCAGTTGGACGGCGCAGCAGCCGCCGACTAGGCCGTCGAGGCCGTCCATGAAGTTGTAGAAGTTGATCAGCGCCGTGATCGCGATAACGCTGAGCAATTGGGTCAACCACGGGGCGCCAAGCTGCCCGAGGACAGAGTCGAGGCCGGGGAACGAGCCGAAGAGAAACACCGCGAGACCTGCAGAGATGAGCTGAACGAGGTAACGGAGCTGCACCGAAAGCCCGCGTGCGTCGTCGACCGTGCCGACCGCCCAGAGCGGCAGGAGCACGAGGATCGATCCTTTCAATAGAGACGGTGTGCCGTCTGCTTCCTCGTTCATGACGATGGCGGCGAGCATTGCCGTCACAAAGAATGCGGCTACGAATGCGATGCCTCCGCCGCTTGGCGTAGGCCGTGTGTGTGAGCTTCGTTGGTTTGGGACGTCGATGAATTGGTCGGACAGACGGCGCGCAACGACCCAAATTCCAGTCCAGCTCAGCGCAAACGAGAGGATCGAGAGCATGGCCCAGCTCATGGTGCAGCCAACATGCGTCCTAGGCCTTCGTCCACGCCAATTGGGGGAGTCCAGCCGAGTTTTTCGTAAAGCGGTTCGATGTCAACGTACAGCGACGATTCCAACCGGCGAAGGGTGGCGCGGTCCAGAGGGAGAGACCAGCCCGTTGCATCGGCGATTGCTTCTGCCCCTCTGGCAACGCCGCGCAAAAGGGGCATCGGGACGGAAACGAGCCGCGTACGGCTCCCAGTCAGCGTGGCGATCCGGCGAACTAGCTCGGCCGTAGACAGGTCCTCGCCGTCGCCAAGCAAGAACACGGCGTCGGCGGCGTTGCGATGCGTGAGGGTCATCATTACAGCCTCGACGAGGTTCTCGACGAACGTGAAGCTGCGGCGATTCGCGACGGCGCCGAGAGGGAGAGGCAGGCCGCGGCGCACGAGGCGTACGAGTCGGCCCATGTTCCCGGGGTTGCCGGGCCCATAGACGAGGGTGGGGCGAAGAATCGTCCAGACCAGGTTTGTCCCGCGGCTTTGATCGATGAGCACGCGCTCGGCCGCGAGCTTGCTTCGCCCGTACGGCGTTTCGGGTTTGCAAGGAGTGTCCAGCGTGACGAGCCTGTCCGACGAGGCCGTCACGGCTCCGATCGAGCTCATCAGGATGAATCGTCGTACGCCCGCCTCGATCGATTGCTCTACCAACTGTGACGTCCCGCGTGCGTTCACGCTCATGAACGCCTCTTCGTCCTCGGCTGTCTCGTCGAGCACATGCGCACGCGCGGCAAGGTGGATGACGGCATCGACGTCCCGCAACGCTTCGCGCCAATCGGTGCCCGCGTGGATCTCGCCGATCACCAAGAGGCGGCGCGTGTTCGGAGCGATCGATTTGGGCAGCCGAGCTTCGGCGCCGGAGTCCCGTACGGGGAGGGTGAGCGAGTGCCCACCGCGTTCCAATGCTGGAAGGAGATGGCTGCCGACAAATCCTGTCGCACCCGTGACCAACACTTTCATGCGAAGCTCACGCCGAGCTCGCGGTAGCAGTTTTCCAAGCGCGCAAAGACGAACTGCTCGTCAAACGTGGTCACGACTCGCTCCCGGCCGGCTTCACCAAAACGCTGCGCAAGCTCACGGTCGGAGAGGACTTGCGCAATGGCGTGTTTCAGCGCGCTGCCGTCCCGAGCTGGAACGAGCAAACCCGTGACCTGATCTGCCACGGCCTCCCGGCAACCGCGGATTCGAGTCGCGACGACGGGGAGCTCCATAGCCATCGCTTCGAGGACCGAACGCGGCAGACCTTCGCGGTACGACGGCAAGACGAATACATCCAGGAGTCCCAACAGGTCTTGAACGTCGTCGCGAAACCCCGCGAACGTGACGTGTGAGTCGAGCCCGTGTTCGCCGATGAAGTCGACGAGCCGGTCTTGAAAATCATCGCGTTCGGTCGACAGCTGGCCGCCGATCACGATCAAATGGGCCTCTGGGAAATCCTCGCGGAGGAGTGACATGGCTTCGATGAGCTCGCCGAAGCCCTTTTCTTCGGTGATGCGTCCGGTGATGCCGAGGATCGGTCCATGGCTTTCGGGAACACCGAGCTCCCTTCGGAGCTCCCTTCGGCGCTCCTCGTTCAGGGTCGTCCGGTCGAAGCGTCCCAAATCGATGCCGTTGCCAAGATACCGAATCTTCTCGGCCGAGCCGAGCCCCGTCGTCACGGCCGTGTCGAAGTCTTCTTGGCTTTGCACCAAAATGCGGTCGGTGATCTGGGCAACCGATTTCTCGATGCCATGGTAGAGCGCGTACTTCTGCCGGGGCATGTCGTCGTGAAAATAGAACCCGTGCGCCGTGTACAGGATTCGTTCTATGCCGGCGAGCTTTGCCGCGACGCGTCCCAAGACCGAAGCGACTGGGGCGTGTGTATGCACCAGGTCGTAGTTCTGCGCGCGCATGAGCTTGCTGAGATCCAAGACGCTTTTCGAATTCGGCACCGGCGAGATTCTTCTGTCGATCTGAATTTCGTGAATGGTGTAGCCGCGGGCGCGCAGCCTCTCGACTCGCGGGTCAGGCGAGCATACCGCCTCCACCGAGAGCCCGCGCCCCCTGAGAAAGTCGATCTGGGGCAACAGCAGGGTCTCGAGACCGAATGCCACCGCGCAGACGTGGAGCACCTTCATGACGCGGCGGAGTCTAGCAGCCCGCCTGGAGAACGGGCACAAACCGTCGTAGGCTGCCCTAGCCGATGCAAGAAGGATTGGTCACCGCGCTCTTGTGGCTCTTGTTTGGCGGCAGTCATGTCGTCCTTTCCATTCGGGCGATTCGCACGCGCATGGTCGCGCGATTGGGTGAGGTGGGTTTCATTCTCGTCTACTCGCTCGTGGCGATCGGGACCTTTGCTGCACTGATCCACTACGTCGCGCTGCATCGCTTGGCAGAGCCTCAGACCTCTCTCCTGGTGACGGTTCCTCCGGTGCGCGGCGCGCTGATCGCGCTCTCAGTCATCGGCTTTTCGCTTTTCGTTGCGGCGGTGCTGGTCTACCCGAGGCTTCCAATGGCGACGTTTCGCCATCGCGTGATGCCCGCGCGAGGGATTCAACAGCTCACCCGACACCCGTTCTTCTCGGGCATTGCGATTTGGGCAGCGTCCCATGCATTGCTCGCGCCCTCGAGGGTGACGTTCGTCTTCTTCATCGGAGTGGTCGTCCTTTCGTTCGTGGGAGGCATGCATCAGGATCGCCGGCTCATAGCCGAGCTGGGGGAGCCCTACCGCGCCTATGTCGCGGCGACTTCGTTCTGGCCGTTCGTCGCGGTCATCACCAAACGGCAAACGATCAACTGGCGCGAGCAACCGTGGTTCGCGTACGGCATCGGCATCGGGGCGAGTCTCGGCCTCTACGAAGTGCATGACGACATTTTCAATCGCGGTGGCGCATATGTGATCGCCGCTGTCACCGTGGGATCGATCCTCGCCCTCGTGAATTCGCGTGCACGCGCGCGGCGCCCACGGAAGGAATCTTGACGTGTTCGAAGACTACGTCGACTACGATGGACTCGGCCTCGCGGCGCTCGTTGCAAACCGTGAGGTCCATCCGAGCGAGATTCTGGAGGCCGCCATCCATCGTGCGCAGAAGCTGAACCCGGAGCTCAACGCCATCGTGACACCGCTCCACGACCATGCGCGTGCGCGTGCACGAAATGAGCTTTCGGGTCCGTTTGCCGGCGTGCCCTTTCTTCTCAAGGACGCCCACCACGCGCTCGAGGGCACGCCGATGAGCAACGGGAGCCGGCTTCACCGAGGCGAGCGGTCTTCATTCACCGCGGAGATCGTTCGACGCTTCCTCGACGCTGGGGTCATCGTCTTCGGAAAGACCAACACCCCCGAGTACAAGCTCTCCGTTTTCACGATGCCCAAGGCCTGGGGCGCAACCCGGAATCCCTGGGACCTGAGTCGATCGGCGGGGGGGTCGAGCGGGGGCTCGGCGGCGGCCGTTGCGGCGGCGATCGTGCCCATGGCGTCCGCCACCGACGAGGGGGGCTCGATCCGGATGCCGGCCTCGGCCTGCGGCGTATTCGGCCTCAAGCCGAGTCGCGGCCGCAATCCGATCGGGCCGGACTTCGGCTGGGAGTACGAGGGACAGTCGACCTCCCACATCGTGAGCCGGACGGTCCGCGACTCCGCCGCGATGCTCGACGCCACCGCCGGCCCAGAGCTCGGCTCGCCCTACGTGGCGCCCGGTCCGACTGGATTTCTGGCGGGCCTCGAGTCGGATCTGGGCCAATTGCGTGTCGGTATGTCGACAGCCAGCCAAGTGTTCGGCGTGACGATGGAAAGTCCCTGCACCGAGGCGGTGCGCGCGACAGGCCGTCTTTTACAGGACTTGGGCCACATCGTCGAAGAAGTCCCGCTCCCGTTTGACGAATGGGAGGTGCTCCGAGCGTCCATCATCCTCGGCGCAACCAATACAGCGGCCGTCGTCTCCGACTTGGAGGCAAGATACGGTCGCGCCAAGGTCCGGGGCTCACTTGAAGAGGTCGTCCTGCTCCTCGCCGCGGTGGGGAGGGCGCTTCCGGCCGAGCAGGTGGGCTCGTCTCGGTGGACAGGCAGGCGTGTAGGTCTAGCGCTGGCGAAGTTCTACACGCGCTATGACCTTCTCCTGATACCGACCATGGGTCGGGTGCCGGTGCTTCTCGAGGAGGCGGCACCGACCAAAGCGGAGCAAGGGTTGCTTCGCTGGCTGGTGTCTCGGCCGGCCGCGGGCCTGTTTGGAGTCCGCGCGCTCCGCGAGCGCGTCATGGATGCCCAGATGAAGGCCTTCTCCCAGCAGGTGCTCCATCGGACGATGGTGGCCAACTTGACCGGTGTCCCGGCGATGTCCGTGCCGCTTCATCGAACCAAGAAGGGCTTGCCGGTCGGGGTACAGTTCGTTGGACCGTACGGAGACGAAGGGCGAATGCTGAGGCTCGCGGCTCAGCTCGAGCAGGCCAAGCCCTGGCCGTTCCGCCGATGACGGTCGCTCAACCCAAGCTCATGTAGAGCAGGCGGCCGGCGACGTAGAGAACCAACAGGGCGGTGAGTCGCTTCACGACGCGGCCCGAGAGAACGCGGGTGCTGAGCCGGCTGCCTATCTGACCGCCGATCAGAACGGCCACGCCAAGCCAGATGTAGTTGAAGAGCTCTGCCAGGTGTGTGGTCGTCCCTTGCTTCGTCGCCTGGCCGACGAGGCCGGCGATTGAATTCACCATGATGAAAAAGCTCGCGGTGGCGGCGATGCGCTTCGGTTCGGCGAGCCGGAGCAGATGCAATGCAGGCGCCAAAAAGATTCCGCCGCCGACGCCCACCATGCCCGAAAGAAAACCGATCGCACCGCCGAGGGGTACGCCCACGAGCCAATTGATCATAGCGACGCGCGGTGGAGACGCCCTTGCCTGTGACGGCTGAAACCACATCGCAATGCCGGCCGCGAGCAAGGAAAGCCCGAGCAAGAGGACGAAGGTTTGCCTTTGGATTGGAACGCTCCCGCCGAACCAGGCCATGGGAATCGAGAGCGCCACGA
Source organism: Myxococcales bacterium (assembly GCA_029862185.1). Classification (GTDB taxonomy): domain Bacteria; phylum Myxococcota_A; class Polyangia; order Polyangiales; family Houyiibacteriaceae; genus SG8-38. The sequence goes on from JAOTXX010000002.1 coordinate 61,890, forward strand.
ACGGAAGCGCAAAACCGACGCTGAGCTCGCCCGAACGCCGGTACTGCCACACGCCACCGGCGACCACGATGAGGTTGCAGGCCAGTGCGACGGACGGAAGGATGCGGTAATCCGTATCGGCGAGAACCAAGAGGGCGTTGTAGGTGGAACCGCCGCCGAAACCGACCGATGCGTAAAGCAGGGCAGTCACGAGGAAGAGCAGGGCGAGGATCAGCATGCAGGCGCTGGATACGTCACGCTGCGAGCCCTTGCAACGACGAAGCTAACGCTGGCGCCGTTCGGCGCAGCGAGCCGTCGCAGTCGCCACCGCGACGGGACGCAGGTCGCCCGGTATGAGGCCGCCAAAGCAATTGGTGACGATGGCGACGCCGAGCTCGCGTTCCGGATCCGCCCATGCGCCTGATCCGCCAAAACCAAAATGGCCGAATGCATGGGGGTTCGGAAGCCCGAAGTCGAAGTGACGCTGCGCGATGGAGAAACGCACGCCGAGAGAGACGGGCCGCATGTAACCGACCTTGAAGCGAAGCGGAAAGGGAATCACGCGCCCGATGCGCCGGTTCTGATCTTCGGTGGCCTCTGCGAGGGCCGAAGCCGATAGGATCCGGACTCCGTTGAGTACGCCCCCGCGACTGAGGGCGCCGTAGAGCCGGGCCAAGGACCGAGCGTTGAACACGCCGTTGCCCGATGGAATGACCGAGGTGAGCCAGCGCGGGTCGCCCAGCACATCGCCGAGCCCGGGCGGGATCATCGCATCGACAAACTGTCCAATCGCAGAGTGCCATCGCGCGGTGGTGGACGCCGTTCGGCGAACCTGTGCGCGAACGCCCCGCGGTCGCCCACGAAGAACTTTCCGCGGAAACTTCGGGATGAGGAACTCGGCCACACGGGGCAGCTCGCTCTCGGGGAGCCCCATGTAGAGTCCGTCGAGCTCGAGTGGGTCAGCGAGATTCTCTTTGATCAGTTGGGGGAAGGGCTTGCCGGTCGCACGCTGGAGGACCTCGCCGATGATCCAGCCGCCGGTCCAGGCGTGGTAGCCAAAGTCCGTGTCCGGCTGGTGTACGGGCCACATGTCTTCGATGACGCGAACCATGTGATCCCAGTCGAACATTTCTTCGGACGAGTCGATGACCCGGGCGATCGAGTAGAGGCCTGCGCGGTGTGATGCGGCTTGTCGTAGCGTGATGGCCCCCTTGCCGTTCTTGCCAAACTCCGGCCAGTACCTCGCGACGGGCGCATCGAGGTCCAGCACACCTCGGTCGACCATTTGGTGGAACAGCGTTGCCATGACGCCCTTGCCGGTCGACATGCTCAAGGCGAGCGTCTCCGGCTGGAAAGGGGTTCCGTTCCTGTCGCGTGTGCCGCCAGCGAGATCTGCCACGAGCTCTCCACGGTGATACACGGCGATGGCGACGCCGCCCGGGCCGTGGGCAGGCGTGCACCAGCGAACGGTGTCCCGCAACGAACGAAAATCCGGATGGCTGTATCCGCGTACCTGCATGTTCTCCGACGGTGACCTCGATATCCCGATGACACTCCGACGATCGGCCGCTGACACGCCCTTTGTCAAAGTAGACGCCATCCCTGGCGCGACTCACCCTGTTCGATCCGCTCTGGCTTGCAACCGGCGTGCCGCGCCCAGAAGCTCGTCGTTCGTGTAAGCAATTGGCTGCACATCGGACGCTTGGCGCGCAGAAACTGCGCTGCTCGCCGACGCCGGTGCAGTCATTGCGCGGTCTCGTTTCGGGCCCTTGCCGCAATGAAGCGCAACCTCGGGTAGAATCCCGACGATGCCCGAGGATTCAGTCCCACAGCCTTTCGACGAGGTAGAAGATCTGCTCGACGTCTTTCGAAAGCACGTCGCGCCCAACAAGCTCGCGTACTACCAGCGAATGGGCCTCCAGATGGTCATGGGGAAACGTGAGGGGATCTGGTTCGAAGATGCGTACACCGGGCTTCGGCTCATCAACTGTCATTGCAACGGCGGTGTCTTCGGCCTGGGGCACTGCAACCCTCGCGTCACCGCCGCGGTGGCCAACGCCTTGGGCCAGCTCGACATCGGCAATCATCATTTCGTTTCGGGTCAGCGCGCACAGCTAGCGGCGCGACTCTCGGCAACGTTCGACCATGCGCTTCCACGGGTCGTGTTCGGCGTTTCCGGAGGCGAGGCCATCGATGTCGCGATCAAGGCGGCGCGAGGCGCGACCGGCAGGGGCGAGATCATCTCCGCGCACGGTGGCTATCACGGACACACCGGACTTTCTCTGGCGGCCGGCGACGCCCAGTTCCGGGACCCGTTTGGTCCGAACCTTCCCGGTTTCGCGCAGGTTCCATTCAACGATCGGAGCGCGATGGAAGCGTCGATCGACGATGACACGGCAGCCGTGATTCTCGAAGCCATTCCCGCCACCTTGGGTATGCCGATTCCGGAGCCTGGCTATTTCAGCGCTGTTCGGAAGCTTTGCGATGATCGAGGGGCTCTTCTGATCGTCGACGAGGTCCAGACTGGACTCGGTCGCACAGGGCGCTGGTGGGGTGTCCAACACGAAGACGTGACCCCGGATGCGCTCGTCACCGGCAAGGGGCTCTCTGGAGGGATCTATCCGATCACGGCAACCCTCATGACGCGCGACATGCACGAGGTTCTCGATTCGGAAGCCAATCCCTTCGTTCACATCTCGACCTTTGGAGGCTCCGAGCTGGGTTGTGTCGCGGCGCAAGCAGTGCTCGACATCGTCGGCGCGCCTGGCTTTCTCGACCACGTCGGCGCCTTGTCGGAACGGTTTGTCGAGGCGTTCGATCCGCTGCCTTTCGAGCTTCGACGCCGAGGCCTCTTCATGGGACTCCGTTTTTCGAGCGAGATGGACGCGCTCGGCGCGCTCCTGCGGATCATGCAGCAGGGTGTCTTCTGTTTTCCTGCGGGCAATGACCGAAGCGTGCTTCAGTTTTTGCCGCCCTTGATTTTGACCGACGACGAAGCGGAAGGCTTGATTATACGCATGACGAAAGCTTTTGCGTAGTGGCGTTTACGAGCGCGGCGGAGATCGAGGCCTTCGAGCGTCGGCTGGCCGATGCCGTTCGGACCGGGCATGCGGAAGACCTAGACATCATCGGGTATGGCGAAGTGACCATCGCAGTGAAGCTCGCGACGCCGCACGGCGATTTCGCATGCAAGCGCCTGGTCCCGTTTTCGTCGCGAGACGCCGCGGAGCACACGGCGGCCTTGATTGCGTCGTACATCGCGCAGCTCACGGACTCAGGAATCGACGTCGTCGAGACCGAAACGCCGATCCTGACGCGCCCTGAGGGTCATGTCCTCTACTGCGTTCAGCCCTTGCTCCGGTCAGGGACACTTGGCCCTGATTTCCTCCGGGGCAAGACCGCAGAGGAAGCCGCTCCCCACGTTCGGCGGATCTTCGAGCACATCAGAGATGCGGTCACGCCCAGGCTTGCTCCAGATGGTCAGCTCTCCAATTGGGTCATCGACGGAAATCGGCTCCGCTACCTCGACGTGGGAACCCCCTTCCTACGCAATGAACGCGGCGAAGACCTCTTCGATTTCACCGAACAGACCCGTGCTCTACCCGCGCCGGTCCGAGTCATCGTGAACCGATTCCTTCTGCACGGAATCCTGGACAACTATCATTCGGTTCGTGGGCAGGCGATGGACTTCCTCGGGAACCTCATCAAGGAAGGGCTCGCTGACATCTTTCCACCGCTGATCCCGTTGGCCAACGAAGTGTTCGCGCTGTCACCGGAGATCACCGAAAAGGAGGTGCGAGCGCACTACAAGAGCGACGCGCAAACCTACGCATTCATCCAATCGGCGCGCCGGGCCGATCGATGGGTCTATCGCAAGCTCCTGCGCAAGCCATACCCATACCTGCTACCACCTCCGATCGACCGCTTCGGCTAGCGTTCAAGCGATGCCGCCGGGCCGCTACGCCGAGAACGGTCGGAAGATGGCGAGTGTGATGATCAGCACGGCGAGAATCGACAACGCCCAGGCGAGCTTACCAAAGACCTTTGGCGAAACGTCTTGTCCCTCGGCCCAGCGTCGGAGCTTACCCGTGAGCACACCGGTCGCACCGGCCAGGACGAGCAAGAGCGCCAGCTTCGTGTGCATCCAACCTTGTTTCGCGTAGAGCTCCGCGAAGTTCGGAATTAGCATTCCAAAGCCCCCAGCAAAGGCGAAGAGCATGGCCGGCGTGGTCACGCGTATCGATATTTTGCGGAGTGATTGGGCGATGCCGCTTTCCCATGGGCTTGGCGCGGACGCCGCGATTGCGACCGCCACGGCGCTGCCGATCCAGAAGGTAATACCCAAAAAATGAAGGTACCGGAAAACGATGATGCTCATTGCGTGCGCTCCTCCGCGCGCCGGAGTCTAGCTGCCATAGACCAGCGGCACAAAGACGCATCGACAAAGCTCTTCCGTTTCGAGCTTGTCGCCTCGCTTTCGCAAGGTCTGAAGGGATTGGCCCCATTTGCCGCCCACCGGGATGACGAGACGGCCGCCTTCTTGCAGCTGGTCGACCAAAGCCGATGGGACTTCCTCTGCCGCAGCGGCGACGACGATGCCGTCATACGGAGCACCTTCGGGCCACCCTTTGCGCCCGTCGGCGCAGATGAGCTCGACGTTGTCGATGCCCAACGAGTCGAGGGCATGCCGCGCGTGTTGGACCAGCTCCGGGATGATTTCGATCGCGTAGACCTTCTTGGCCAGCTTGGAAAGAACGGCCGCTTGGTAGCCTGATCCAGCTCCGATCTCGAGAACGGTTTCGTGCCCCTCGAGCTGCAGGGCCTCGACCGACATCGCGACCATCAGTGGTTGCGAGATCGTCTGCCCATGCGAAAGCGGGAGAGCGCTATCCGCGTATGCATTTCGCTTCTGCGCTTCGGGAACGAATGCCTCGCGAGGCACTTCGCCCATTGCGGCGAGCACGCGGCTGTCGCCGATCCCCCGACGCCGAAGCTGGCGCTCCACCATGGCCGCGCGCTCTTTCCCCAAGTCCATTGCGCCCCTAAATAGCATCCAAGCTCGCAGCGCGACAGCCCCGACTTTACGGGCTAGAGTCGCTCCGTCGCAAACGAGGAAATGACATGGCCAAGACCAATCCAGGCAATTTTTTCGAGGATTTCGAAGTGGGTGCAGAGCTCGTCCACGCCGTGCCGCGCACCATCACCGAGGGCGAGGCGGCGCTCTACATCGGTCTTACGGGCTCCCGCTATCCGCTGCATTGTTCCGCGGAGTTCGCGCGCTCTCTGGGCCATCCCCGCGAGACGATCAACGACATGCTGACGTTCCATATCGTGTTCGGAAAGACTGTCAACGACGTCTCGCTCAACGCAGTGGCGAACCTCGGCTACGCCGGGGTGAGGTTTCTGGCACCGGTTTACCCGGGCGACACGATGCGCTCCGTCTCCAAGGTCATCGGCAAAAAGGAGAACAGCAACGGCAAGACGGGTGTCGTCTGGGTCAAGACGGTCGGGACCAATCAACGCGGTGAAGCGGTCCTCGAATTCTACCGCTGGGTCATGGTGCACAAGCGAGACCCGTCCACGCCCACCGGTGCAGCCGACCGCCCACCGATGCCCAAAGAAGTCGTTCCGGCGGACTTCGTGGTGCCAGCCAATCTCGATTTGAGCCGGTACGAAGACTGGCCCGCGGGCGGCAGCGCGTACTTCGAAGATTACGAGCGGGGTGAGAAGATCGACCACGTGGACGGGATGACGATCGAAGAGGCGGAGCATGCAATCGCGACGCGGCTGTATCAAAACACAGCCAAAGTTCATTTCGATGCAGTCCAAACGAAAGATACCCGCTTCGGTCGCCGTTTGATGTATGGCGGTCACGTGATAAGCGTGGCGCGCTCGCTTTCCTTCAACGGGATGGAAAAGGTCCTAGGAATCCTTGCCTGGAACGGCGGCGCTCACGCAAACCCCACTTTCGCGGGTGACACCATCTACGCCTACAGCGAGATCCTCGACAAAGCCGACATTCCTGGCCGCGGCGATTGTGGGGCCCTGCGGGTCAGATTGGTGGCGCTGCGCAACGTTCGGCCGACCGAGGCTGGCTTTCCGCTCAAGGTTTCCAAGGAGGGGAGGGAGGTCTATCACGAGGATGTCCTCCTCGACCTCGACTACTGGCTGCTCGTGCCGCGACGAAATCGCTGACGGCGGACGGCTTGCGCAGCTCTTGGCCATCCCCTACATGCGGCCCTCCAGGAGTCAGCCATGTACTTGAACATCGTGAACAGCGACCGGTCCCGTAAGCGCAACAAGGCAGCGCGCCGCAACGCCAAGCGCAAGGCGAAGAACCGTCGTCGCGTCAATCGCATGCACGGGCGCAAGCTGGGTCGCCGCCTCTGAGCCCAGTCTCGATGGATGCGAAGGTTATCTATGTGGTGAGCGACTCGACCGGCGAAACAGCCGAGCGGGTGACGCGGGCCACGCTTCTTCAATTCCCCGCCCATGGCGTTCGCCTCAAGATCGAACGTCGCCTCCGTGATCGACGCGCGCTGACAGCCGTTCTGGAGAGCGCGGCAGCCGACCAAGCGATGGTCGTATTCACACTCGTTCGCCCAGAGCTGCGCGACCATTTCAATGAGCAAGCGACTCGGCTCAAGGTACGTCACGTGGACGTGATCGGTTCGCTCATACTTCAGATTGGCCACTACCTCGAAGCGGATCCGGTGAACATCCCGACCGCCGAGATGCCGCTTTCCCAAGAGTACTTCCGCCGAGTCGAGGCGATCGAGTTCGCTGTGAAGAGCGACGACGGCAAGGAGCCGCGCAATCTCAACAAGGCCGACCTGGTCTTGGTGGGTGTGAGCCGAACGAGCAAGACGCCGCTGTCGACGTACTTGGCAGGGCGTGGACTCAAAGTGGCGAACGTGCCGCTTGTGCTCGGCGTGGAGCCGCCCGAAGAGCTCTACCAGCTCCCGGGCTTTCGGGTCGTCGGCCTCACCATCGACGTGGACCAGTTGATGTACATCCGCCAGCAACGCCTGCAACAGCTCGGCATGCCGACCGACGCAAACTACGGCCTTCGCGACCACGTCAAAGCCGAGCTGGAGTACGCGCACGGCATCCTCCGCAGTAACCCCGAGTGGATGGTAATCGATGTGACGAACTGCGCCATCGAGGAGACGGCGACGATCATTCTCGAGGGACTCAAGAACCACGACGCGATCAAGGCACTGACCTCGCCCCCACCGGGCGTTTATTAGCCGCTGTTTCTGAAGGGCACTAGCCTTGCGGCGTCGGGCCGTACTGATGAGAGAGCGCGGCGTAGAACTGTGCGAGGATTCCGTCTGCGACTCGGAGGCGGCGGCTGAGCTCACGCGCGATGTTCATGATGAAAAGGGCGTAGTCTTTGACGTTGCGGCGGTAGAGAAGGTTCTCCACGTGGTCGGCCGTGACCGAGACCACCAAGGTCGGTGCAACGGCGCGCACGCTTGCCGATCGGGGTTGGACGTCGATGATTGACATCTCGCCGAACCAGTCACTCGGGCCGAGCACCGCAACACGCACGTCGCCGCCGGACTCGCCTTTCTTGATGACCTCGAGCTCGCCGGCAATGACGACGAACATCTGCGTCGACATGTCGCCCTCTTCGACGACGATCTGGCCTGCTTCGACTCGGGTCGTTGGAAGTGAGGAAGCCAGGATCTCGAGCGTCTCCTTGCTCAGGCCTCCAAAGAGGCCGATGTCGGCTAGGTGTTCCGAGTTGAGCTTAGGCGTAGGTGGTCGACTCATGGTTCAAGCATACGCGAACCGCTCGTCCGAGTCATGATCGCGGCCAACTAGGGACGGGGGTCTTCGCCGAGCACCAGATTGTCGATCAGGCGGGTCGAGCCAAGGTGCGCCGCCACCGCGATCAACAGGCGGCTAGGCGAGGGCGGCGAGGGCGCCAGCGTTTCGGGATCGGCGGCGGCCACGTAGTCCAGGCGATCGAAGGTCGGGCGAATCACTTCCTCAGCCAATGACCTGAGCGTGTTGGGGTCGCGTTCGCCATGCGCCCATGCATCGTACGCGTGACGGAGCCCAGAGACGATGCCGAGGGCGCGCTCGCGTTCCGACGGGCTGAGATAGCGATTGCGAGAGGAAAGGGCGAGGCCATCGGCCTCACGAATGATCGGGCAGCCGACCAGCTCGATCGGCATGTGGAGATCCAGCGCCATCCGCGAGAGGATTTTCCACTGCTGGTAGTCTTTGCGGCCGAACATCGCCGTACAGGGACCGGTGAGATTGAACAGCTTCGTCACGACCGTGGTCACGCCATCGAAATGCGAAGTGCGAAACCCACCTTCGAGCGGCTTGCCTAGCTCTTTGACCGAGACCTCGGTTTGAAACCCCGGTGGATACATCGCGTTCGGCTCGGGCGCGAACACCAGATCGACCCCTCGTTCACGACAGCCAGCGAGGTCGCTCTCGAAGGTTCGCGGATAGCATGCCAGATCTTCTCCGGGTGCGAACTGCAACGGATTGACGAAAATCGTTAGCGCGATGAAGTCAGCGCGCGACCTGGCTTCGTCGATCAACGAGAAGTGACCCTCATGGAGCGCGCCCATCGTGGGCACCAGCCCGACGCGTCGTTGAACCGCGCGCGCATCTTCGCAGGCCCGCCGAAACTCGGTAGGCTTGCGAACGACTTCGCTCATCCCTTTGGCCCGTACACGGGGCGAACGTGCTGCACCAGGCTGAGCCCGGACGCGGGTTCCTCGTTCTTCTTCACGTTGCCGAAGCTGTACTTCTGGCTCGGAAAGACACCGTCCCGAACCTCGTCGCAATAGCGTCGGGCAGCGGCCACGCCTTCTTCGAAGAACTCCGCGTATCGCTTGACGAACTTCGGCTTCAGATCGGGCGTCAGGCCGAGCAGGTCATAGCAGACCAAGACTTGCCCGTCGCAGTGAGGACCTGCGCCGATCCCAATGGTCGGGATTTCAACGGCTTCTGTAATCTGCTGGGCAAGGTTGCTGGGAATGCCCTCGAGCACGACACTGTACGCGCCCGCCTCCGCGACCGCCTTGGCATCGGCCAAAACCCGGGCGGCGGTCTCTTCGGTCTTGCCTTGCACCCGAAATCCGCCCATCGCGTGGACGCTCTGCGGAGTGAGACCGACATGCGCCATCACCGGGATGCCCGCTTGAACGATACGCTCGATCGTGGGTGCCGCATCGACGCCGCCTTCGAGCTTGACCGCCTGCGCGCCTCCCTCGGACAAGAAGCGGCCCGCATTGCGAAGCGCTTGCTCGGAGCTCAGCTGCCAACTGAGGAAGGGCATGTCTCCGACGATGTGCGCGCGTCGCGTGCCGCGTGCCACCGCTCGGCTGTGGTAGATCACCTCGTCGACGGTGACCGGAAGCGTGGAGTCCAGCCCTTGCACGACCATTCCTAGCGAGTCGCCCACGAGCAGGATGTCTACGCCGGCATCGTCGAACAGGCGCGCGAAGGTCGCATCGTAGGCGGTCACCATGGTGATCCGGGTGCCCTCTCGCTTCATCTTGCGAAGCCGGGGGACCGTCACGGGCCGCTCCTCGGAGGCGTGTCCTCGGTTCATGGATTTGCTTCGCTTTGGTCGCGGCCAGGTCGATTCCCGGTCCACGCCGCTACGCCCGATAAAGATAGCACCGATTTCGAATGCGTCATCGGCCCCAAAAGGGTCGTGATATCAGCCGACTAGCCCCTAGGCCTGCAGTAATGCGGCAACCTTTTCCCCGAGCTCGCCGTCGTCTTTGCCGAGGAGCGCGTCGGCGCGAGTGAGCATCCGCCTGGCCTCCTCGTCGAGACCAAGCGATTGGAGAAGGCGTCCCGCTTCGTAGTGGTAGAGCGCATGACGACCGCCGTCGCTGCCTTGGCTCAGCGCGCGGTACAGGTCCGCCGCACGATCCAATCGCCCGTCGGCTTCGTAGAGCTTGGCCAGGGTCGTCGCCGTGGTCGGCGGGAAGTCCGTGATCTGATGTTGGGTAAAGAACTCGACCACCTGATTGAGGAAGCTCCGCGCTTCTTCAGGTTTCCCCACGAGCTCCGAAGCGAGCCCGAGCTCCTCCAGCAGCCGCCAGTCCGTCCCGGAGGTCTTGCTCAGCTCGAGCGAAGTCTGCAGTACATCGAGGGCCTCTTGGCCGTGACCCTTGCCCCGGAGAAAGGCGCCCATCGCGAGGTAGGGGCGGTAGTCCTCGGGAAGCGCATGCACCGCTCCTTCGAAGTAGGCCATCGCCTCCTCGAACTGTTCGGCTTCGTCGGCAAGGCGGGCGAGGGCGAGGTTCGCGGCCAACTTCGTCTCGCCTCCTTCGTCGTCGGGCAGGGCATCTAGAAAGCTTTGCAAGGCCTCTTTGCCGCCGGGGACATCCTCGCTCAGCAGCCGCGCGCGCCCGACCTCGAGCCAGAGGTATCGCGGGTCTGGCGCCCGCGCGACCAGGGCATCGAGCTGGACCCGCGCCTCGTCAAACTCTTCTCTGTGCATGGCAAGCAGCGCCTCGAGAAACACATCGCCATAGCCTTCGTACTCGTCCGCTTGACCCTCCTCCCACTGACCCATCAGCAAGGCGATGCGCTCTTCGTCGGTCATCTCGGGCGATGCCGCCTGCTCTTGCGCTTCTTTCGCTTCGAGCCCGTCCAGCAGCGCCTGAGCCTGCTCCCGAAGCGACTCGTCGCTCAAGACCTCCAATGCGCCTTCGAGCTCCTGCGCGGCCAGCTCGATCGAGCCCTGCTCGAGATACGCCCGCGCTTCTTTGATCCGCTGCCGCGCGATCCCATCGGTGCAGAGCCGAGCCTTCTCGGAGAGCGCCTCTCCCGCGCTTTCGGGAGATGCGGCCCGGGCCTTGTCGTACGCGAGCTTGGCTGGGCCATAGTCGCCGGCGGCGAAGAGCGCATCGGCTTTCTTCTCGAGTGCCTCGGGGTCAGCGGAAAACAATTTCTTGAGGAAGCTCATGACTGGAACTGCTTGGACCTTCGCTTGGCGGCTTGCTTGAGCGGCCCGGGGATCCCCCGGCTCCGCGACAAAGACTGGAGGTCGTTTCGACGAAGATGGTTCAGAAAGGTCATCGAAATTGCGATCGGCGTCTTCGGGTTGTTGCAGAGGTGCCGCTTGATTTCGTAGCTCTTCAGCCACTCGCGCTTTCTGCCGATGTAACGAAGCACGTCCTCCGAGACCTCGCGACTCTGCGCGGCGTTTTTCGCCTCGCTCTCGCTCATCGCCGGCGAAGCAATGGCGGACATCGAAACGACTCGATTCGGGTCCCGCACCAGGATTGAGCGCGCGGCGGCGTTGCCCAGAAGCGCCATTCGGATCTTCTCGCCCACGCTCATGCCACGCAGCTTGGCCTGAAGCGGGATGAACTCTTCCTTGGTTTCTTCGGTCCCGTCGAACTTGTCGCGCTCGACCGCGTCCTGTTCATCGTCTTCGGCCAGCGCGCTCGCAAAGAGTTGATCCGACGGAAGCGGAGTTTCGCTTGGCTCGGGGATGAGCTTGCCCTGAACCGCCCTCTTGAGCTCTTCGAACATCGGAATGCCGGTTAGCTCGACCTCGCGCCGCGCAGCCAGCTCGATGAGCCGGTCGGCCGTCGACATTCGGGTGTTGCGGTTCTTGTAGAGGGCTTCGATGATCGCGGGCGCGCCGAGGAGCCGCTGCTGATTCACCGAGATGATCTCCGTGATGCGCTCGGGGCAGTGCGCCGAGATTTTCGCGATGGTCGCGTCGGCGACCGAATGGTTCGAAGCCAAGCGCGCCAGCACCTCTTCGTCGCTCGAGAATCGAATCGCGATCTCATGAAAGACCGCGGGATGCAGGTCTTCCTTGCAGGCGGGATGAAGAACGTTCTCGGGTAAGCCTTCGAGCGTGTCGCCCGCCGACTTGGAGACCGTGGGGTCCTTGTCGGCGCTGAGCTGTGCAAGCAGCATCACGAGGTCGCCGCCTTTGACCGGGACCATGCCGCGGGCGGCCATCATCTTGGCGGCTGCGGGTGCCTTCGGATCGGCAAAGCGGCGGAGCCGTTCGGGCACGGCGTCGAGGGGAATCGGTAATTGGGGGATTGCCAGCATGGGTCTATCGACCCGTAAACTCGGGTTCACGCTTCTGCAAGATCGCGGCGATGCCTTCGCTCGCATCCTCGGTGCCGAGGCTCGCCGCCTGCAGGCCCGCCTCCGCGAGCGCCGCCTCGCGGATCTGCCAGCGAAGCCCACGGCGAATCGAGGCCTTCATCTGCTGGACGGCCATCGGCGCGGACCCCGCGATCGCACGCGCCAGCCCCATCGCATGTGGCAGGACTGCATCGGCCGGCACAGCGTGTGTCGCCAGGCCGATCTGCAGCGCTTCGGTTCCCCGAATCAGCTTGCCTGTGAAAAGAAGCTCGGATGCGTGTGCCAGGCCGACCAGGCGAGGAAGCAAGTAACTGATACCGAGTCCAGAATGGATGCCTAAACGTGCGAAATTCACGCCGAATTTTGCATCGACGTTGGCGACCCGGATATCGGCCAGCAGCGTGAGCCCGAAACCGCCGCCGACGGTGTGACCGTTCATCGCGGCGATCACTGGAACGTTCAGATCCAGTACCCGCAGAAAGGGTTCGTACATGGCGAACGAGGCTTCCGTGGACGGCTTACCGAGGTCGCTACGCTGAAGGGAGGAGCGAAGATCGGCCCCGGCACTGAAGCAGCGGCCCTTGCCGGTGATGACCAGGCATCGGATCTCCGGGTCGGCGAGCGCCTCGTCGATGGCCTCGGAAAACGCGTCCAGCAGCTCTGGCGTCATGGCGTTCCGCTGATCGGGACGATTCAAGGTGATCAGTCCGATCCGGTCCACCCCGTCATACAAGACCGCCCGCTCGCTCATGCTGAGGGCACTCTAGCCGGACCGGGGCCCTCGGCAACCGCGGATTCTTGGCCGATTTCTTGCCCGGGGGACGCTGAACGGGTTAGCGGGACTCTATGCAGGAAACCAAGGTTGTTCGGCCGTTTCCGTTTTTTCGGGCGGGCGCACGCGCGAGTCAACCCCAGCTGTCGAAGCCGATTCTGGTGTTGGAAGACGTCTACAAGTTTTTCCGGCCTGACCAGCCGACCCTACGCGGTGTCGATCTGAAGGTTGAGCGTGGGGAGTTCGCGTTCATCACGGGGCCCAGCGGCGCAGGCAAGAGCACCCTGTTGAAGCTCGTTTACCGTGAGCTCACCGTCGACGAGGGGCGCGTGCTGTTCTGCGGTCGAGACATCTGCAGGCTGACCGACAAGTCGATCCCATTCCTGCGACGAAACCTCGGCGTCGTCTTTCAGGACTTTCGAATCATCGACCATTGGACGGTGTTCGAAAACGTCGCCGTCGCGCTGGAGATCGTCTCGATGCCCAAACGGCTCATTCGATCACGGGTTGCAGAAGCGCTCGAGCGGGTTGGCCTCGCTGGTCGCGGTCCGGAGCTGATCACGAACCTATCAGGCGGCGAGCAGCAGCGCGTCGCCGTAGCAAGGGCGATCGTGCCGGAGCCAGCGCTCATCTTGGCGGACGAGCCCACCGGGAACCTCGACCCACATCTCGCCATCGACATTCTGACTCTCTTCGAGGAGATCAACTCGACCGGAACCACCGTGCTGTTTGCAACGCACGACCACTCCCTCATTTCCAAGCGAGACCACCGTTTGATCTCGATCGACGAAGGCCGAGTTTTGGAGTCTCAGCAGGGCCTCAAGCACTGGCCAGGCAGCGGCATTCACACGATGGCAGGGTGAAACGATGGACTTGAAGAACGCAATCGTGCGGGCGAGGCGAGGGCTTCGCGAAGAACGGCGCCTCTACGTGGTGGCGGTGACGAGCTTGGCTGTCGCCTTCATTTGCCTCGGGGCGACGCTGCTCGGGGTGACGAACCTCGATGCAGCCGCGACGCGCTGGGGGCAGAGCGGGCGCATCACGGTCTTCTTGAAGGACGGCGCCGATGCGCAGGACGTGGCCCAGCTTCGGGTCGTGCTGGAAGGTTTGGCCGATGTGGAAGCAGTGACGCACGTCACTCCGTCGCAGGCGCGCAATTCGTTCCTCGAAGAGGCCGACGTCGGTGCGGACCTGAGCGCGCTTCCGTCCGATGTGTTTCCGGCCTCCCTCGAAGTGACCCTGGTCAACGGAGTCACCAGGGAGCGCGGCGAATCGATCGCGTCGCGACTCGCGCAGTTCCGTGCGGTGAGCGATGTGGAAAGCTACGGGGCGTGGTTCCAAAAGCTGGACCAGCTGCTCTGGGGAGCCCGAATGCTGGCTCTGGGCCTCGCGCTGCTGGTCATGTTTTGCGTGGTGGCGGTCATCGGCAACACGATCCGATTGGCCGTCGCGCGTCGGCGTCAAGAGATCGAGGTCATGAAGCTGTGCGGGGCGACCAACGGCTTCGTCAGAGGTCCGTTCGTTTTGGAAGGGATGTTCCAGGGCTTCGCCTCGGCGCTTGTTGCCGTGCTTGCGCTCCTGGTTGGCTATCTCGCCCTTCACGAATCGGTGGATTCGACCTTAGCTGCCCTGACCGGAAGCCGCGTGGTGTTTCTCGGTGCTTGGACGCTCGTGGCGCTCCTCGTCGGCGGCGCGCTGATCGGCGCAATTGGCAGCGCCGTCTCGGTGCGCCGTTACCTTTCGGTGTGACATGAAAACCAAAAGTAGATTCTGGGTTTGGGTTTCGGTTGGGCTTTTGGTCGTGGCCGCTGGCGCCGCGGCCGAGCAGGACCTGGGGATCGGCGGCCTCACCGACGTGGCAGCGGTCGAAGGGAAAATCGCAGAGAACCTCGCTCGTGTGGAGCACGCGCAGACGCGACAGGCCCAAATCGACACCGAGATCTCCGGCTTGGCCGACAAGCGCGAGGAGGCCGAAGGACGGCTGCACGAGCGCGCAAGGGCTCTCTACCGCATTCGACGCGCAGGCATGCTTCCGGTGGCGGGCGGATTCGACGCCTTGATGGGTCACTTGGCTCGGGTTCAGCGGCTCTCGCGCATGGTCAAGAGCGATCTGGAGACGATGGACTTTCTCGGGGAACGAGGCTCGGCGCTTCGTATCGAAAAGAACGAGCTTGCCGATGTGCTAGAGGCGGCGCAGCTGGCATTGCATGCGCTCGAAGGCAAGAAGGTAGAGCTCGAGCACAGCAGCAGAAGCGCATCGTTGTTTCAGGACACACTCCGCGGCGAGCGGCAAGATGCTCCCCGCGACGACGAGGGCATGAGCTACGGCCGCATTCGAGTTTCCGGTGACATGGATGACCTCGGCGACGGCTTCGCGCAGATGCGCGGCCAGCTGGCTCTGCCGGTGCAGGGCTCGATGCGGATCGGCGAAAGCTCTAGGGAAGGCGCGCCCGGCCTGGAGTTCTACGGACGGCCCGGCGGCCCGGTCCGCGCCGCAGCCGATGGAAGGGTGGCCTTTGCCCGCGTTTACGGCGCCTACGGACTGATGGTCATCATCGACCACGGAAGCAGCTTTTACACAGTCTATGGCGGTCTCGGCTCGACCGACGTCGAGGTCGGCGACTGGGTCGGCATGAGCACTCGGATTGCGACCCTCGAGAGCGTTGGGCCCGATGCGATTCTCTTCTTCGAAGTCCGAAGGGGAACCCGACCGCTAGACGCCCGTAGCTGGCTCGGGTTGTAGCGCTGCGCTCATGCTAGGCTTCGCCCGAGCGGAGGCGCCATGAGCTATCGAGACTTCATCAACAACCTGTCGGTCACCCCATTCGGGGTGTGGCTCGTGAAGACGTTTGCGGCTCGCGTCGACCCGTTGATCTACAAGCTCACCGGAGGTCGATACACGAGCTCGGGCCCGCTGACGATTCCACAGCTCACCTTGACCACCACCGGCAGGAAATCAGGCAAGGAGCGCACAGTGCAACTCGGCTACACCGCGGACGGCGACGACGTGCTCATCGTCGCGAGCAATTTTGGAGGGAAGAATCACCCGGCCTGGTCGTACAACCTCGACGCGAATCCGTCTGCGAAGATCCGTCTTGGCGCAGAGGACAAGAGCGTCATCGCGACGCGTTTGACCGATTCGGAGAAGGCGATTCTTTGGCCGAGCATCGCGGATACGATTCCGCAGATGAAGACCTACGTGACGAAGACAGAACGGAATATCAAGGTATACCGGCTGAGCGGCGGCTAGCGCGGGGCAAGGTCAGCGGCAGGGACCGGGGCCTGGTAGGGTTTGCGGCGGTTCGACCGATAGACTAAGTGGCGGGCTCGAGGTTTCGATGATGTCTTCACTTGGCGTTTCCCATTCGCGCTTCGTCGCGCTTTTCTCTCTGCTACTGCTGCTGTCGGTTTCGGCCTGCAAGAGCGAGCCGGCTTCGGAGGCGGCTGCCTGCAACAGTGGCGACCTAGTCTGGCCCGATGCTGCCGAGCCGCTTTGGAACAACATCGAGGTGACCGCGGTCAACCGGGAGCGTCCGAGAGCCACGTTCACCGCCTGGGAGCATCAACTCCCCGACGGCTCCTTCACCACACCCACCGCGCCGACGTACCTCATGTCGCTGAATGGGCCTTGGAGCTTCCGGTTCGCGGAATCGCCGGCGGCCAAACCCGCGGGTTTCGAGGCGAGCGACTTCGACGATTCGGCCTGGGGCAGCATCGAGGTGCCTTCCAATGTCGAGATGCTCGGTCACGGTGAGCCGATCTATCTCAACGTGCACTACCCGTTCGATCCCGAGCTCGAATCCGATTTCGAGTTCCCCTTGATTCCATCCGAGGGTAATGGCGTCAGCTCCTATCGCCGCACGTTCGAGGTGCCGGAGGACTGGAACGGCCGGCATGTCTTCATCCGTTTCGATGGCGTGGATTCGGCATTCTACTTGTGGCTGAACGGGCGGCGTGTGGGCTACAGCCAGGGCAGCCGAGAGGGCGCGGAGTTCGATCTGACACCGTTCTTGCGCGAAGGTGAAAACGTCCTCGCCGTGCAGGTCTACCGCTGGTCGGACGGTACCTGGCTCGAGAAGCAGGACATGTGGAACCTGAGCGGGATCTTTCGAGATGTGTATCTCTGGGCCACGCCCGATTCGCAGCTGCGCGACTTCGAGGTGCGCACCACCTTGAACGAGAGCTACTCCCAGGCGGAGCTGACCGTCGATGTCGATTTGCGACGACTCGTTCGATCCGGGGCGACCGCTTCGTTGGAATTGGTGCTCATGGACCCCGAGGGAAACCAGGTTCTCACGTCGAATGCCAGCACCGCGGTTGCACCATGTGGAGAAGCACGCGCACAGCTGTCCGGCACCGTCGACGACCCCGCGCTCTGGTCTGCCGAGGCGCCGAATCTCTACCGTCTGATGATCACCTTGACCGATGAATCCGGCTACGAGCAGCTCTTCATCGAGCGCGTCGGCTTCCGCGACGTGGCCATTGTGGACGGCCAGCTGAAAGTCAACGGCAAGCCCATCTTGGTCCGAGGGGTCAACCGACACGAGCACAATCCGGACACCGGGCACTACGTGACCGAAGCGCAGATGCTCACCGACTTGAGGCTGTTGAAGCAACACGGCTTCAATGCCGTGCGTCCTGGGCACTACCCGCTCGTGCCGCGTTGGTACGAGCTAGCGGACGAATACGGCATCTACATGGTCGACGAGGCGAATATCGAGTCGCACGGCCTCTGGCAAGAGCTCGGTCTGAACCTCGGCCGGCTTCCCGAATGGAAGCCGATGCACCAGGAGCGGCTCGAGCGCATGGTCGAGCGGGACAAGAACCATCCCTCGATCATCATTTGGTCGATGGGCAACGAGGCCGGCGACGGTGAGACCTTCGACGAGATGAGCGACTGGCTGCACGAGCGGGATCCGTCACGCATCGTGACCTACGAGGGCTCGGCGAAGGGCGGGGCGAGGATCATCGCTTCGCACAGCGACGTCCAGTGCCCCATGTATTGGAGCGCTACGCAGGTGCAGCAATACCTGAGCGAGCCACAGCCGCGCCCCATCATCTTGATCGAGTACGCGCATGCCATGGGCAATAGCAACGGTAACATGAAGGAGTTTTGGGACGTCTTCTACGAATACGAGCAGGCGCAGGGCGGTTTCATTTGGGACTGGGCCGACCAAGGGATTCGGCTGCCCGTTCCCGGTTCCCCGGCGGAGACCTTTCTCGGCTACGGCGGTGACCTCGGGCCGGGCGCCCCAGAGGTCGAAGGGTTCGCGGGGATCTACGGAAACAACTTCTGCATGAATGGTTTGCTCGGTTCGGATCAGACGCCTCATCCCGCGCTTGCGGTCGTCAAGAAGGTCATGCAGCCGGTTCTCGTCGAAGCGGTCGACCTCGCGGCAGGTCGTGTGCGGGTGACCAATCGCTACGATCACATCGACTGGACCGACCTGCTGGAAGGACGCTACGAATTGACGGTCGACGGTTCCGTCATCGACGAAGGCTCGACGGCGTTGCCGGGCTTGGCGCCAGGCGAAAGCGCTGAGATCAGCGTGCCCCTCTCGGAGATGGCGGTTGCCCCGGGGGCTGAGCCACGCATCCGGTTGTCATTTCAGTTGAAGGAGGACCAGGCCTGGGCGGACGCGGGGCACGAAGTGGCATGGGCCGACTTCATGCTTCCCTCCGCCGTTGCCGGGCCCCCAATCGATCCGGCGCCGGCGCCGGCGCTCACGGTCGTAGAGGATGAAAGTACCGTCGAGGTCAGCGGGACCGGGTTCACGGCCCGGGTCGATAAGGCGTCCGGAGCGCTGACCTCCTTCTCGGTCGATGACACCGAGATTCTCCGGGCCCCGCTTCGTCCGGACTTCTGGCGCGCCATGACCGACAACGACCTCGGCAACTCGCTTCGAAGCAGGGCTGCGGTCTGGAAGGGTCTGGGGGACAGCTTGCAGGTGACGTCGTTTGGGGTCGACTCCAGCTCCGACAAAGAGACTGTGATCACCGCCCAGGCCCAGGCCGACGGAATCGACGCCGTCTTCGTGTTGGTGTACCGCGTGTTCGCCTCGGGCGAGGTCGGTGTCGAAATGTCGTTCACACCGAACGAGACCTTGCCGGACCTTCCGCGCTTCGGAATGCGAGCTGCGCTCGACGGAAGCTTCGACCGCGTCCAGTGGCTTGGCCCGGGCCCCGAGCCGACGTACTCGGACCGCAAGCTGCTTCCCGTAGGCTTGTACGAGGGCATGGTCACCGAGCAGTTCGTACCGTACGCGCGCCCGCAGGAAAGCGGAAACAAGGCCGACGTGCGTTTCGTTGCGCTCACCGACGCTACTGGAAAGGGCCTGCTCGCCGTGGGCGCTCCGTTCCTGAGCGCCAACGCATCGCCGTTTTCGGTCGAGGCATTTGAAGCCGCGAAGCATCCCTACGAGCTCGTCGCGGACGGCCTGGTGCATCTCAACCTGGACCACGCACAACGCGGTGTGGCTGGCGACAACTCCTGGGGTAGGGCGCCTTTGAGAGACTACATCATCGAGGCGGACGCCCAGGGCTACCAATTTTGGATGAGAGCGCTGCGCGCTGGCGATGATCCCGCCGAGCTCGCGCGACGGAACTTGCCCTAGGGACGGCGTCTGTTTACGGCCGTCGCAACGCGCTAGCGCTTCACAGCGCCGAAGGTCTCGACGTAGGCCAGGACAGCCTCGAGATCGGCGTCGCTGATCTTCTCGGGGCCGAAGGCGGGCATGTCGTCGCCCCCCGAGCGAACCCTCCAGCGAACCTCCGCGGGAGTATCACCTTCGCCGGCGATTCTCGGACCATCGCCCGCCTCGCCGCCCGGGTGGCAGCCTTCGCAGAACTCTGCGTAAACCTCGGAGCCGGTTGCGACGTCGGTAGACTCGAGCGGGAATTCGAAGCTTGCCAGCGACAGTGCGGTCGTTCCACCGGACTCTTTCGAACAAGCGAACGCGAGTGCCAATAGGCCGATCATCAGGACCGCGAACAGATTCTTCCCCATCTTTTCTCCTCTCCTCGAGCGCCGCTATGCGCGTCGCGCTCCCTCATTCCCCTTGCGCCGCAACTGTAGCAGCTTTTCCGTCTGAACCCGAATAGCTTCGGTCTCGTCTTTCACGACATCGCTGTGGCATGCCGCCTTTTCTGCCGCGCCGACGGCGTTCTTCGTCTTGCCGGCAAGGCGATGGATCTCCTCGGGCGACAGATGGCCGCGCGTGCGGAGAATCTCCTGCTGATCGGGCGTGAGCGCAGGAGACTTCATCACCTTTTCGCGCTCGAAGCCGTCCGCCTGGCCCGACTCGAACTCGACGATTTCTTTCGAGATGCGGACCGAGCACCAGTCATGCCCGCACATGGCGCAGAAGTCCGTGTCCACATCGAGGTCCTCGTCGTGAAATGCCCGAGCCGTGTCGCTGTCGAAGGCCAGGTCGAAGTGCTTTTCCCAGTTCAGGGCAGCACGCGCACGGGTGAGGTCGTCGTCCCAGTCCCGCGAACCTGGTATCCCGAGGGCGACGTCCGAGGCGTGGGCCGCGATCTTGTACGCAATGCAGCCCTGCTTGACGTCGTCACGCTTGGGCAGGCCGAGGTGCTCTTTCGGGGTCACATAACAAAGCATCGCTGCGCCGTGGTAGCCGGCAGAGGTTGCACCGATGGCGCTGGTGATGTGGTCGTAGCCGGGAAAGACATCGGTCACGAGGGGGCCGAGCACGTAGAATGGCGCCCCGTGGCAGCGCTGCCGTTGGAGCTTCATGTTGTATTCGATTTGATCAAAGGGCACATGGCCGGGGCCTTCGACCATGACTTGGCAGCCTCGTCGCCACGCGCGTTCGGTCAGCTCACCCAAGCGATCGAGCTCACCGAGCTGCGCGGCATCGGTCGCGTCGGCCAGGCCGCCTGGGCGCACACCGTCGCCGAGCGAGAACGAGACGTCGTACTCGCGCATCAGGTCACAGATCGCCTCGAAGTGCGTGTACATCGGATTCTCTTCGCCGTGGTGCAGCATCCACTTGGCAAGCAGAGATCCGCCGCGCGAAACGATCCCGATCAATCGTTTGCGAATGAATGGCAGGTGTTCACGTGCAACGCCCGCGTGAATCGTGAAATAGTCGACCCCTTGACGAGCCTGATGGCGCAAGCTTTCGAGGATGACCTCGAGCGTAAGCTCTTCAATGCTGCGGCCGATGATCATCGAATAGATGGGCACGGTGCCGATCGGCACGCGCGCATGACGGATGATCGCCTCGCGAGTCGCGTCGAGGTCGCCGCCGGTTGAGAGGTCCATCACCGTGTCTGCGCCCCAGCGCTCCGCCCAGTGCAGCTTCTCGACCTCTTCGTCGGTGCCGGAAGAGATGGGTGACGCGCCCATGTTTGCGTTAATCTTCGTGAGGCCCGCTCGCCCGATACACATCGGATCGAGCTCGTAACCGAGGTGGACCTTGTTGGCCGGGATGATCATTCGACCCGCGCCGACTTCGTCCCGCACCTGCTCGGCGCTGAGGTGTGCTTCGCGCTCGGCGACGCGCTTCATTTCGGGCGTCACGAGCCCGAGCCGTGCGTGCTCGAGCTGGGTCACCGGGACAAAGCCGGCAGGCGGCTGCCAGCGACCGTCTTCGAATCGCCAGTCCGCGGGCATGAAGTCCCAGGCGGTCTTGTCGCTTGGCTGCGGCATGCCTGGGGTGTCGGGCGAGGAGAATGTTCGGGGGCCGCCGATGTCCGGGGCGTTTGCAAACGAGCCCGGTGTCGTGCCGGCGCGCTCGGTGGACGGGTTGTGAGCGCCGCGAAGAGGGATTCTGAAATCAGTCATCATGCTTCTCCAGTAGGGAAGAAGCCGATGGTTCGCTTCCCTACGCCGGTTTGAGCCGGATCAGGTTCGACGGGTTCTTCTCAGCCCATTGTGGCGCCCCGAGCGAGGACCGACTCTAGCATGGCCCTCGGAGCGCAGCTATCCTCGGCCGCACCGTCCTCGGAAAGACCATGACCGCGACGCCTCTCTATCGCTCCCGCCCCTCTGGCTTCGACATTCAGCCGGCCTCGCAGCCCGCGGCTCGCAGGATCAACGACTTCATTTATCTCTCGGAGGGGCTTTCCAACTCGTATTTGATCACGACAGTCGAAGGGCGCGTAGTGGTCAACGCTGGGATGGGGTTCGAAGCGCCGATTCACAAACGAAATTACGACGCCATCGATGAGAGCCCGCTTCGCTACATCCTGCTCACGCAAGGCCACGTCGACCACGTCGGCGGCGTCGACCTGATGCGGGAGGAAGGGACCAAGCTCGTCGCCCACGCCCGCAACCAAGCACATCAGGCCGACGACGCACGCATCGCGTCGTTTCGAGCCTCGCGTAGTGCGTTCGCCTTTGCTGATGCAATCGCGCGTGCTTGGACCTACATTCAACAACAGGTTGGCGGCGGGATCCCCGCGCAGTCGCGTCCGATTCCTGACATCACCTTCGAAGCGCGCCACGAGCTCGAGCTGGGCGGGCTTCGGATGGAGCTCATCTGGACACCGGGCGGGGAGACGACCGACTCGATGGTCATCTGGTTGCCGGAGCACGGGATCTGCTTCACCGGCAATCTCTTCAGCGCGCTGTTTGGACACTTTCCGAATCTCGTCACGGTGCGGGGCGATCGGTATCGCGAGGCGCTGGGCTTCATCGACTCGCTCGAGACCGTGCTAGCGCTCGAGCCCGAGCTGCTGCTGCCCGGGCATCACGGACCGGTCGCGGGCAAGGAGACCATTCGCGAGGAGCTGACACGGCTTCGCGATGCGGTTCGCTACGTCCACGATCAAACCGTGCGGGGCATGAATCACGGCAAGGACGTCCACACCCTCATGCGCGAGATTCAGCTGCCGCCGGAGCTGGACGTAGGCGAAGGGTACGGAAAAGTGGACTGGAGCGTGCGGGCGATCTGGGAGACCTATGCTGGCTGGTTTCACCACAGCTCGACGACAGAGCTGTATTCGGTGCCCCCTTCGAGCGTATACGACGATTGGATAGCACTCGCCGGCGGCGCAGACGTCGTGGCGCGGCGCGCCGGCAAGAAGCTGAGCGGAGGCGAGCCGCTCCAGGCGATTCACCTCGCCGAAGCCGCGCTCCACGCTTCGCCGAGGAACATCGCCGCGCTCGAGGTCATGATCCGCGCGCACGAGCAGCTCGAACGCGAGAGCGAAAACTTCTGGCTGACGCAGTGGCTTCGCAAGCAGCTCGCAGCGCTTCGTCCGACCCTCGAAGCCGCACAGAGGGGGGATTCGAAGTGATCGAGCGGGTGAACGACATTCGAATCGACGACCTCGGTGCGCCAGTCCTCACGCCCATGCAAAAGATGGTGGTCGAGAGCTTTGCCGGTGCGGAGGTCGAGCTCAGCGAGGATGCGGTGCTGACCGAGGCCCGGACGCGAACTGGGCTTTCCGAATTTGGACCGGAAGATTTCCGCGAGCGCTTGGCCGTCTGGTGCCGCGCGGTCGACGAGGATGCAGAGCTCGGGCCGATGGGGCGGGTTCGGTTCTTTGGCGACATGGTGCGCTACGCCTCGAACCGGTTGCGGTTTCACGACGTTCTTCGGCGACACCCGGAAATTCTCGACCTGGAGATCCGCACCCCGATCATCATTGCAGGGCTTCCCCGCTCGGGGACCACGCACCTGCTCAACTTGATCGCCGCAGACAGCCGACTCCGATCGCTTCCCTATTGGGAGAGCCTCGAGCCAATTCCCGATCCGAGCCATGTGCCCGGGCGCAAAGCGGAGGACCCGCGCTACCTGAAGTGCACCGCCGAACATCAGATGCTCGGTCAGGTCGCCCCCTTACTCAAGAACATGCACGACCTGGCTCCCGACCATGTTCACGAAGAAATCGAGGTCGCAAATCTCGATTTTTCGTCCTACCAGCCCGAGTGGCTTGCCGTGGTTCCGCGTTGGCGTGACTACTACTACGCCCACGATCAGCGCCCGCACTACGAGTACATGAAGAACGTGCTCAAGGCCCTGCAGTGGATGCGAGGTCCCGATCGATGGGTCCTGAAGTCGCCCCAACATCTGGAGCAGCTTGGCCCCCTGATCGAGACGTTTCCGGATGCGACCGTGGCCATCACGCATCGAGACCCGGTGTCCGTGGTCGCTTCGGCGATCACGATGCTCACCTACGGGGACCGCCTGCGGCGCACCAGGGTGGATCCGCCCGCCGTGGCGGCGTATTGGATCGATCGGGTCGAACGACTTCTGCGCGCCTGCGTGCGTGACCGCGAGCTTTTGCCTGAATCGCGAAGCATCGACGTGCTCTTCCACGAGTTCATGGCAGACGATGTGGCAATGGTGGAGCGCATCTACGAGGTCGCGGGCATCGAGATGAACGGTGACGCGAGGTCCGCGCTCGAACGCTACATGGCCGCGAACCCCCGCGGGAAGCACGGCCGCATCGTGTACGACCTTCCAGGCGATTTCGGGGTCGACCCAGAGCTGCTTCGCAAGCGCTTCGATTTCTACTACGAACGATTCCCTATCAAGGCGGAGAGATGATCAAGCAGGTCAAGATTCACGGTCCGGGCAAGGTTGGACTCGATGATGCGGAGAAACCCGAGCCGGGGCCTCGTGACGCCATAGTGCGCGTTGCGGCCTGCGGCGTCTGTGGCACCGACGTCCGATACGTTCGCATGGGGGGTCTCGGGCGTGCCATGCCGCTCGGGCACGAGCTCTCCGGGGTCATCGCGTCTGTGGGCGTCGAAGTGTCCGATCTGAAGCCAGGAATGCGGGTCGTGCTCAACCCGACCGCGTCGGCGAACATGATCGGCAACGGCGGCTCCGAAGGTGGCTTCACGCAGGAGCTCCTGGTTCGAAACGCTGCCGACGGCGGTTGCCTGTTTCCAATCCCCGATGCGCTTCCGATGCACCTTGCCGCGCTCTCGGAGCCGCTCGGCGTTGGGATGAACGCGGTCGACCGGACGGATGTCGCGCCGGGGGACAAAGTCGCGGTCTTCGGGGCCGGCCCCATCGGGCTTTCCGCAATCGCCACCCTGCGTGACCGAGGCATCACGGATGTCGTCGCCATCGATCTCTCGCCGCGGCGGCTGGGGCTGGCCACCGCACTTGGCGCGCGCGCGACGGTGAACGCTTCGGAACGGGACCCTTGGGTCGAGCTCAAGAAGCTTCATGGCGAAGCCCCGCTGATGGGTGCGCCGATGGCAGGCACCGACGCCTACATCGAGGCGTCCGGCGCGGGCAAGGTGATCACCGACGTCCTGCAAAACGCAAAGGCCGAGTCACGCCTCACGGTGGTGGCGCTCCACGAGCAGTCGGTCAACGTGAGCTTCCTTTGGGTCATGATGAAGCAGATGACGATCCGCGGTGCGATGGAGTATCCGGCGGACTACAGAGAGGCTGTCGAGCTGCTGACCCGCTGGGACCTCTCGCCGATGATCACGCATCGGTTCCCGCTCGAGCAAATCAGCGAAGGAATCGAAGTGGCCAGCGATCCAAACGCGGGCGGCAAAGTCATGATCGATATCGACCTCGAGGTACGCTAGTGAGTAACGCGGCAAACTTTGATTTCTCGGGCGCGCGTGTCCTGATCACGGGTGGCTCCAATGGGATAGGCGCGGCCATCTCGAACGCCTTCGCCGGTGCCGGCGCCGATGTCGTGATCACCGGGACGCGCGCTTCGGCGAGTGAGTACGAAGGCGACCTGTCCGCCTACGAGTACCATCAGCTCGAGCTCGCCGACAAAGCCGCAATCGAAGCGCTGGCTGCTTCGCTCGAACGCCTGGATGTGCTGGTCAACAATGCAGGCGCGAATTTTCCCGGTGGGAAGCACGAAGCGGTGCCAGATGTCTTCGAGGAGTCGGTTGGCATCAATCTGTTTGGCGCGTATCGGCTTGCAGTCGGCTGCAAAGACAAGCTGGCCGCGAGCGAGCTCGACGGTGGCGCGAGCGTCGTCAACTTGGCCTCCATGGGCGCATTCCACGCGGTCCCGATCGTGCCCGGTTACAGCGCAGCCAAGGCAGGCATCGTTCAACTCACCAAGAACCTCGCGGCGACCTGGGCCGGCGAAGGCATTCGCGTCAACGCCGTCGCTCCTGGCCTCATCGAAAGCAACATGACCAAGCTCATGAAGGGCGTGGAGCCCCTTGAACGGCCCTTCCTCGACCGTACGCCGCTCCGGCGCTGGGGCGAACCGGACGACATCGCGCCCGTCGTGCTCTTCCTGGCGAGCTCGTCGGCCCGGTTCATGACGGGACAAACGGTTCTGGTCGATGGGGGCTACTCGATCACCTAGGCAGTGCGATGACCAAGATTTTCAAGCCCACGATCATCGATGCCGCCTTCACGTACGGAACCTTTCCTGCGGTGTTTGGCGGTGCGATGGGGCTCGGGATCTACGGTGTCGCGCAGGGCTGGAATCCGGTCTTCACCGCGATGGGACTCGTAGGCGCCGTCGTTCTTCTTCTGCTCGTCCTCGAGCGGGTCCACCCCTACCAAGTGGAATGGCTTCACAGCCAAGGGGACCTCCGGACCGACCTCATCCACAACCTGGTGAACTTCTGGATTCCCGAGGTGTACACAGTTGCATTCGTCGGTGCGCTCACCATCGCAGCGGCTTGGCTGTCGAATGCTGTTGGCGCCGATCTTTGGCCAAGGGAGTGGCCGCTGCTCGCGCAGCTGTTGCTCGCTCTCGTTATCGCCGAGCTCGGGACGTATTGGATTCATCGCCTGATGCACGAGTACCCCTTGCTGTGGCGTTTTCATGCGGCGCACCACAGCGCGCCACGGCTCTACTGGCTCAACGCGGGTCGGTTCCATCCGCTGGACCTATTCGCACAGCAGTTCCTGGCTCTGACGCCCTTGGTTCTCCTAGGCGCCGACATGCGCATCATTGCTTTGCACACGCTCTTCACCGCCATTCACGGCATGTTTCAGCACGCCAACGTGGACATTCGGCTTGGCCCGCTCAACTGGTTCTTCAGCATGGCGGAGCTTCACCGCTGGCATCACTCCAAGCATCTCGAAGAGGCGAACACGAACTACGGCGCCAATCTCATCTGCTGGGATATCGTGTTTCGTTCTCGGTTCTTGCCACGCGACCGCCAGCCCCCAACGGAGATCGGCATCGAGTCCTTGCCAAATTTCCCCGGCGGCTACTGGGCCCACCTGCTTTCCCCTTTTCGTTGGAAAAAGATCGAAGCGAGCGCTCGCAGCAACTAGCCGCGACCTCGGGTTTGGGCGATGCGTCGTTTTCCGCTACAGAACAGTCATGAGGTGTCTGAAAACCGGGGGCTGCCTTCTGCTGGCCTTTGTGTTCGGCTGCGGAGGGGAAGGCTCGACCAGATCCGGGCCTGCCTTGCAGCCGCGCCCCGACGTGCAGACCTGCCTGCCCGATTCGTCCCAGCCCATGCCGGCACGTCTTTCCGACACGGGTTGCTTCACCGACCTCGAGACGCTCACACCTGGGCCGGATCTCGTTCCGTACGAAGTGAGCTCGGCTCTGTGGACCGATGGCGCGTTCAAGCCGCGGTACATGGTGGTCCCAACCCCGGAGCGGATCACCATCGCCGAGGACGGCTCCTGGGGCTTCCCGGACGGCAGCGTGTTGATCAAGGTCTTCGGCTTCGAGTTCGTTAGAGGCGATCCTGAAAGCCGCCGTCCCGTCGAGACGCGGTTCATGGTTCGGAACGACGGGCGTTGGGAATACTTCACCTATGAATGGAACGACGAGGGTACCGATGGCGCGCTGCTCGACTCACGAAAGACGGTCGAATATACGATTATAGGAAGTGCAGCGCCCGAGGGCATCCAGTACCTCTTCCCGCAGCGCGAGGACTGCACCACCTGCCACTTCGAACCGATTCATGAGGTGCTCGGCCCGAAGACGTCGCAGCTCAACCGCAACCATGACTACGATGGAGTGGTCGCGAACCAGCTCGTTGCAATGGCGGAAATCGATCTCCTCGACATCGGCGGGGACGTTGCGATCGATCCAAGCGCGCAGCCTCGGATGGCGAATCCACTTGCCGGCGAGGGAAGTCTCGAAGAGCGAGCCCGTGCGTATCTCGACGCGAACTGCGCCCATTGCCATCGCCCCGAGGTTTACGCGGACACGGCGCTCCACGGACTCGACCTGCGCTACGAGGTTTCCCTCGATGAGACCGGGTTGTGCGAGCAGATGAGGTACTTTCCCGCCTGGGCAGGCATGCCGCGCGTTGCTCCCGGGGATCCAGAAGGCTCTGGCATCCTGCAGCGATTCATCCTCGAAGACGCGCAGCGAATGCCTTCGATCGGCACCTCGGTCGTCGATCCATTTGGCACCACGCTGCTCCGCGATTGGATCGCGAGCCTCCAAAGCTGTCCATAGATCGCCGCGCTCTCGCCAACATGCTATGGCAGGCGCGATGACGCGCTACGAGCCAGCGACGATCGAGCCGAAGTGGCAGGCCTTTTGGGACAAGGACGACACGTTTCGCACGCCCGAGGAGACAGGCCGTCCGAAGACCTACATTCTAGACATGTTTCCCTATCCATCGGGCTCGGGCCTGCACGTGGGGCATCCAGAGGGCTACACGGCAACGGATATCATGGCGCGCTACCGCCGCGCCACTGGTTACGACGTGCTGCATCCGATGGGCTGGGATGCGTTCGGCCTGCCCGCCGAGCAGCATGCGATCCTCACCGGCACCCATCCGCGCGACACGACGTCCGAGAACATCGCGACGTTCAAGCGTCAGCTCAAGATGCTCGGCTTCAGCTATGACTGGGCGCGTGAGATCGACACGACCTCACCCGACTACGTCAAGTGGACGCAGTGGATCTTCCTCAAGCTCTTCGAGCGCGGCCTGGCCTACCAGAGCGAAATTCCGGTCAACTGGTGCCCAGCGCTCGGCACGGTTCTCGCGAACGAAGAGGTGATCAATGGGCTGAGCGAGCGCGGCGGATACCCGGTCGAACGCGTGCCGCTTAGGCAGTGGGTGCTCAAGATCACCGCCTATGCGGACCGGCTCTTGGCGGACCTCGAAGCCGTCGAATGGCCCAACAGCACCCGCATCATGCAGCAGGAGTGGATTGGCCGTTCCGAAGGGGCTGAGGTGAAGTTCGATGTCGTCGACCACGACGCAAGCATCGAAGTCTTCACGACGCGGCCGGACACCCTCTTTGGCGCAACCTTCATGGTGCTGGCTCCGGAGCACCCCTTGGTCGAGCAGGTCACCACCGATGAACGGCGCCTCGCGGTCGAATCATACGTCGAGCAAGCCAAGAACAAGAGCGAACGTGACCGCCAGGCAAACAAGGAGAAGACCGGCGTCTTCACGGGTGGCTTGGCGATCAACCCCGTCAATGGCGCCGAAGTTCCCATTTACATCGCCGACTACGTGCTTTGGGGTTACGGCACCGGCGCGATCATGGCAGTCCCGGCGCACGACGAGCGCGATTTCGAGTTCGCGACCGCGCATGGGATTCCCATCGTCGAGGTGGTGAGCAAGACCGGTACGCCAAGCGAAGTTCCGATGAAGGGAGCCATGGTCGAGCAGGGCGTTGCGGTGAACTCCGGCAAGTACGACGGTTTGAAGACGCGGGAGTTCAAGAAGCGGGTCACAGCGGACCTAGAGGCGGCGGGCCACGGAACGGCGCGCGTCGAGTACAAGCTTCGCGATTGGAACTTTTCGAGGCAGCGATATTGGGGCGAGCCGATTCCAATCTATTTCCCGGTCGAAACGGACGGCGATCCGCGAGCTGGCGCCGACTTCCGGATTCGATACGACGAGCCGATGGCGGTAGACGAAGCCGAGTTGCCTCTTCGCTTGCCCGAGCTGGACGACTACAAGCCCGGTGAGGACCCGGCTGGAGTTCTCGCGCGCGCACGCGATTGGCGCTTCTTCCAAAAGGGCGGCGCCTGGTTTGCGCGTGAGACCAACACGATGCCGCAGTGGGCGGGGTCCTGTTGGTACTACCTTCGCTTCATCGATCCGCGCAATTCCAAAGCGCTTTGCTCCCCGGAGCTCGCGAAGGCGTGGCTTCCGGTCGATCTCTACGTCGGCGGAGCCGAGCACGCGGTCTTGCATCTCTTGTATGCGCGCTTCTGGCACAAGGTGCTCTACGACGCGGGGGTCGTTCCGACGAAGGAGCCCTTCAAGAAGCTGGTCCATCAAGGGATGATTCTGGGCGAGGGCGGACAGAAGATGAGCAAGTCACGGGGCAACGTCGTGAACCCTGATGACATCGTGCGGGAGTTCGGCGCTGACTCGATGCGTATCTACGAGATGTTCATGGGTCCGCTCGAGGCGACCAAGCCCTGGAGCACTAGCTCGATCGCAGGCGTACGCCGCTTCCTCGACCGTGTGTTCAACGCCACCCTGCGGGCCGACGAAGACGCGAAACCCGACGCTGGACTCACCCGTCTCTTGCATCGAACCATCCGCAAAGTCACCGAAGACATCGAAGGCATGCGATTCAACACGGCGATCAGCGCCATGATGGTGCTCAGCAACGAGCTCCTGAAGCTCGACAAAGTGCCGACCGAAGCCCTCGACGTGCTCGCCAAGCTTCTGCACCCGTTTGCTCCACACCTCGGCGAAGAGATTTGGGAGATGCTCGGACACCACCCAAGCATTCAGAACGAGCCCTGGCCCGCGTACGACCCGGCGCTCTGCGAAGAAGATGAAGTCGAAGTCCCGGTCCAGATCAACGGCAAAGTCCGAGGCCGAATCACCCTCCCGAAGGACGCCACCGAGGACCAAGCTCTAGCGGCCGCACGCCAAGCCCTAGCGAGCCAGCTAGAAGGCAAGACCCTCCGCAAAACCATCTGGGTCCCAGGAAAAATCCTAAACCTCATCGTCTAGGGACACTCTCCACCCCTCCAAGCACCCGAAATCACAAGACTACCCCGGCACGGATCGCAACGACAAGCGGTCGACTCCTCAGCCGGCAGCACGCGAACGGTTCGGTCGAGTTGGAGCGCCCCCTTTTGGAGAGATGGGGTCTCTTCGAATCTCATCCCAGTCGTCTCGCTCGCGGCACTCGGAGATCCAGTCGCGATAGGCGCCCGCCCGCGCGGCGGGTTCGTGACCCAGGCGAAGGTACCAGTCCGTTGGGGACCAGAGCTTGGTGAGGCCTGGGGTGAAGCAAGGCAGGCCCGAGTGAATGCGGTGCGTCGACCATTCGTAGTCGTTGCCATCATCGACGATATTCGCTCTGACCGGATTCAGATCGATGTACGCGGTGGCGACCGCGAGGTGAGCCTCAGACTTCATCGGCTTGGAGTAGTACCGCTGCTCGAAGAGTTTCCCGGTGGTTCCGTATCGCTTGTTCCGAACCTGCGCGTACCGCTGGGCGACACGCTTCACGAACCTTCCGAAGGCATCCTTTTTGAAGGGACTCGCGAGCAAATGGACGTGATTTGGCATGAGACACAGCGCGTGGGTGCAGACGTCCGAACGCACAAGCTGAGCGCTCATCAGACCGATGAAGAAGAGATAGTCCCGAGGATACGAGAACAATCGTCTGCGATTGTTTCCGCGCAAGACGATGTGATGCGGGACACCTTCTAGGACCTGGCGTGCAGCTCTCGGCATGCCCGCTTTATCGGTCGAACATGGGGCTGGGTTCGTGAGAACTCACCTGCTGCGATCTTCGCCGGAGATCGCACATGGTTTCAGGAACTTAGGAGTGTAGAGAGTGTCCCGGTTAGCGGGCGGCGCCGCGTTTTAGCTCGGTGAGGACTAGCTTGGCGACGGACTTGAGGGTTTCGAAGACGCCTTCGCCGGTCGTGGCGATGGCGTCGAAGTCGGGGACGTTTCCGGTGTTGAGCAAGTGGCGGAGCTCTTCGACGGGCGAGATGTTTGGCATGTCGCGCTTGTTGTACTGAATGACGTAGGGAAGGGTGTCGAGGTTGTAGCCCTGCTCCGCGAGGTTGGTGCGGAGGTTATCCATCGACTCGATGTTCGCCTCGGCGCGGAGCATCTGCGAGTCCGCCACGAAGACGACGCCATCGACTCCCTTCAAAATCAGCTTTCGGCTCGCGTCGTAGAAGACCTGACCGGGCACCGTGTAAAGATGGAA
Organism: Myxococcales bacterium; assembly: GCA_029862185.1. Classification (GTDB taxonomy): domain Bacteria; phylum Myxococcota_A; class Polyangia; order Polyangiales; family Houyiibacteriaceae; genus SG8-38. Next base: position 93,786 of record JAOTXX010000002.1, read on the forward strand.
GCGCGTCTTGAAGCCGCGGATTTCGCCAATTTCGAGTGGCAGAAAATCGAAGAAGAGGGTTCGCTCCGTTTCGGTGGCAAGCGAAATCATCTTGCCTTTCGCATCCGGGTTCGTGCGGTTGTAGATGTACTGCAGGTTGGTCGTCTTGCCGCAGAGCCCCGGACCGTAGTAAACGATCTTGCAGTTGATCTCGCGCGACAAGTAGTTGATGAAAGACATCCCCCTGAGCCTCTCCTAATCAGTCGTTGAACAAGTTGTCGATGTCGTCATCGGTTATCTCAGCGAACGGTGAGCTCTGAAAAGGATCCTGTGCCTTGGCCATCACCATCTCGAAAATCCGTGTCAGGTGTTCTGTGGCGCGCTTCACGCGAAGCCGCACCAGCCCCAAGCTTGTCCGATTGTCGAAGATGACTACAAGAATCACGCGACCACTGACCACTTGAATATGAACGTTCTGCCTAACCCCCTCGTGGTATTGGGTCGCGAACTCCTGCTCCCGCAGCAGCTCGGCGATCCCTCCCGTCGCGGCGATGGTACCCGCAGTGAGCGACGCGAGGGAAGTCGTATCGAGCTCTCCGGTATCGCCCGATGCGCTGATGAGCTGGCCGTTCTTGTCGATGACAAAAACCACGCGCGCGTTCGCATCCTGGACGAGCCGATTGGTCACGGCCTGGACCTGGGCAAACTCCTCCTCGTACATCACCATCTGGGGGCTTGCCATGTTCTGAGCCGTGCTCCTTCGCCTTCTTCAGTGCTATGAGTTCCTAGCAGAGCGCTAGTCACCGGTAAAGATTTCCGGCCCCACCACTCCCAGCATAACAGGCCGTCACTATAGGCAAAATCGATGCTTCGTTTCCTCTTCCGCTTGTTCAGGAATCTACTGTGCGTGCCCCTCCTACCGCTGTGGGCGATCGCCCGATCGCTATCGCGACCGAGGGGCCGCTGGATCGTCGTGCGCCTCAAACCACGCCTCATCGAGGCGCGCCAGCCCGTACCCTGGCTCCGAAGGCTCCTTGACGCGGAGACCCTCCGGCGGACCTCGTCCCTTGCGGCCGTTCGCAGGCTTGCTGACTATGCGATCAGGGATCCTCGAATTGAAGGGGTCGCATTCGTTTTGCCTCCGCTCCAGGGAGGCTGGTCGGTCTGCTCCGGGCTTCGCGAGCAGATCCTCCGTCTCCGGGATGAAGGCAAGCGAACCTGTGTCCTCCTGCCTCGGGGTGGAGGGCACCGAGAGGTGTACATCGCGTCGGCTGCGGAGCGTATCTACCTTGCACCACAGGGGACGGTGACTCTTCTCGGCCTGTCCGCCCAGTCGCACTACATGAAGCCCATGCTCGATCGCATCGGTGTCGAGGTCGAGCCGTTCGCCCGTAAGGAATACAAAACCGCCGCCGAGCGCATGAGTCGCGAATCGATGAGCGAGCCGCAGCGCGAACAGGTCCAAGCCCTCATCGACGGACACACCGCGGCACTGCTCGACGCGCTCTCTCAACGCATCGGCACGACGCCAGAACAAACACGGACTCTTTTTGAAGAAGGCGTGTTCCGTGGTCAGAACGCGATCGATGCACGACTGGTCGACGCGCTCGCATACGAAGACGAGCTGCCCGAAAAGCTTGGCGTCGCGGACGACAAGAAAAAGAAGACCGGCTTGATCGAGGGCGGTCGATATCTCGCTTTCAAGGAAGCAAGGCTGTTCCGTCCTTTGCGACGCGAGCCGTACATCGCAGTGGTCACGGTCAAGGGCGCCATCTCGGAGTCCGGCGCTCCGATGGGCCGGCGGGCGTCCATCGTGGCGGCGCTTCGTCACGCGCGACAGGACCGCCGAGCGCTTGGTGTCCTTCTATGGGTCGACTCGCCGGGCGGTTCGGCGGAGGCGTCCGACTTGATCCACCGCGAGGTCGTCCGGGTCCGCGAAAAGAAACCCGTCGTCGCCTACTTCGGCGAGGTTGCCGCCAGCGGAGGCTATTACGTCGCCGCACACGCGAACGCGATCGTCGCCCAGCCACTAGGCCTCACGGGCTCGATCGGGGTCGTCTCGGCGCGTTTGCTGGCCTCCCAGCTTCTCGACCGCGTTGGCATTCGTACCGAGGTACTTCGGACGGGGCCCCACGCCGACATCTACTCGCCTCATCGCCCACTCAGCGAGGAGGAGCGCAGCCTGATGAACCGCGAGCTCGACGCCTTTTACGAATCCTTCGTTGCGCTCGTCGCGGACGGCCGGGGGCGCACGGTCGACGAGATCGAGCCACTTGCCCGAGGCCGGGTGTGGCTGGCCGCTGACGCCCACCGTCACGGCCTTGTCGACCGGCTCGGAGGCATGGACCAGGCGCTCGAGCTCCTCAAGGAAACCATCGACGTGCCTCCAAGGCTGCGCGAACGGCTGCGCCCGATGGTGCTGGCCAGCTACCGTCTCGAACCCCCGCCACCGGCCGCCCTGCTTCGCCTCGAGGGGTCCGTATTCGAGGGCCTGCGAGACCTGGCGTTGCTGCTCTCGGAGAGCCCGGCGGTTCTCTACCACGCGATTTCCATCCCCCGAATACGCTGACACGCCGAAATTACGCTTTCGTCCAAGGGTCGTTTATCGTGGGAGCGGGGAGGGACCAATGAAGGCAAAGCAGATCACGCTGGCCCTACTGCTCGGGGTCATCCTCGGCTGCGGGGGCTCTCAGAAGCCGAAAGCCGGTCCGCTGCCCGAGGGAGCGACCTTCTACGGGGTGTGGCAGTCCCCGCAGTACGGCAACATGCACCTGTGCCAGAGCGGCACGCAGGTTGTCGGCGACTACGTCAAGAACGAGCGGGCGGGGCGAATTCAGGGCGACATCGAGGGAGACCTGTTGCTCTTCCAATGGGAAGACCGCCGGGAGCTGGTCGTCGGCAAGCCGCAGATCCGGCGTGGCCGCGGCTACTTCCGAATCGAGTTCGGTGAAGATGGCGATCAGTACATCAAGGGCGAATGGGGCATGGACGAAGACCTGGCGGGCGGCGGACCCTGGAACGCGGTGAAGCTTCGCAAGGGCCAGCCGGACCGATGCACAGGCGTCGACGAGCCCATCTCCCTCGAAGAAAAGCCGCACCCCTGGGACGAGGACGAGTAGGTCGGCCAACTCCACGAGGAGGAACCTCGCAGGGGGAGCTTCAGATCCGGTTAGGCGGCCGATTCGGCAGGCGCGCAGAAGACAACGGAGCAGCTCTTGCGGCGTTCGGCGCTGAGGCGGGCGCAGAGCTCGGCCAGGTTGTCGTCGTAGTCCACGACTAGACCAGCGGTCGCTTCACCGGCGTCGTTGTACGTGCAGCCGTCGAGGGCGACCCAACGGCCTTCCCAGCTCGCGTCGCCACAGATGTCCTTCCAGGCCACCGAATCGGTTTCCGGATCGGAATCCTCCAAGCCTCGGAAGTGGATGAAAGAGTTTCGTCGCTGGTCAGTCATGTTGCAGCCTCCGGAGGATCCTCTGCATCAGCATCAAATCTCTCGAAGTCGGGCGAGTTTCCATCGCCTCCACGGGACGCGCAAGTCGAATTAGCTAGTTGGGTTTCGCGACCCGAAAGGTCAAGGACTAACCAAGAAAACCAAATAATATCGTATGTTTATTGGATTGCTGACATCTCGCCAAAGGGTGCTGCCGTACATTGTTGATGGATCTTTGCAGCGACTGCGAGCTGGTTCACTTGCGATCGGTTTGGGGTAGCGGTTCGCAGTCTGGGGGTTCGCAGCCTCGATCAGCCTGCGAGCGCGGCGAGCAGCTGATCCAGGTTCTCGCGAGTGTGCAGCTCGGTGACCGCGATCAAGAGGTCTTTGCGCCAACCGCCTCGGAAGCGGCCGAGGTCGATGCCGCCGATGATGTCGTGCTGGGCCAGTCGGGCGAGCACCTCGCTCGCGTCGGGGCCTTTGCTTCGCACCACCATCTCGTTGAACACCGGTGCAGAATACGGAACCTCGAAGGCATCAAGCTTTTCAATGCCGGCTCGGATGTAGGTCGCAGCGTTCAGACAGCGCCGCCCCGCGTGCTCGAAGCCCTGGCGTCCGAGCATGGCCGTACGCATCCCCATGGCGAGCGCGATCAGGCCGTGGTTGGTGCAAATGTTCGACGTCGCCTTTTCGCGGCGGATGTGCTGCTCCCGGGTCGACAAGGTCAGGACGTAGCCTGGCTGGCCGTCCAGATCGACGGTGCGCCCCACGAGGCGACCGGGCATTTGCCGAACGAAGGCCTGCGATGCACCGAAGAGGCCGACCCCAGGGCCGCCGTACTGAGGGGGTACGGCGAGGGCCTGCCCTTCGCCGACGCAGATGTCAGCGCCGCATGCGCCCGGCGGTTGAAGCACTGAAAGCGCGTACGGCTCGGCGGTCGCGGTGACCAACAGTGCGCCCTCGTTGTCCGCAACGGCGCGCGCCGCGTTCAGGTCCTCGACGCAGCCGAAGAAATTCGGGTAGCCCACGACGATCGCAGCGGTTTTGCCCGTCATCAGGCCCTTGGCTGCTTGCCAATTGGTCCGACCGTCTGTTGCGGTCGGTATCAGCTGGATCGTGACTTCGGTGTCGAGGCCGGACAGGTAAGTGCGAATGGTCTCGATGTACTCGGGGTGTAGGCCCTCGCTCAGCAGCACGTGCGCGCGCCGCTTGATTCGCCGAGCCATCAAGACGGCCTCGGCGGCTCCGCTGGCGCCGTCATACATAGACGCATTGGCGACGTCCGTGCCCAAAAGCTCGCAGACGATGGTCTGGAACTCGAAGGTCGCCTGGAGCGTTCCCTGCGAGAGCTCGGCCTGATACGGCGTGTACGCGGTGTAGAACTCGCTTCGCTGCAAGAGCTGGTCCACGGCCGGCGGCACGTGGTGACGGTACATTCCGCCGCCTAGAAAGGAGAGCATGTTCGCGCCCGCGCTTGCCTGCGCCAGGGCGGCCAGGTGCTCCATCAGCCGGGGCTCGTCGAGAGCTGGCTCGAGATCGAGCGCCCGATTCAGGCGAACCGGCTCGGGGATGGCCTCGAACAGGTCGTCGATCTGCTCCACGCCGACACGCGCGAGCATGGTTCGAATCTCTTGCTGGGTATGCGGCAGGTATCTCACGCTCGTACCGGTCGCTCAGCCGTCCAGCGTTCCGAGGTACTCCTCGTACTTGGCCGCATCCATCAGCCCCTCGAGCTCACCCTGGTCGGAGGGGCGAATCGTGATCAGCCAGCCGTCTTCGTAGGGACCCTCATTGACGAGCTCCGGGCTCGATTCGAGTGCGGCGTTGACATCGACCACCTCGCCACTGACCGGGGCAAAGAGCTCGCTCACGGTCTTCACCGACTCGATGTCGCCGAACCGTTCGTGTGCCTGGACGTCTTCCCCAGGAGCAGGCATGTCGACCAAGGTCACATCGCCGAGCTGTTCGACCGCGTACGACGTGATTCCGACGCGAATCACGTCGTCCTCGATACGCGCCCACTCGTGGTCGCGGGTGTACTGGAGGTCCCTTGGGTACGTCACTGTCATCACCTCTTGTAAAATGGGGTGCTCACTACCACGGCGTCGACCACCTTGCCACGGATCTCGATCCCCAGGCCGGTCCCCACCTTGGCGAGGGCCGCAGGCACATAGCCGAGACCGATGTTCCGTCCAACCGTCGGCCCTGGGGAGCCGCTGGTGACCTCTCCGACCTGCTTTCCATCAGCCACGATCGGGTAGCCATGGCGGGCGATTCCACGTCCGGTCATCTCGAATCCGACGAGCTTTCGATCGAGCCCCGCCGCTTTGATCGCTCGCAACGCGTCACGTCCGATGAAGTCGCCGGCATCGAGCTTGACCACCCAGCCAAGGCCCGCTTCGAAGGGGTGGGTTTGTTCGCTGATGTCGTTGCCATACAGCGCGAGGCGGGCTTCGAGCCGGAGCGTGTCGCGGGCGCCCAGCCCGACGGGTTCTAGTCCGTGAGACTCGCCGGCCTCGAGCAAGGCTCGCCAAAGGGTCACGGCGTCATCGCTCGCACAGAAAAGCTCGAAGCCATCTTCACCGGTGTAGCCGGTGCGGGCGACCCAGAGCTCGACGCCGGCCAGGCTCGAGCGGGTCACATGGAAGTAGGGCAGGTTGAGGACCTCTGGGGGCGCACCGAGATTTCCCATGATGGCGACCGCCTTTGGCCCCTGCAGGGCGAGAAGCGCCCAAGCATCCGACACATCGTTCCACGGGGTCCCGAGGCTCAGGTTCTTTGCGAAGTGAGCGACGATCTTGTCGCGATTCGACGCGTTGCAGACGACGAGGACTTTGTCCGCCTCCAAGCGGTAGACGATGAGGTCGTCCAGAATGTAGCCCGCCTGGTTGCAGCAAGTGGTGTAGAGCGCGCGGCCGACCTCGAGCTTCGAGACATCGTTGGTCACCAGATGATCCACCGCAGCGACCGCCTGGGGCCCTTCGACGAGGATTTCGCCCATATGGGATACGTCAAAAAGGCCTGCGCGACTGCGAACCGCCTCATGTTCCTTTTTGATGCCCGCGTACTGCACGGGCATGAGCCAACCGGCGAAGGGGACGAGCCGGGCGCCGAGGGTCCGGTGCTCGTTGGTGAGCGACGTTTCACGGAGTGTGTCGGACAAGGTGCCCGGAGCTTAGGGTCGAGCGGGATCTACGCAACCGCCAGCGGAGCCGGTCGATATCTGCTTCGTGGCTTTGGGCGATACGCTTTGTCTCAGTCGCGCCGGGCGGCGCATTCGGTCTTTTCCGTTGGGTGTTTCAGCGCTCGAGCTCGGCTCGCACCCCGACTGCGATATCGTGATCCATGCCACGGCGGTGCCCCCACGGTCGAAGCTTTTTCAGCCTCACGGGGGCACCGTTTTTGTCTACGATCTGGACGAGCGACCCGGCCTCGGGGCGCGTTCGGTCATGCCGATTGGGCAGCGGCTTGCGGTGGGGGCAGGGTACACGGTGACGCGCCTCAAGGCCGATGCGGTTCCGTTCGCGCAAGGCGGGACCGAGCTGATTCGCGGGCGTGGCCCGGAGCGGGCTCGGCTTTCGCTCATCGGCGGTTATGGGACGGCGGCGCGCGCCTTCCACCTCGGGGAACAGCCGCTCTCGCTCGGCGGGGCCCCGGACAATGCGATGACACTGTCGGACAGGGCTGTCAGTCGATATCACTGCCGGATCGAACCTTCGGCGCAGGGCGTTTTGGTCCGCGACCTCGGCAGCACCAACGGTACGTGGGTCGACGGCCTTCGCATCCGCCGACACGAGCTTCGGCCCGGTGCCGTGCTCACGGTCGGCCGTACGGCGCTTCGGGTGGTTCGCCGAAGCAATGTTCGTAGCGCGCCTTCGGGCCTCGTCGTCGAGTCGACTCCGATGCTCTCCGTCATGGCCGAGGTCGATCGTTTTGCGACTCTGCCATGGCCCGTTCTGATTCGAGGCGAGACCGGAGTTGGCAAAGAGCACATCGCCCAGGCGCTGCACGAACGGGGGCCGCGGCCAAAGGGCCCGTTTGTGCCCATCAATGGGGGTGGGCTTCCGCGCGAGCTCATCGAGAGCGAGCTCTTTGGGCACGAGCGCGGCGCGTTCACGGGGGCGGTCCAAACCCATCGCGGTGCGTTCGAGCAGGCGCACGGGGGCACGCTCTTCCTCGACGAGGTCGCCGAGCTGGCGCCCGATCTTCAGACACGCCTCCTTCGCGTCCTCGAAACCTGGCAAGTTCGCCGTGTCGGCAGCGAGTCTACGCGCCGCGTCGACGTGCGACTGCTCTGCGCGACACACAAAGACCTGCGCGCGATGGTGCGCGAAGGACGCTTCCGATCCGATCTCTACTACCGAATCCATCGCTTGGTCGTCGACATCCCTCCGCTTCGCGTCCGCCCAGACGACATCGCGCCACTGGCTGCCCACTTCATTCGTCTCATGGAGCAGGACGTCGGCGAGCGTCGAATTGCACCCGGGGCGCTCGCACGTCTCCACGAGTATCCCTGGCCGGGCAACGTGCGCGAGCTGCGGAACCTGCTCGAGCTCGCGGCGATCGACTGCGATGGCGCGCTCATCGACCTCGCTTCGGTCGAACGCGCGCTCCGACGATGCGCAGAGCCTTCGGTCCACTGTTCATCCGCTGGTTCGCTTCGGGAAACGCTCGAGCAGTACGGCGGTAACATGTCGGCCGCGGCTCGTGCCTTGGGGATTCCGAGGTCGACGCTTCGCGACAGGCTCCAAGGGTCTTCGAAGCTCGGCTCCTAGGCCGTTCGACGGCGCGATTCTTTGACGCGACGAATGCGGAGCTCGAGCAGGTCTTGGGCGACCCCATAGATTCGCTTGAGGCCCGTGGACTTCGACTGTCCGGAGCGTCGCGGCCGGCATGCGATGGTCACTACGGTCGTGGGAACGCCTGCGCCCAGGATTCGAATCGGGAACTCGAAGTTCAGAAAGAAGGTGTCGGGAACCAACTGGTCGGCGTCGAACAGCGACCGGCGAAACAGGTAAGGGCCGTCGCTCTGCATGCGGACCCCGTGGACCAGGAGGATCAGCGTGCGGACGCCTGCCGAGAGGATCTTTCGGTGAAGGCCGTCGTCCCGGTGGTCATAGACGCTGAAGACTACGTCGCTTCGATCTCGAGCCGCTGCATCGCGAAGGGTCCCGATGGCATCGGGCGCGATCTGCCCATCGGCCGGAAGGAATGTGACCCACGCGCCTTTGGCCGCACGCACACCGGTCTTGAGCGCCGCGCCGATGCCACGATTGATGTCGTGGCGAAGGAGCTGGTGAGGCGCGCCTGCCAGCGCCTTGGACGCTTCGGTGGAGGTGCCGTCCGAAGATCCGTCATCGACAAAGACGATTTCGGCGGAAGGCTCGTGCTTGGACAGCCACTGGCGCAACTCGAGCAAGACCGGCGCGATGTTGTCCTCTTCGTTGAAGGCGAAGATGATGACGCTCAGCTCGGGACCACTCACCGGGGCCGCTCCCGAGTCACCCTGGCCGGAACGCCTACCGCGATGCTGTAGGGCGGCACGTCTTGCACGACCACAGCGCCGGCTCCGATCTGCGCACCCTTGCCGATGCGAACGCCCGGAAGCACGATCGCGCCGACGCCGAGGTCGCAGTCGTCTTCGATCACGACGGGACCAAGCTCGACCGGCGAGCTCAGAATCGGAACGTCGCGGCCTGCCTCGCCGTGAAACGAGGTGATGATCCGAACAGCAGGGCCGATTCCCACGCGGGCGCCGATGTCGATTCCGCCGGCGCTGTGGAAGAACGCTTGCTGTCCGATCCAAGTCTCGTCGCCAATGCGCATGGTGTTATTGTGGTAGCCCTTGAGAATCGCCTGGTGCCCCACGTATACGTTCGCGCCAAGCTCGATGTTCTCGGGGTGAAAGACGAGCACGCCCGCTTCGAAGACGCAGTCGGGTCCGCAGCGCGCGAACTGGTCGACGCGAAAGGAACCGTCGCCGTGACTTCGGTGTCGCATCGCTCAGAGGTTAGCAGGAGAGGCCGGCAAGGTTGCAAACTTCGGCTCGACCGGGCCCATCGCGTCGGATAGCTCCGCGAGGTAGCGCGCAAGCCCCGTCGCCCCCGTGGCTTCGGCAATCCTGGACGCATAGTGAAGATTGCGCGCGGCGTGCCCGAGGGCCACCGGCGGGTCGTAGAGAGGCGCGGGCCGGACCGCGCGCTGGATGCGAGCCGGCACCGTTGCAAGACTGGCTTCGTCGAAACCGTAGAGCCGAGGTACCCCGGCGATGAGCGTCGAAATGGCGGCGCGCGGAAAACCTTGAGAGTACAGGTCGTGTCCGCGGTCGAGTGTTACCAGAGCGATCAAGCCGTCGGTACCCGGAGAACCTTTGCCGAGCTCCGCAAGCGCAACACTAGCGTAGCGCGCGAGCTCCGGCTCGTGCGCGGTGTCGCCGCAGCGTGAGCGAACGTCGAGTAGCCATTCGCTTGGGCAGCTGGGCAGGCCGAGTCGGTCGGCCAGGGTCGCGCGCGCGACTTGGAGCGGCCGTCCTGGGTTGGCGCGAAGAAAACGGCGCACCCGCGCATCTCGGCCACCCGGGCCATGCAGCTCGAATGGCTCGAGGTCTGGGTGGCGCCGGTAAAGATGGTCCCAGAACCATTCAGACGAGGCGAGGCCGTGGGCCAAGAGCGTCACGTCCGAACGAATGCCGCGCTGTTCCTGAAGATACCACATCGGACCGACCCAATGGTCGCGCTCGACGATCAGGATCGCGTTTGTCGGCGCCGAACGAAGCGCTTCGCGCCCGATGTCTGAAGTGAATGTGTCGCGGTGTCGACTGCGGTGATATGGCGCCGGGGGCGCGACCATGACGAAGAGCAGAAGCGCCGCAAGCACCACCGGGGCCCAAGATGCACGGTAGTGGCCCAAGTAGGCCACCAACAGACCGACGCCGGAAGCCGAGAGCCAGGTGGGAATCGCGAGGTAGCCGTTGTAGTCGAGGACGTCGGGCGCAAATACGCCGTTGCGAGCGATGAACGCCACGAAGAAGATCCACGTCGCATTGAAGAAGAACCGGCCCAGCCCTCGCTTGCGTGCGTAGAGCGCGTATCCGCCAAAACCGGCAACCAGCAGGGCGAGCCGTCCGTCGTCGAGGGACCAGAAGAACAGCTCGCCGACGTGCGCCCACCATTCGGACCAGGATTCGACGCCTTTCGAGGCGAAGTCGGCAGCCGAGAAGTAGTGAACGATCGATTGGGCGCTGGTCGGCGCGCCCCAGACGACCACATCCGTTCGTCCCGCGACGAAGAAAATGTACAGATGCGCGGCGAGGCCGAGTAGCCCGCCGCCGATCAGCATCCGAATCGCCCGGCGCGGGATCTCTTGGCGAGCGATCCCCATCAAGAGTCGCGGGGTCATCGCCAAGGCGACGCCGAACGCGCAAATGACATTGGCGCTCGCGGCGAGTCCCAAACCGAGGCCCGTCGCGAAGTAGGGAAGCGGCTGCTGGTCTTCGTCGAGGACCGCGCTTACGAATCGTGCGGCCCCCCAGAGCGCGAAGAAGACGGCAAGAGGATAGACCTCGATACGCGTGGCCGGCTCCCAGAGCGCCGGATGCATTCCGAGAAGCGCAACGCTCGGTGCGACATAGCGGACGTCCCCCTCGGGACAGTCGGCATCGGGCCGAACCAGCGCCTCCACGAAGCTGGTGGCCGGGATGACGGTCAGGGCTCCAAAGAGCGCGGAGAGACCGTTCAAGGCCACGAGCGGATCAACGCCCGGCAGTCGGCTTGCGATCGCACCCAGGATGGTATGGAGCGGTTGGCCGAATGGATGGCCTAGGCCGAGCTGCTCGGCAACCATCGCGAGCTCGGGGCTGTCGTACATCGACAAGCTTCTGCACATCGTCAAGACATAGAAGACGAAAAGCGCGGAAGCCGACGCGGCGGTGATGCGACGGGAGTGCACCGGAAGGCCGAGTAGTCGCTTAGCCACGGTCTCTTCCCGAAAGCGGAACCAGGAGATTGATCACGCCGCCGACCCCAGCGGTGAGCAACTGAATCCCCCAGAAGCTGAGCGAGGCCGCGTAGGCGCTTGCCTCCGGAACGCCGACGGTTCCGTAGAGCGCCGCAAAGGCTGCTTCGCGGACGCCTGCTCCACCGACGGTGAAGGGGAAGAACGCGGACGCGCCGATCAGAGGCATCACGACGGCCGATTGGGCGAAGGTCACCGACGGCTCGAGCGAGTGCATGATCGCATGCCCTGCGACGATGTTGATGAAGTGGATGATCAGCGAAAGCAAAACGGCGGCCAGGAACGGGCCGATCGAGAAGAGGCGCGGGAGCGCGCGCAAGGGCTTGCCGAGCTTCTCGGGAAGTAAGGGAGCAAGCCGCGGTGCGACCGCAATTCCGATCAACGTGGCGGCGGCCGCCCCGAGGCCGAGCGCGGCCCACAGACCCAAGTTCTCGATTCCGGGAATCGGTCGAATCAGATAGGCCCCAGTCGCGAGAACCAGAAGTGCCGAGACTCCAACGACGCGCTCGATGAAGACGACTGCGACGCCGCTCGTGGCGCTTGCCAAGTCGAGGTCTCCAAACGCTTTCCGGCCCGCTACCCCTCGAATGACGTCTCCACCGACACCGCCCGGCGCGTAGGTGTTGTAGAAGTGGCCGACCAAGTAGAGGTGCGCAATGCGAGGCCAGGCGGGGATGTCGATCGCACCGTAGGCTCGCAGCAAGAGCCGCCAGCGAAGCATGCCGCAGAACAGGCCCATCATCACGACGGTGATCGCGGTCAGCGCCGCGCCCAAGGAAAGCCTTTGAAACCCCTGCAGGACATCGCGGGCGTCCACCCGGCTCGCGAGGTAGCCGACCGCTGCGATGGTCACCGCAATTCGGCCCCACCTCAGGTAGCGGCGGCGCGTCTCACCGCTCGCGCTGCGTGGTCCCCCTTGATCGAGCATCTCAGTCCCCGAAGCCTAACGCGTCGTGAAGCTCTTTGAGCAGTTTTGGGGCGCGTTGCTCCACTAGCCGTTGCAGCGACGGGAGGTAGTCCGAAACCTGCTCGGATTGATCCTCGAGCAACGCCAAGGCGGGCCGGTGTCGAAGGGCGTCGCGGAGCCTCGCCAAAACGAACGCGGGCTGGGCGTATTCGCGAGGCGCTCCCCAGACCGCGAGGCGAGCCTGTAGCTTCGAAAACGCTTTCCCCTGGTCGCTCCAGTCGAGCAACGCGTTGGTTTCGACCTCGATCGCCCGGAGGTATCCGTCGATGTGACGCTCCTCGCGCACCAGCCAACCGTCGAGCAGCATCTCGGTTCCGATGTGGCCGACCGCACGCGCGGTGCCGCGTCGCACACCTGACTCGGTCAAGGCCTCGAGGGCGTGCGCGCACGATGCGAGAAAGGCCGGCGTCCGATGAAACGCGTCATCGGTCCGATGGTGCAGCTCAATCCCGCGTTGGATGTCCGCATCGTGCACCATCGACAAAGGGACGCCCACCATGGCTTCGAAGTCAGGCAGCATGCTGCCGAGCAGGTGCCCCGCCCGGCGGTCGGTCCAGCTCGCAACGACGGCATGTCCAAAGAAATTCAAAGCTTCAGTTCCTCTGCAATCCGGTCAACGCTGGTCTGCTCGCAGAGCTCTGCTCGTTCGCTCCGCCAGCTTACACCGGGCTCGGTTTTGAACCAGGTTCGTTGCCGGCGTGCATAGACTCGGGTCGACTTCCGGATTCTACGGAGCGTTTCGTCGACCGGGACCCCGTCGCGCACATGATCGAGGATTTCGCGGTAACCGACGCTTCCAAACGGACGAATTTCGTCTCCCCATCTCGCGCGCAGCGAACGAACCTCGTCGACCCAACCTGCCTCAAGCATCTGCTTGGCGCGGGCTTCGATGACGGTTCCGTGTCGCTCGTGGCTCATGTCGAGGACGATGAGGACCGCACGATACCGAGGCTGGCCAAGGGCGTGCTCTGCGCGAAGCCTGCCAAGCGGGGTGCCGGTTTGTTCGTAAACCTCGAGCGCGCGCACGATGCGAAGGGCGTCGTTTGGATGAATCGCCTCGGCAGACATCGGATCGACCTCGGCGAGCCGCGCGTGCAGGGTCGCGGCGCCATCCTTCGTCGCGGCGGCTTCCAGGCGCGTCCGGATCTCCGGGTCGACCGCTGGAACGTCCACGAGCCCTCGGACGAGCGCGCGAATCCAAAGCCCGGTCCCGCCAACGACGATCGGTAGCCGCCCGCGGTCGCCAATCTCTCGAATCGCCAGGTCTGCAAGATCGGCATAAGCGACCGCGTCCACTTCTTGGTCGGGATCGAAGACGTCGATGAGATGATGGGGGACGCCCTCGAGCTCCGCAGCGCTCGGCTTGGCCGATCCGATATCGAAGCCGCGGTACACCTGCACGCTATCGGCGCCCACGAGCTCGCCGCCGAGCTGACGCGCAAGCTCGATTGCCGCAGCGGTCTTGCCCGTGGCGGTTGGGCCCGTGATCACCAGAATCGGCTCGAGGCTTTCAGTCAATCGCCGCCTCCGCGCCCGTAGTGGGAAGCGGCACTCGACCGAGAACGCAGGAGCGATAGGCTTCACGGCTTGGCCAGACGTTTGCGACGATGCGCTCTACCGAGGCCTGGCCGAGCGGTTGGCCATTGACCGTCGCCGCCCGTTGCGCGAGGGCGCGAAGAGCCGCGCTCATGGGGTCTTGGCCGCCATGTTGCAGAGCAGCGAGGGCGTCTTCGAAAAGCGATGCGGCACGGGCATCGGCGAGCACTGCGGGCACTGCGCGGACTACGTACGAACCCTCTCCGAGCTCGGACCAGTCGAAGCCCAGGGAGCGAAGTACGGTCTCGTGGCACCCGATTGCGGCCTTGGCCGACGCCGCGAGCTCGAGTCGATCGGGAAAGAGCAGGTTCTGCCGGGCGACGGCGCCAGCCTCGGTAGCTTCACGAAGCGCGTCGTAGCGAACGAGGCCATCCGCGCGCTCGCGATCGAGAATCAGGATCTCATCCCGAGTCTCGCAAATCAAAACGCGGTCACGAACATGTGCGACGAGTCGAAGCCCGTTTGGACTCTTCGGTTCGTACTCGGCGACCGGTTGCGCGACGCCGGGTGCAGTCGAGGACCCACCCCCGCCGGCGGCCGCGACCCCGGCGTCCCGCAACGGCCCCAATGCGCCAATGCGCGCTTCCCAGTATGCGTCGCTGGCAGGTGCAGCGGAAAGCCGGGCCGCGATCATCCTGGTCACGAGATCGACGAGCTGAGCGGCCCGTTTGAAGCGCACTTCCGTCTTCTGCGGATGTGCATTGACGTCGACGTCTTCGGGCGCGAGCCGAAGCGAAACCACTCCGCGTGGATAGTGGCCTGGTGACAGCCGATCTCCATATGCAAACGCGATTGCACGGGCGAGCCGGCGGTCGTTCACAGGCCGGCCGTTGACGAAGAGAAAGAGGTGCCTAGCCCCCGCGCGGGCGTGCTCGGCGGCGGCGAGGACTGCATCGAGGGCCACGCCGTCCCGTTCGGCATGGATCTCCTCCAGAGCAAGGTCGCCGAAGACCTGGTAGGCGCGTTCCGCGAGGCTGCTCGTCGGCAGGTATTGCCGCGCGGTTCGGCCCTCCGAGGTGACGACCAAGCGCAGCTCGGGATGGCTCAAGGCGAGGCGCTGACAAACCTCGAAAATACGCGAAGTTTCAGTCTGACGCGCTCGAAGAAACTTCTTTCTTGCCGGAACATTGTAAAAGAGGTCATTCACCTCCACCGTCGTCCCCGGTGGACATCCCGCCGGCGAGACGTCTCGCAGCTCCCCGCCTTCGACCAGGATTTGGGTCCCCTCGACGGTATCCTTCAAGCGGCTTCGAATCGTCATTCTGGAGACCGACCCGATCGAGGGAAGCGCCTCTCCTCGGAAGCCCAGCGTGGAGACGCGAACCAGGTCGTCGAAGGACGCGATCTTGCTGGTGGCGTGTCGATGGACACTCAGGGTCACATCCTCCGCGGACATTCCGATCCCGTCATCCGTCACGCGAACCCGCGCACGTCCGCCATCTTCCACTGACACGGTAATCGAGCTCGCTCGGGCATCGATCGCGTTCTCGAGCAGCTCTTTCACCAGGTTCGCGGGCCGCTCGATGACCTCGCCAGCGGCGATCTGGTCGATCAGCGTATCGTCGAGCAATCGTACGGTCGGAGCCACGGCCTGCGCGTATCAAAGCTGGTTTCGATTGGCAACGCGGGCCTGCGAATTCCGCCCCTTCGTTGACCCTCCATTAATCGCAATGCTACCGTGTTTTGTGGGGAGTTAATAGAGAATTCACCAAGATGAAGGTATGTCCCGCCTGCAGAATCGACTACGGCGGCGGAGAGGTGTTCTGTCCGGTCGACGCGACGCGTCTAATCACGACGTCGCAGATGAGCGCCAGCCCCCTCGACCCGAACGATCCCCTGATCGGCAACGTGCTTGCCGGTCGCTATCTGGTGAAGAGCCGGATCGGCGAGGGCGGGATGGGTTTGGTCTACGAAGGCCTGCATCGGGACATCGACAAGCGGGTGGCGATCAAGGTCCTTCGCGATGACTTGTCCCGTCGCCCCGAGGTCGTTGCGCGCTTCCGTCAGGAAGCCAGAAGCGCATCGCGCATCGGGCACGAGAACATCGTCGACATCTTCGACTTCGGAGAGACCAGGCGCGGCGCCAGTTACTTCGTCATGGAGTTCCTGGATGGCGAGGACCTCGGCAACGTCTTAGGCAAGAAGGCGACCATCGAAGCGGATCGCGCCTGCGACATCGTCCTGCAGTGCTGCCGGGCGCTTTCCGCGACGCACGCCAAGGGCATTGTCCACCGAGACATCAAGCCCGAGAACATCTTTCTGACGCAACGCGACGGTATCGACGACTTCGTCAAGATCGTCGATTTTGGCATCGCGAAGATGAGCGACATCGAGACCGACGGGGCGCCAGGGCGAAAGCTCACCAAGACGGGGATGATCTTCGGCACCCCCGAATACATGTCGCCCGAGCAAGCGGGGGGTCGGGAGCTGGACCATCGGGTCGATGTGTACGCCCTCGGCATCATTCTCTACGAATGTCTCGCGGGCCGCGTGCCGTTCGAGGGCGATACGTTCATGGGGATCCTCACCCAGCACCTGACCGCGGACGCGCCTGCCATCGACGAGGTGAATCCGCACGCCGAGGTAAGCCAGGAGCTCGAGCTCGTGATCCGAAAGGCGCTCGCGAAGAGTCCTGACGACCGCTACCAAGACACCGAGGAGCTCGCCGAGGCCGTCGCCTGTGCTCTCGATGGCCGCCTGAGCCGCGCGACGCGACGGACCCCACCCTCGGTCCTCGGCGCGCCGCTGACGAGTGAGCTCGACTCAGTGCCAAGGCGGAAGACCTCATCTTGGGTTTGGGTAGCGGCGGTGATGGGTGCAGCTGGCCTTCTCGTATGGTCCGCGCTCGGTTCGCGTTCCGGCCCGGGGAGCGAGGCGGAGGCAAGCGCGGTTCCATTCGAGCCTCAGCAACAACCCGTCGCGGAAGCCCCGGACGCCGTCGAGGAGACGCCGCCGATTCCCGAAGCGGAGCCGGAGCCGATGTGGGTGAACGTTCATGTTGCGAGCGACCCCGCAGGCGCCAGCGTTTTGTACGAAGGCGGCTCGGAGGCCTGTGCCTCGACGCCGTGCACGCTAGAGGTCTTGCGGGGTACGACGCTGGTGCTTCATGCAAAGCTTGGTACACGGAGGGGACGCACCGCGATCACCCCGAGCCAAGAGGAAACCGTTTTGATCGAGCTCCACGCCCCGAAGAGGCCTGCCGCAAAGCCTCGCAGCGCCCAGGTTCCCAAGCGCAAGCGCGAGGCCCCAGCCCGTTCCTCGGACCTCAAGGTTCCCGAGTGGGCTCAGTGAATGAGGCCGAGCGAAAGACGCTAGCCGATCTCGAGTGGGACCAGGTAGAGCGGGCGGTCGCGGAGCGATGCCGAGGTCCGCTGGGCGAAGGCCTTTCCTTGAAGCTCGCCAACTCCTTCGACGAGACCGAACGCGCCATCGCCGAAGCCAAGGAAGCATGGGCGCTCCTCGCCAGAGATGAGCCGCTTCCGCTCGACGGCATTTGCGAAATCGAAACCTCCCTGCAGCATCTGGAGCGGGAAGGAGTCCTCGACGGCAGCGCGCTCAAAGATGTCCGAATGACGCTGCGCGCGGCTGGGGCGCTGCGACGCTTTCTCGGCCAGCGCAAAGATCGCGTTCCGAACCTGTATCGCGCGTGCGCGATCGATCCCACGCTGGATGGCCTCGAAGAAGAGGTCGGGATGTCGATCGGCGATGACGGGACGATTCTCGACTCGGCGAGCGCCGAGCTCGCGCGTCTACGCGAAGAGGCCGGAAACCTCCGAGCTCGGATCATTCGAAAGCTCGAAGACCTGATCCAGAAACGAAGCGCGATCCTGCAGGACTCGTTCCACACGATTCGCGAAGGACGCTACGTGCTCCCGGTTCGTGCCGATGCACACGAGCGTTTCCACGGGATCGTCCATGGCTCGAGCGCCAGCGGCGCGACGATCTTCGTGGAGCCTCGCGAGCTGGTCGAGCGTGGCAACCGGCTCAAGATGGCTCAGGCCGAGCTTGAACGCGAAGAACGGAGAATCCTCGCCGCGCTTTCCGACTTGGTTCGCCAATACGTGCCCCAGCTCCGCGCTGCTGCCGAAGCGCTCGATCATGCGGACCTGCGGGGCGCCAGCGCCAAGCTTGCAGTCGATCTGCGTGCGGAGTTCGTGGAGCTCTCGGCCGAGCCACGAATCTCCTTGCGCGAGGCCCGCCATCCGCTGCTCGTTCTGCGAGGCATCGAGGTTATCTCAAACGACATCGATCTTGCGGGCGGCGAGGCGCTGGTGATCTCGGGGCCCAATGCTGGCGGCAAGACGGTCGCGCTCAAGATGCTCGGCCTGGCGGCGCTCATGACTCGAGCCGGGCTTCCGGTCCCGGTGGCAGAGGGGAGCGTTTGTGGGTTCTTTGCGCCGGTGCTCGCGGCTGTGGGCGACGAGCAAAGTCTCGCGCGTAGCCTTTCGACGTTTTCCGCCCACCTGGTCACGCTCAGGACCGTGCTCGAACAGGCGAACGAACGTGTCCTGGTCCTTCTCGATGAGCTCGCGGGTGCGACCGATCCGGAAGCTGGCGCGGCCTTAGCGTGCGCTATCGTATCCACACTGGTCGAACGGGGCGCGGCCGTTGCCGTCACGACCCACTACGAAGCCCTAAAGGCTCTAGCAGCCGAGCGCGACGAGATGCACAACGCCGCGGTGGGCTTCGACTTCGACGAGATGGCGCCCACCTTCCGGTTGAGGATGGGCGTGCCGGGCGGCTCCAACGCGCTCGAAGTCGCGCGACGTTTTGGGATTCCCTCCGGCGTGGTCGATGCCGCGCGCATTGCGCTGCCGGAGCATTCGCGGAGCTTCGAGACCCTCGTCGCCAAGCTCGACACAGCGACCAAGGCGGCGCTGGAGGAGCAAGCGGCCCTTCAACACGAACGCGCGGAAGTCAGCGAGGAGCGTGCGAAGCTGGACATGCGTCGCCAAAAGCTCGCGGCGCGCGAAGCGAAGGGGCTCAGCAGGGAAGCCCAGAAGCTCGTCGACCAGCTGAAAGACCTTCATCGCCGCCTCGAACAAGCCAAGAAATCACTTCGCGAGCGCGCTGAAGTCGAGTCGGTTGCCGCAGCTTCTGCGGTCTCGAGCGACGCCGCCGAGCTTCTTGGCGATATCGATCGTCGCCGCGCGTCGCTCGAGCCGAAGCCAGTCGAAACTGCGGAGCTGGATCTCGAAGCGGTCCGAGTTGGGGATCGCGTCTGGGTCGAGCGGCTTCGAAGCGCGGCCGAGGTCGTCGAAGGGCCGGCGCGCGGGAAGGTTCGCGTCGCCGCGGGCATGATGAAGCTCTGGGTCGACCTCGATGATCTCCGCGGGCTCAAGCAAAGCGCTGGGCGAGCACCCAAGGAGACCGCACCGGTGACCGGCACGCAGCCAAGAGCGCAGCGCAGCGTTCGAACGAGCGACAATACACTCGATGTGCGCGGCCTTCGGCCGGACGACGCGGTCTCGTTGGCCGAGACGTTTCTCGACCGCATGTACGGCGCGGCGGAGTCGAACGCGTTCATCGTGCACGGAGTCGGCAGCGGCGCGCTCCGAACAGCGATCCACGAACACCTGGCCCGCGATGCCGCTTACGTCGAAGGATTTCGGCAGGCGACCCAAGAGGAAGGCGGGCCGCAAGTGACCGTCGTCTCGCTCAAGTAGGGCTCAGGCGTTCGCGCTCTGCGGCTCGCCTTCGTTCCTGCGGGGCTTTACCGCGAAGTGCCACACCGCAACGCCAACGCAGACCATGGCAATCGAGGACCATTGGGCAGGCGTGAGCCCAGCGTATCGGACATCTCCGCCCTCGAGCGGGGTCGCGCGGAGAAAGTCGAGGAAGAACCGAACGGGGGCGTAGAGGAGCGGGAGGAGCACGCAATAGAAGCCGACCGGGCGGCGCTTTCGACGTTCGAGCCAGATGAACAGGCCAATGATCAGCAACGAGAAGATCACCTCGTACAGGCCGAGATCGTGGCGCGGCTGATAGGGCGGGGCGCCAAAACGGTAGTCCGAGACGGCCAATGCGAATTCGGTGACCTTGCCCGGATGATCGTGGACGACGAAGCAACCCACACGCCCGAACAACCAACCGAACGGCAAACCAAAGCAAACCGCATTGGCGTACGGCAGGAGATCCATCTTCTTGCGGTACTTCCAAATGAAGCAGCCGAGAATGCCGCCGAAGAAACCGCCGTACGATGAGAGGCCGAGCCAGGTCGAGAAGAGCAGAGAGGGATCGCGTAGGATCTCCATGAACGTGTCCCGCTCGTAGAACAGGCCGTTCAGAAAGTAGCCGAGGATGAATCCGGTCACCACCGCATAGGTCACCAGGTCGCCAGTGGCCACCGGGTCCAGCTCGTTGCGCCTTGCGAATCGGCCGGCGACCCATGCGCCGAGGAGCACGCCGGTTGCGACGAGAACGCCGAACGGCTGAATCGACAAAGTGTCTCCCAAAACCGGAACGGAGAACGGCAGCGGGATGTCCCAAGACTCGAGGCGAAACCAAGGAATGAACAGCAGGGCGTGCATGGCGGCCGAGCCTAGCACCCACATCCTTGCATCGCCCCTAATCAGCCGCTAAGTCGAGCGCGAGGTGAATTCATGACCGAGATCATCGCCATCGGCGCAAGAGAGATTCTGGACTCCCGGGGAAATCCCACCGTCGAGGTCGACGTGGAATTGATGGGCGGCGCAACCGGCCGAGCCGCCGTCCCGTCGGGGGCATCGACCGGCGAGCACGAGGCGCTGGAGCTTCGCGACGGCGACAAGAGCCGGTACATGGGTAAGGGAGTCTTGAAGGCCGTCGAGAACGTGGTGAGTGAGATCGCGCCGCAGGTGATCGGCGCCGAGGCGCTCGACCAAGCCGAGGTCGATCAGCTCATGCTCGACCATGACGGCACCCCATCGAAGGCGAAGCTCGGAGCCAATGCGATCCTGGGCGTTTCGATGGCCGTTGCGCGTGCCGCGGCTGAGGAGGTGGGGCTTCCCCTCTGGCGCTATCTCGGAGGAGTACAGGCTCAGGTTCTGCCGACGCCTCTGATGAACATCATCAACGGGGGCGCACATGCCGACAGCGGCCTCGAGATTCAAGAGTTCATGGTCGTACCGCATGGATTCGATTCGTTTTCCGAGGCGCTTCGCGCCGGCGCCGAGACCTTCCACACCCTCAAGAAGCTTTTGAAAGAGGCCGGACACGCGACGGGAGTGGGTGACGAGGGCGGGTTTGCACCCCACCTGTCGACCAACGAGGAGGCACTCTCGTTCGTCGCGCGCGCGATCGAAGCCGCGGGGTACCGACCCGGCCAGGAGATCTCCATCGCCCTCGACTGTGCAGCGAGCGAGTTCTACGACAAGAACAAGAGCGTCTACACCTTCGACAAGAAGCCGGTGGACGCGGCAGGGCTCGTCAAGATCTATGCGGACTACTGTTCGAAGTATCCAATCGTCAGCATCGAAGATGGAATGGACGAGAACGACTGGGACGGCTGGAAAGTCCAGACCGAGGCCCAGGGCAGCCAGGTTCAGCTGGTCGGCGATGATCTCTTCGTCACAAATACGGAGCGGCTTCAGATGGGGATCGATCAGGGGGTTGCCAACGCAATCCTGATCAAGGTGAACCAGATCGGCTCTGTCACCGAGACCCTCGACACCATTCGTCTGGGTGCTCTCAACGGCTATTCGTCGATTATCTCGCACCGGAGTGGAGAGACTGCCGACACCTTCATCGCCGACCTGGCTGTCGCGACCAATGCGGGCCAAATAAAGACCGGTTCCGCCTCGCGCTCGGAGCGTATCGCGAAGTACAACCAGCTCCTGCGAATCGAGGAGCAACTTGGGGACGCGGGGGTGTACGCGCGCAAGTCGACGTTCGCCGCCTGATGGCCAGTTGCGGATTGGGGCATCAGCCCGCGGCAAAGCGCAAGGCGGATTCGGTGTCGTACTGGCCCGCGCGGAACGCGTAGTCGCCGAGAACTCGCCGCAGCGCATCGACGTTCGTGGCGAACGGCTCGACGCGTAATTCGGCCAGCATGCGGTCCATCGAGAGCAGCGCGCTGTGGCGAACTGGCTCGTGGGTGCTGAGCTTCGCGATTAGCGGACGGTCGTCTGCCGGCAGGGGCAGCCCCACCGTGGCGGACGAGGTTGCGCGAACCCGGCCCTGGGGCGCCGGCGAAACGGCGTAGAGCGAGACGACCGCGTCGTCTTGGTCGAGCGCCAAGATGGACGCGTCGAGCGCGTGACCGCGGGGCGTTAGCGTTTCGAGCTCTTCGGGGATCGGCTCGCCCGAGGCGATTCGAAGCTGCAGCGCGACCAGGTCGACCCCAGTGACCATTTCGATGAGCGTGTGGTGCCTGGGTAGGCCGATCGTCACGTCAGACACCCAAGACAGGCCTGATGGATCGATGTGAAACCGAACCTCCAAGAGCCCTGCATAGCGAAGCTCGGCCGCAAGACGTCGAGCGCTCTCGAAGAGGGACATCCGAAACGCCTCCCCGTCCATGCGAAAGAGCAGGTCGGGTGAAGGGGTTTCGTGGATCAGCGTCTGCTCGGAGGCCGTAAGGCTGCGGTCGTATTCGACGATCGCGACGGTGGCTCCGTGAGAGTCGGCTGCAACCATGACGCCGACTTCGCGAGGCCGTGACGAGTCCTCGCGGTCGTGGAGCGTACGAATCTGTGCCCTCTCGGCGGCTGCTTGGACGGTTGCCTGGTCGGCCAGAGCGCCGAGAACGTCGAGGTCGGTGCCGACGACCGCCACATCGGCCATTTCGGCGGCGCTCGCGAGCTCGAACATCTCGGGCTGGCCTTGGTAGCCGAGGTGGGCCGCATCGGCGCCTGCCTGCTCGAGGATCGCAGGCAGCTGTTCGGTTGGAATGCCCTGAGCCTCGTCGAAGTCGATTTCGATGCTCCGATCCGCCGCCTCGATGTGCCGGCTGGCCGGTTCGTCCTTGGGAGCGACGACGACCGATTCGACGCCCAACCGACGGCACGTCCGAGCGACGCGGGTCGCCGCTTCTCCACGGCGGAGGATCAGTACTTTTTCGAACACCCGCGGAGCATAGCAAGCGGCCCGCCTTGGGCACCCCGCCTTCCGACTTGACCCAATCGGAGGCGGGAGACAGTAGCCAAGCGATGCCCGTATGGCTCCGCACTCGTGGCTTGGAACGACGCCCGGTTCGTCACGCCGATCTTCGGTGGCGTGCCGAAGCCATGCTCGAGGCCCTCGGCTTACCCGACGCAGAGCTTTCGATTCTGCTTTGCGACGACGCGACGATCTGCGAGCTCAACCGCCAGTACCGGAAGAAGAACCGCGCAACCGACGTGTTGGCATTCCCGATGCACGAGGGCCCCGGGCCGCAAACGACCCCAGGGCTCCTCGGCGATGTGGTGATCTCCGTGCCTACGGCGAGCCGCCAGGCCGCGGAGCACGATCGCGCGATCGTGCACGAGGTGACGTTTTTGTTGGCGCATGGCCTCCTCCACCTCCTGGGCCACGATCACGCCAGTACGCGCGAAGAGCGTGAGATGATGGCCCGGACCGAGGCTCTGATGGCCGCCGTAGAGGCCGCGCGTTAACCCTTTGCGCCTGTGGAAAACCGGCCTCGAGCGCTACCGATGGTGGCCCCCATTCTTAGTGGATGCCTTCGTTTTGACTGCTATCCAACCGAAACCAGAGCAGATTTTGCCGCGTGGTTGGCGTCCGGCAAAGCGGAGCGCTGCCGTCCGATCACTTGTGGACGGGCTGTGGGAAAGCGTCCTTGCCGAGAGGGCCTCGTTCTGTCGAGCGGGGTCACGCGCGGTCCGGGATCGATTAACCCCAAGAAATTTGTTTGCGAAACCGCACAAAGACCCTTGTCAGCAAGGAAAAGCACAGGCATAGATGGCCCGTTCCTGCCTGGGGCTTTCTTTTGGGGGCCTTTTTGAACAAAAGGGGCAGGTCACAGAGTTAGGAGGGAACTATGGTAGCGGGCAAGCGAATGACGAAGGCCCAGATCATGAGCGAGCTGGCCGACAAGAGCGGCCTTACCAAGAAGGAAATCACGAGCGTCTTTGGTGCGCTTCAAGACCTCGTGAAGAAAGAACTTGGTCGCCGTGGTCCGGGGGAATTTGTCATTCCAGATATGATCAAGCTCAAAGTTCGTAAAATCCCGGCGAAACCCGCTCGGATGGGACGCAACCCGGCAACCGGTGAGGAGATGATGCTTCCACCCAAGGCTGCGTCTAAGAAGATTCGCGCAACACCTCTCAAGAAGCTCAAGGACCTCGTCCTCTGAGTCACTGAGACTACGAATCGAGAAAAAGGGGCCCTCAGGGCCCCTTTTTTGTTGGGTCCGTGCGTGTGCGCGACGCGCCGCCCGAGCCCTGCAGCCGGCCTTCCGCGTAGCTCAGGATGAAGCGAATCTGGTCGGCGTTGAGTTTGAAGGAGACCTGGATTCGATTCTCTTGCGGCGTGAAGTCCATGCGGCGAAGGGTCTTTCCAAAGCCCGCCAAGCTCATGATCAGCTGCTGCGAATAGAACGTCGCAACCTTCTTCCAGTACACCGACGCCTCTTTTGCCAGCTCCTCGGACTCATACGTGGCCAGTACGCTCACCGTGGCTTCGTCGGCGCCGGTTTCACGCACTGCAAGACGCACACGGATCGGAACGTGCTTGATGCTTCCAATGACGAACCGGTGCACCCCTTCGACCTCCAAAGAGATCGCTTCGTCAGGCCCCATGGATAGAAGCGCATCGGGCCCGCGAGCTGCGACCAGTCCTTCCTTTTTCGCATCTCGAAGCTCCCGCGCCTGCGCCATCGCGAGCACTCGCTCGAGATCTTGTCGCCGGCTGATGCTGAAGTGCTCGGTGCTCAGAAGCGCGATGGTGCGTCGCGTTTGGTCGAGGTTGTGCCAAGTCGCGGTCGGAACTCCAAAGCGTCGCTGCCAGCGCACGAATTTTCCCCGTGAACGGGCGAGACGTTTCACGCTCTTGCGAGCAAAGCCTTCGCCACGTCGATGCCGCCCGGCCAGCACGAGCTTCGATCGCTGCAGATTCGGGGTCGCAACCAGCAGCCTATCGAGGTCTGCGACGGGATCGATCCCCGATCCGGCCAGAAGAAGCTGCCAATCGGGCACGCCCCGCAAAAACGCCGTGACATCCGCGCCCAGAGGCGATTCGCGAACGCGCCGCAGGTCCACCCGGAGGGCCAGCTGCGCGCCTGGAGGAATGCGGGAGGGGCCGGAGAGGGTCGGGGAGGCGACGGGGAAGGAGGTAGTGTCAGCGTCAGTGTCAGCGTCAGTGCCCGCGTCCTCCAGGGGGACGCCGGCGTCGATCGGTTCCGGTTCGGGGTCGTCGTCCTGTGTTGCGTTTCCGGCCCATCGTGGATCGGGGGAGCCTGTCGCTCGGGGTGGTGCGGAATCGGCGGCCAGCGCCATTTCCCCGGTCAGACCAAACTCGACCTCCGCGGGCAGCGCCAGCTCGAAGTCAAAGTCGTACTGTGCCGTCGCGCTGGTGATGTACGCGAGGGCAGTGAAGTGAACTGCAAGGGATGCCACGAGCCCGAACGTCGTGGAAAACGCTTCGAGTTGTTGACCCGCGCTCATCCTAATGACAGTTCGTAGCAGACCCAGGCTGTGCAGCGCACACGACGAACAGAGATGGACCCCGGCTGCGTGCTGATCGGCGCTTTGGCTGTCTTTGCGCTCGCTGGCTGCCAGGTCGATGACCCGCTAGCGTTCCTCGAGGCGGAGCTTCCAAAGAAGGCGCGTGATCTTGGGCCGCCGCAACGCGTTTTTGCGAAGCGGTTCGTCACGCCCATTCGATCGGCACCCGGTCCCGAGGGTGCTCGAGTCGGCTACCTGCGGGCGGGGGCGCTTCTGCATTCGACCACGACCGAGCCGGTTGGCCATGAAGGCTGCGAAGACGGCTGGTACGAGCTCGACACCGGGGGCTTCGCCTGCAGGCAGCGAGACATCCTCGTGTTCTCGGGCGACCGTCTCCCGGAGCTTCGTGCGCGGCAACCGGACCGCGACGCGGACATGCCGTACGAGTACGTGACGGTTCGCAAAAAGACCCCGCTCTACAAGCGAATCCCGAAGGCCGACGAGGTGTACGCGGTCCCTCCCGGCCCTGAGGACGGCGGTGTCGACGCGTCGTCGACCGAGGAGCCCGAAATGCCGGCGACGGCCGCGGTCATCGAGAACCCGCTCGTGCTTCGGATCCTTCAACCCGGGTTTTACGTGAGCCTGGATCGACGCTTCGAAAGAGACGGCGAAACCTACTGGCGGACTCAGCAAAACGGATTCGTCCGGGCCAAAGACATCCGCCGCAAGGACTGGAGCCCGTTCCGAGGGCAGGCGCTGGACGGTGGAAGCTGGGATCTGCCGGCGGCGGTAACCCGGCGGGAGGAGACGACGGTCTATCGGCTGAACGAGCGAGGAAAGCTCAAGCCCAGCCGTGAGCGCATCCAGCGTCGATCGTGGCTTGCGGTGCAATCACGTCGCCGGATCGGCGACAGCGTCTACCTCCTCGTTGGAAACGAACGTTTGGTTCGCGAGGCCGAGGTGATGGTCATCGAGCCGACAGCGCCGCCCGACGGAGTGGGAGAGGGTGACCCTTGGATCGACGTCGATCTCGAGCGGCAGTTCGTGGTGGCCTATGATTGGAAGCAGCCGCGCTATGTCACGCTCGTCTCGACCGGGCGCGCGAAGACGCCCCGCCCGGAGCAGAGCTACCTCACACCCAGGGGCCTTCACCGTATCCGCGGCAAGCATCTGACCTCGACCATGGACAACGACGAGCCCGGCGAGCCACCGTATTCGCTCGAAGACGTTCCGTACGTCATGTACTTCAGAGGCGCGTACGCCTTCCACAGCGCGTTCTGGCACGACCGCTTCGGCCGTCCGCGAAGCCACGGCTGCATCAACATGGCCCCCTACGATGCCAAGTGGCTATTCAACTGGGCCGGGCCGGACCTGCCGGACACCTGGCACGGGGGTATGGCCACCGAGGATAATCCGGGAACCTGGGTTCATGTGCACGGCGAAACCCCGTAAAGTCGCCCCGCAAAGTCGCCGCGTCGCGGCGACCACGGGGCTTTGCCCCTCCGCTTGCGTGGAGGCGGCCGCGTGGGGGCGGTGCAACCCTGTGGACGCCAGCAGCCGGCTTTACGGGGGGCTACTTGGCTAGCGCTGCGCGGACTGCCTTCAGCAGCTTCTGGCCAGCGGGGCCAACCTGCTTTGCGACACTCTCCGGGACGCCCTTTTCTTTGTCCTTGAACTTCTGGAGCTCGGCGCTGGACGGGTCGTGGATTTCGTAGCCGTAGCGGACGAGGTTCTTGATCAACACTGGCTCCATTTTGCGGACTTGTTCGCGGCCCCAGGTGGTGAGGTCGTAAGGGACCGTCAGAAGGATTTCCTGGATGTCCTTGGGAAGGGTATCGAACCACTTCTTGGAGTACACGACGATTCCCGGCTGGTAGGAGTGCTTCGAGAGGATGAGGTTGCGTTCGTCGTCGTCGAGGCCCTGGTACCAGGTCGTCGCCATCGCGAAGAGCGGCGTGTTGTCGAAACCGTCGACGACGCCCGTCTGAAGGCTGGTCATCGTGTTGGCGACGTCGATGGTGACCGGGCTCGCCCCGAGCGCTTTGTACGCTTCCACGTGTGCGACCGCCTCTTGTGAGCGGTAGCGAATCCCTTTCATGTCGTCCGGGCTCCGGATGGGCCGCCGACTGAAGTACGAGCGAAAGCCGTTCTCGCCCCAAAGCGCGAAGACCAACTGTTGCTTCGCGAGAATTGCGCGAACCTGTTTCAAGACTTCAGGATCATCGAGGGCCTTGTCTGCCTGCTCGACGGTTTCGAAAACGTAAGGCGCTTCGAGGACGTTGACCTCTCGGACGATGGAGCTCAGGCCGCCCACGGAACCCGCGAAGCCTTGCTTGCTCCCCATCTGCGTCCGTCGAGCAAGCGAGCGCTCGTTCGAGCCACCGAGGCGGAGCTTCACTTTCACTCGGCCGCCGGTCTTTTCTTCGACGTACTTCTTCAATCGCTTGAGCTGCAGGGCCCAGGGGCTGCCCGCGGGGACGACAGTCCCCATCTCCAACACGTACTCCTGTGCCGATGCTGGAGCGGGTCCGGCAAACAGGAAGGAAAGGGCGAAAAACGCCGCAACACAGACTATGGACTTACGCATTGGATTCTCCTCGGGCTGGCCCTGTGGACGCTGTAGCGCTGGGGCCTATTCAGATCAGAAAGTGTCGTCGATCTCGGCCATCAACTTCTTAGCTTTGCGCTGCTCGCATATGCTCTCGGGAACGAGCTCCGGAATGACGTTCGGGTCGCCTTTGAGGACGTAATTGACGAGCTCTTCGAAGAGGGGGCGGTTGTCTTCTTTGACCGCCCATTCTTCCGCCATGAGGATTCGCGTGCCGAAGTAGTCCGGGTATGCGTCGATCGCCGTGTTGAAGAACGCCGCTGCCTTCTTCATGTCGCCACCAGCGAAACCCGGCGCCTTGGCGTAGAAGACGCCGAAGTAACGGTTGGGACCACTGTAGAAATAGTCTGAATTGTTCGCGAGGCAGAACTCCATGATCTCGCGAATTTCATCCTTGTACGAGAGCAGCGTCGCGAAGCTCTCGAGAATGGCCCAGCGGCCCATGTTCGAGGACCGCCAGTAGAGAGCCGGCACCGCCGAAGCGTTGAGAACGCTGATCGCATCCTCGACGCGCTCACCGGCAGCCATCTTCTCTGCAAAGGCGGGGGACATCGCGGACAAGGCGCGCTCCCCAGCTTTGATGCCCTCTTCGTGCATGTTCTTGTAGAGGTCGGGGTTGTCCTCGTCGAAGCGAAGGTGACAGTCGGCGTAGAAGTAGATCGCGTGCGTCAACTCGTTGAGCGCCTCCACGTTCGTCGGGTCGATTTCGGCGGCCTTCGTCCATGCGTCAATCGCCGCTTTGGCCTGCGCCTGATCCCCGCGGTTGGCATAGGCTGCTTCGGCAGCGGCCATGAGTTGGGCGACCTGCGCCCGAGCGGCGTCATCGAGTTGAACCGAACCCGCGCTGGTGTCCCAGGCAGACTCACGGGTCGACCCACAACTGGCCACCAAGGCAGCCAGGCTTACAAGGGCAACCCAGTGCCCGATCTTCAACGAACGCATCATGCTTTCCTCCTGCTTCCGCGCCGATCCGGCGGGGCTACTGGCGGGGCATACCAAGATGCCTTTCACGCTGTCAACGACGCAAAGCGTTAGGGCGTCGGTTTGCTTGCGGCGGGTGGGGCGCTGTGGTAGGTGCCGGCGTGAAAATTTGGTTTGCCTCTACTGGGTGGGCCGCCACGGCCCGCCCATTTTTCGTTTAGCGACCCAGAGCGACAATTGACCCAGGCCACCCAACAGCTCATCCAGGCATTGCAGCACTTAATCCAACCAATTTGCCTCGCCCACGGTGTGGAGCTGGTCGACGTGCGTTACCTGCGGGAGCCGAAGGGGGCCGTGATTCGAGTCTTCATCGACCGCAGCGTACCGGGCTTGGAGGTCGGGAGCGGGGTTTCTCTGGAAGATTGCACCGCGGTTAGCCGAGACGTATCGACCAGCTTGGACGTCCACGAAGAGGTGCTGCCGTCCGGGGCGTTCCGCCTCGAGGTGAGCTCGCCGGGGCTCGAGCGGCCGCTGGTGAAGCTCTCGGACTTCGAACGTTTTTCAGGTCACGAGGTCAAAGTGAAGACCCAGACCCCGATTGAAAGGCAGCGCCGCTTCCGTGGAACGCTGCTGAGGGTCGTCGATCAAAACATCGAGCTCGATCAAGACGGCAAGGTCCTTTTGATTCCACACGCGGAAATCGCTCAGGCGAACCTCGTGTACAGATTCTCGAACTAGGTGGGTAGATGGCTATGCAGCAAAGCGCGCTCTCGCTTCAGCATGTGATTGAACAGGTCAGCCAAGAGAAGGGCATAGACGCCAAGATTCTGGTGGAGGCGACCGAGCAGGCGATATTGACGGCCGCGAAGAAAACCTTCGGCCCCGATCGCGAGCTCGAAGCGAGGTTCAACTCAGAGTCCGGTGCGGTCGATCTCTTTCAGTACATGACCGTCGTGCATGAGGTGGAGAACAGCGAGCAGGAGATCACCGTCGAGGAAGCGGAGACCCACGGGCTCGAGGCGGAAATTGGCGAAGAGCTCGGCTTTCAAATCTTCTACCTTCCCGAGGATCGCGACAAGGCGCGCGAGCAGGACAAGCAGTTTGGGGAGCTGCTGGGCCTCGAGCAGAGCCGGAGCCGCTTCGGACGCATCGCCGCACAGACCGCGAAGCAGGTGATCATCCAGCGCGTTCGCGACGCCGAGCGCGAGCGGGTGTTCCTCGAGTACAAGGGTCGCCAGGGCGAGATCATCACCGGAGTGGTGCGCCGCTTCGAGCGTGGCTCGAACATCATCGTCGACCTCGGCCGTGGCGTCGAAGCCGTGCTGCCACCCCGCGAGCAAACGCCGCGCGAGAGCTACCGGCCTGGGGATCGCATCGTCGCTCTCCTCAAGGACATCGACCGCGAGGCACGGGGTCCTCAAATCATTCTCTCCCGGACCGACGTTGGGATTCTCGTGAAGCTCTTCGAAATGGAGGTTCCCGAGATCTACGAAGGCATCGTGCGCATCGTGGCGGCGGCCAGAGAGCCGGGCGCTCGCTCGAAGATCGCGGTGAGCAGCCGAGACTCCGACGTCGACCCCGTTGGTGCGTGCGTGGGCATGAAGGGCTCACGCGTGCAGGCCGTGGTTCAGGAGCTTCGCGGCGAAAAGATCGACATCGTGCCGTGGGACCGCGACCCGGCGCGCTTCGTTTGTAATGCGATCGCTCCGGCAGAGGTCGTCCGCGTCGTCATCGACGAGGGCAACTCGAACATGGAGCTCGTCGTGCCGGATGCGAAGCTGTCCTTGGCCATCGGCCGACGTGGCCAGAACGTCCGTCTCGCCTCGCAGCTCAGCGGCTGGCGGCTAGACATCGTGAGCGAGTCCCGCTTCCAGCAGATCGAGGAAGAAGCTATGGCTGCGCTGTCACGACTCAGCACCAACGAAGAGCTCTCTCGGTCGCTCTACCGCATGGGCTTCCGGAGCCTCGACGAAGTCGTCGAAGCCAGCGAAGGAGAGCTTGCGTCGGTGCCCGGAATCTCGGCGGAGGATGTGGCGAAGCTACGCGAGGACGCCGCGAGCGCGATGGAGGAGCTCCGCACGGAGCGTTTGGCTGCGATGGCGGAATCGACGGAGGCGCCGAGCGAGCGCGACAAGCTGCTCCTGGTCCGTGGGGTCAACAGCCGGGTTGCCGACAAGCTCGAGCAGAACAGCTACTCCTCGGTCGATGCCATCGCGGCCGAAGAGGATACCGATCGCCTTGCGATCAAGTCCGGGCTTGGCGCGGCCAGAGCGCAGGCGCTCAAAGCGGCAGTTGCGGAGTTCGTCGATACGGAGTGGCCGCCAATCGAGGTGAAGATGCTCGAGAGCGTCGCGGCCGCCCAGGCGGAAGCCGCACGCTTGGAAGCGGAAGCAGCCGCCGTCGCCGAAGCAGAGGCAGCGGCTTTGGCCGCAGCGGAGGCGGAGGCGGCTGCCGAGGCGGAGAAGGTTGCCGAGGCCGAAACCGAGGCCGAAACCGAGGCCGAAACCGAGGCCGGAACCGAGATGGGAACCGAGACCGAGCCCACCCGGGAGACCAGGTAGAGGTAAGCGTCGATGCTGGGCGTCATGGGCAGGAGCGAACGAGACAGGCCTTCGAGGCGGATGTGCGCCGGCTGCGGTAGCCGCACCGAGCGAGACGATCTCGTTCGCTTGGTGGTCGGGCCGAGCGCACCCTTCGTCGCTGTAGACCTCGGACGGCGCCTTGGCGGCCGGGGGGTGTCGGTTCATCCCAAAAAGGCCTGCATTCGTTCGGCGGCGCTGCGCGGCGGCTTAGCCCGGGCGCTTCGCGGTGTGGCTCAGGTCGAGCCGGAGAGCATCGAGCGGATGGTCGTGCAGCAGTTCGAGCGGCGTGCCCTCGGTCTGTTGAGCTCGGCCCAGCGTGCGCGCAGCCTGGCAGTCGGCGCCGACGCGGTTCGTTCTGCATTGAAGGCAAACAAAGGGGATCTGTTGATCCGGGCGAAGGATTCGCGGGGTCGAGGCGATGAGCTCGCACGCGCTGCAACCGCGCTTGGTTGCGCAACGGCCACGTGGGGTACAAAGGCGAGCGTAGGGGATGCGTTTGGACGATCGGAGCTTGGCGTCATCCTGGTGACGGATCGGGGTATCGCTCGCGCTGTTCTCGATTGCCTGTCGCATATCGAGGCCCTATCGGAGGATGAATGAGTAAGGTTCGAGTCTACGAGGTCGCCCGGGAGTTGGGGGTCGAAAATCGCGACCTGATCCAGCGGATTGCGACCCTAGGGATTCAAGTGCGCAATCACATGAGCGTTTTGGATCCAGTCGAAGTGGACCGCATCAAGCGATCGCTCGGCAAGGACCGCAGCGAGGCGATGGTCGAAGAGCGAATTCGGCCTACGGTCGTGCGCCGAAAGCGCCGCAAGAAGACCGAGGAAACGGAGCCAGCGGCTGCGGAAGCGCCTGTGGCCGTGCCGGTCGAGGAGCCCTTGTCAGAGCCGGCTGCGCCGATGAGCACACAGGAGCTCGTCACCGAGCCGGAGCCTCCGAGAAGCGAAACGCCTGTGGCGGCCGAGCCCACTCCGGTTCCCCCCGCCGCGCCAGTCATGCCGGCGCCGCCGCAGGAGCCGCGCACGGCGCAGCCACTCCAGGAGCAAGAGCTTTCCGAAGAGGCTGGCGAGCAGACTCGATTCTCTCATGACCCACTACCGCCCGGCGTCATGCGTCGCGGCAAGGCGAAGGCCCCAAGCGCAACACCACTCTCGGAAGGCGCCCGCCGACGCATCGTCGCCGAGCATGCCGCGCAGCGGGAGCAGCATGCGCCGAGGCGCCGCGAGATTCGCGGGCGCTCGTCGATCGGTCCCACTGGCCGACCGCAGGGGCGACCGGGCAAGAAGCGTCTACAGCCTGGCAAGAAACCCAAGCAGACCGAAATTACGGTGCCAGGCGCGCAGAAGCGTGTCATTCGGATCGAAGACAATGTCCAGCTTCAGACACTTGCGCAGCGCATGAGCCTCAAGGCAACCGATGTGCTGATGAAGTTGATGGAGCTCGGGGTGTCGGGTGTGCACATCAACAGCACGCTAGATGCAGATACCGCCGCGGTGTTGGCCGGCGAGTTCAGCTACGAAGTCGAAAACGTCGCGATGAGCGAGGACGAAATCGTCGGCGATGCACGAGGAGAGTTTGAGGACAAAGCCGGCGACCGAGCACATCGGCCTCCCGTCGTGACGGTCATGGGTCACGTCGACCATGGCAAGACCTCGCTTCTCGACAAGATTCGCGAGGCCGACGTCGTTGCGGGTGAAGCGGGTGGCATCACCCAGCACATCGGCGCATATCGCGTCGACACCAGTCAGGGCACGGTCGTGTTCCTCGATACACCGGGTCACGAAGCGTTTACTGCAATGCGTGCCCGCGGCGCCCAGGCAACCGACATCGTCGTCCTCGTGGTGGCCGCCGACGATGGCGTCATGCCGCAAACCAAGGAGGCAGTCGCCCATGCGCAGGCGGCCAAGGTCCCCATCGTCGTGGCGGTCAACAAGATCGACAAGCCGGAAGCGAATCCGGACACGGTCAAGAACGAGCTCGCTGCCCTGGGTCTGCAGCCAGAGGACTGGGGCGGAGACACCGTTTTCATTCCGTGCTCGGCC